>NZ_JBEZIX010000074.1:0-38927 GCF_040651315.1 Streptomyces sp. NPDC048506
AGACCATCGCCTCGAAGTGCCGGCGGACGAACTGCCCCGGCCTGCTCCTGTCGACCACGGCCTTCTGCCAGTTCTGCGTGGCGAACGAGATGTCGACCCGCTCCCCGTCCTCGCCGAGCGCGCTGATGTACTCGCCACGGGCGGCCTCGTTGCGCTGCGCGTGCGCGAGCGCGTCCAGCACCCGCCCGTCCTCCGAGGTGACGGTGAACTCCAGCTTCTCCGCCAGGTCGAACATCAGCGCCCGGTCCCGGCCGATCTGCCCGTACAGCAGCACCTCCCAGAAGTTGCCGTGATGGGCAGAGACCTTCTCGATCTGCTCGTACTGCTTCGCGAACCCGCCGAAGCCCTCCACGGTCTTCGTGACCGTTCCGAGCCCGCCGGACTGCACCAGCAGGGCCTTCGTCAGAGCGAGGACAGCCGGGGAGACCTCACCGCCCAGGCGACGGGCGATCTCCTCGATCGGCGCCTGCTCGTCCAGCCCCTCAAGGGCGGCCACGGCCTCGGCGGTCATCTCGCCGGCCTTCGCCAGCGCGACGTGAGCCGGACCATCCTCATCAATGTCCTTGAGCACGCTGCGGTAGTTGCCGATCAGCGCCTCGGTGATCTCCGCCTCGGCGAGCCGGATCGCCTCCAGCTCCTCCTTCGCCCTCTTGACCTTCGTCCCCATGCGCTTGCAGAGCATGGTCGCCAGATCGTCACGGACCCGCATCCTCGCCTTGTGCACCAGGCACGCCACCAGCGCGACCCGCTTAACCGGCGCGTACGCCTTGAGTTCGGAGGCGTCCAGTGAGTCCGCCTCGCCCGCGAAGTCAGTGATCTTCCGTGAGGCGACGCCGTCCATCCACACCGCGGTGTCGCCCAGGGCGTCGACCCAGTCCAGCTGCGTGAGAAGCTGCTTGAAGTGCGACCAGCTCGGGGCCTGGGCAGGCTTCTTCACCCGGTTGTAGGGCGTGGTGCCGTCCGCTTCCCGCTCTTCCAGCAGCCGCAGCAGGCTCGCCCGCTCAGGCGCGCTCATCCGGTCGTGGATGCCCGCGCAGATCGCGGCGTTCACCTCCCTGCGGACCGTCGAGGCCATCGCGTCGAAGGTGGAGAACGCCGGCAGCTCCAGCCCGGCCTCCACCACCTTCTCCAGCGCAATGTTGATCAGATCGGCTGGGCGGTTCTTCGCCGCGGCCTCCTTCCGGATCGACGCCTCCGCGACCCTGCGGGCCCCGGCCTGGTCGTACGTCGCCCCAACCCGGCGGCGCACCTCCGTGCGCTGACGCTCGGCCGTCCGGCCCGTTGCCCACAACGGCTTCGTACCCTCCGGCAACTCCACCGCGCGGCGGACGAAATCGACCACCATCTCCGGGTACTCGTCCGACTTCGGGAACCGGCCCATCCGCTGATAGGACTTCAACGCCAGCAGCAAAGCCAGCTGATGGCCGTCAGAATCCATCCGCTCAGCCGCCCACGCCGCCTCCTCCCGGGTCGGCGAGAAGAACAGATGCAGCTCATGCGCGGTGATCAGCCGCTTGAACCGCGGATACGCGGTCCGCTCGATCGAGGTCACAATCCCGCCCCGGGCCCAGACGATGGTCAACATCACCCCCAACGACACTGGGCCGAACGGGTGACGGCCGGACTGGCCAGAACACCAAGATCAACTATTGGCGGCTTCTGGGCTCACCTCGGCGATACCCCTGATGAAGACGGCTGCCCGCCCGCTCGCCGCCGCGGCCCTCGCCCTGCTCCCCCTCACCACCGCTACCCCCGCGCACGCCGCCGAGACCCTCAGTCTCCACGACGCCATCGAAGCCCTCCCCCAAGCCGCCGAGTCCCGAGACGGCTACGAACGCACCAAGTTCCGCCACTGGATCGACGAGGACAAGGACGGCTGCAACACCCGAGCCGAAGTCCTCATCGACGAAGCCCTCGACCCACCCACCATCGGCCCAGGCTGCAAGCTCACTGGCGGGAGCTGGTTCTCCTACTACGACGACAAGGTCGTCGACGGTCCCTCCGGTCTCGACATCGACCACATGGCGCCCCTGGCCGAAGCCTGGGACAGCGGCGCGTCCCAGTGGACCCCCGCCCGCCGCCAGTCCTACGCCAACGACCTCGACGCCGAACGCTCCCTCGTCGCCGTCACTGCCAGGAGCAACCGACAGAAAGCCGACCAGGACCCGGCCCAGTGGATGCCGCCGGCCACAGACACCCAGTGCACCTACCTCGCCGACTGGGTCGGCACGAAACTCCGCTGGTCCCTGACCGTCGACTGCGACGAACGCGACACCCTGCGCGAGCTCGCCACCGGCTGCGAAGCGGCGTGCAGTTCGTCCTTCGACATCTGCCCGTCAAGCCCAACTGGACCGACTCCATCAGCAGCCGGCGAAGCGACAGCTAAGAAGTCGGTTTCTCTCGTGTGGGTGAGCCCCGGCATCATGGTCGTCGGTAGGTTCATACGCGAGAGGACGAGTGCGGCGGGTGTCTGGAGGCGGACAGGCGGCTTTGACGGAGCTGTGGCAGCAGCGTTGGCCCAGTTGCCCTCCGGTGGGGTACAAGCTCCGTGACCCGTATCGGGATGTCTGGGTACGTTTTCACAGCCTGCCGGAGTCGAAGCGGTACGCCGAGGACGAGAGCGAGTACACCGTTGTCCTGGAGCGTTACAACACCGTCCTCGATGAGTTGTTCGCTGGTGCGGACGTGTATGTGATCACTCCGCTCTGGACCACCGAAGCCGAGGTTCCGTCATTCCCACCCGTCGCGAGGTATTGGCAGAGTCTGCTGGTGAAGGACGATCCTGACCCTGAGTTCCGCACGTACTGCCACCTCTTCGCCGCCCGCCGGCCCTGGCGGCGCGGCTGTATCGACGAGTTGCTCCGAGACATCGCCGACGACAAGGTGGCGGGAGTCCTCATCACCGACATCAGGATGCAGTGCATCCACCACCCCTACGACGGTGGCGCCGACGTCTTCCTCGCTACGCCCGAGGAACGGGACCGGATGCGCGATCGGCATGCCGACTGGCTTTCCAGTCATCCGTTGGGTCTTTGACCGGCTCGGATCACCGCCCCACTCAGAATGTTCTCCACAGCAAGTACCGGGTTGAGAGGCTCCACGAGTTCCTTGGTGGCGACGGCTACGAGGCGCGCGGGTGCATCACCGTCCAGCAACGCGCCCACGTAGTCGATGGCCTCCGCAGGCGAGAGCACGGGCAGCCTCTGGCGCAGTGTCCGCACAGCGTGCATGCGTCCGCGCGCAGCGGCGACTCCGCGTAGCGCATCGTGTAGATCGTCTACTGCTGTGCGCACCGATAGCCCACGTATCCGGGCTCGGTAGTCGGCCTCCCACTCCCCCGTCACCGCAGAGACGACGCCGATCTGGTGTAGTCCCCCGTCGACGCGGTCGACCAGGTACGGCCCATTGTCGACCAGCATGTACTCCGAGTTCCGAGTGCGTGCGAACTCCTCGGACTGCCGGGAGACGATCCACACCAGTTCGTGCTCCTCGACACGGACCACAGCCATCCGCATCGCGTCCACACTCACAGCCCGCCACTGCTGATAGTCGCGCTCCAGTTGCTCTTCAACAGCCCGAACGGCGGCTTCTCGCTCGATCACGCGTGCAGCATCCCGTACGGGCCGCTCTGTCGACCGGCGAATTCGCACGTCTCAGAGCCACGTACGAGGGGGCTGACGGACCTGCTTGCTCAGGAATACGACAGCCACGGAACGCGTGCTCTGCGCCTGTATCCAAGAATCGCGGGCGCAGCCTGGAGTGCTTTGACTGCACTCCCGTGGACCCCAGCAACTACGTGACTCTCCCGGCCTCTGGCACGCGCTGGCTGGCCGCGTGAGCCGAACCCCGTCCTGGCGACGCAGGCTGGGACGGGGCACACCCGGGCGGCCGCAGCACCGGCAAAGGCCGGCCGCCCGCTCCCTCACCCATTGAGATCAGGAGAAACCCAGCATGGCGCATCGTCGCGCCGTCTTCGCCGCCCCACTCGGACTGACCCGCCGACCTGGTGGCCGATCGAGTACGGATGATCAACCGGCTCCGCGACGTGCTCAGCGGCGTCTTTCCCGCGTTGGAGCGGGCTTTCGACTACTCGGCGCACAAGGGTGCGCTGGTGCTGCTGACCGGCTACCAGATCCCCGCCACCATCCGGCGCGGCGGCGGGCTCGACTGACGGCTTGGCTGGCCAACCGCAGTGTTCGGGGCGCCGATACGGTCGCCGCCACTGCCCTGGAAGCCGCTCAGGCCCAGCAGACCACGCTGCCCGGCGAGGACGTCGCCGCCCAGATCGTCGCCGACTTGGCGGCGCAGATCCTGGCTTTGGACGACCGTCTCCATCGGATCGACAAGCAGATCCGCGAGACTTTCCGCAGTCACCCGCAGGCCGAAATCATCGATTCTGATATGTCCGCCTACGCGGACGCCGGGCACCTGGCCTCGGCAGCCGGGCTCGTGCCCGTTCCCCGCGACTCCAGCCGGGGGACCGGCAACCTTGACCGGCCAAGGTCACTGGCGGGGTGGGCCGTTCAGCAGGTTGGTGACGACCTGCTGCGCAATCGGATCGTTGCAGGCATCGGCGAGTGCGAGAGCGAGCGGTTCACTGGCGGACCAGGTGTTAATCGTTCTGGTCAAATGGAGCAACACAGCAGGCCAACGACTCTGATCTCGGCAGAGAGTATAAGTGTGAACGGCACGGATGAGAGGGCGACGGAGCCCCGAAGAACGCGATTCGAAAGTGTACACAAGTGGGCTGCCACACTAACTGCTGTTGTTGCGCTTGCCTTCTCGATCTACAACTTCACAGAACTCCAACGGAAGCCCAGAATCGATGTGACACTTCCTCACTTGTTGCGCATCGGACCTGTAGACAACGGAACCGTGTTCCAGATTCAGCCGACGGTGTCCACCAGGTTCAAGACCCAGGATGTTGAGGTGATTCGTGATGCACATCTGCAACTGACTCCCGTTGGCTCGATCTCGTCTTTAAAGAAGCCGACTTTCTATTGGCACGAGACCGGAACATATGTATATGATTCCGCTTCGGGCCAGGTCAACTATCACTGGACCAGCGATCCTGCCCCATTCATCGTCAGCCAAGACAAACCTCAGCAGCCCACACTCAACTTCTGGGCCGACAACTGGACCTTCCAACCCGGCCAGTATGAGGGATCACTTCAGTTAGGACGGTCAGGGAATCGCAGTCCTTTGACCAGAAAATTCTGTCTGATCGTTTCAAAGAAGGCCGCCGATGAAGTCCACGGTGCAGAGCAGCGACAGATCTTTTTTTCCGCGACGACCTGCCCAAGTTCCACGCCTCTAGCAAATCTCCAGACTGCTACCGTAGGGAAACGGCTTGATAAGCGAGGCCCAGTTACGCGATCCGTGTGGCGCGTACCCTGCGCGGTCGGCCGGAAGCCTGCGGATGTTGCTGACTGCCGCGGTCTGTTCGCGTAGGCGCTGGATCTCGTCGTGCTGGGCGGCCAGTCGAGAGACCTCGAGTTCCTTGAACGCGGTGAGTTCCGCCACCTTGGCCTCCCGCTTGGTGAGGCGTTCCTTGGGCTCGGCGGCCTGTGCCTTGAGCCGCTCGATTTGCGCGACCCGCGCGTCGACGACACCTACCCGGTCTCTTGGAGGGCGCGCAGGCGCCGGTCGAACTCTTCGGCGAGGTGCTGGTAGGGGCCAGGGCGGGCGGTGCCGTCGCGGTTCTTCTTCGGGTAGAACGCGGTGCGGGTCACCCCGGCTTCGCGGCCAGGGTCTTCAGGTCGCACCCGCCGCCGGACGGGAGGTCGCCCTTGAGGAACCGGTCCATCGCGGCCCGAATGACGTCCTCGTTGCGGGCGCGGGTCTCTGCACTTATGCCAGCCATGGGGTGAGGTTCTCCTACTGAGGCTTTCGGCGTGAAGTCGGTGGTGACGGAGTCGCCGAGTGTGTCTGTCTGCGGCCGTGAGACGTCTGAGCGGCGACATCGAGCACTGCCAAACCCTCCGGCTCGACAACGACGGCGACGTGACCCAGGAGAAGACCGGCCCCGGCAGCGCCTGGATGGAGCTGATGCCGCTCTCCACAGGGGCATCGGCGTCTTCGCTGCTGCGGTCACCCCAGAGCCGCCCCGCCCGCCAGCTCTCGGTCTGGGGCGGGCCGTTTCTGCGGTTCTACCAGCAGCGATTTCCAGCCGGAATCCACTGCCCCGCAACCGCTCTGCCAGCCTCACCGTCGTGATCTTGTGGCTACTTCGCCAACAGGTTCGATCTACAGGGGGAACGCAGAGCTATGTCCAACGGCAGCATCTCGGTCACACCCGAGGAACTGCGGCAGGCGGCAGGCGCCGCAGACGCCATCAGCCAGGATCTCCAGGCTCCCATCGCCACAGCCAAGCGCAACATCGAAGCGGCCGGCACGGCGATGAAGACCTGGTACATCGGCCCGGACATGGAGCGGGTTGCCCATGACTGGGGTATGGCACTGGATGAGCTGCGCCAGCGGATCGGCGGCGGTAGCCCTGACAGTGCGGCGTCGCGCCTGCGGCGCACCGCGGACGGTCACCAGTTCAACGAAGACATAACCGCCCAGTCGTTCCAGGTGCGGTGACCAGTGCCCGAGAACTTCAAGGAACTTCTCAAGCAGGATTTCTCGGATTTGGAAGCTGCCGTCGGGTCTTGGCGGAAGCTGGCCAAGGAACTGGAGGAGGCTCAGGTCCGGCACCGGCACAAGGTGACCGGACCACTGCACGCCAGTGGGTGGCAGGGGGTGGACTCCCGCTACGCCTTCATGAAGATGGAGACGAGCGAGACCCAACTCGGCACCGCGCAGTCGGACGTCACCTCTATCGTCACCATCCTGGACACCGTTCATGTCGAGATGAAGTCGGCGCAGGACCAATTGCGTCAGAGTGTGCGCACAGCGGAAGCTGACGGATTCACCGTCGACGACCACGGCAACGTGACGGACAGCAGGTCCTGTCCTACCGCCAATGCTGACGATGAAGCGCAGGAAGACCATTCTGTGCGTGTCGCGGTGATGGCTGGCTACAAGAACGAGATCCAGTTCGCGCTCGATGAGGCAAGTACCGCTGACTGGAAGGGGACACAGCTCCTTAAGACGGTCGACGCCTTCACCCTCGACAAGGACTATGGCGCTCGGGCGGCGAGGGACGCCGCCCGCCAGGCCGCAGGCTTCGCCCATCTCGATGGGGACTCGATCCCCTCGAAGATGGACCCGAAGGAGAACGCCAAGTGGTGGGCGGGTCTGTCTGAACAAGAGCGGCAGGAGTACATCGACGCCTATCCCGAGAAGATTGGCTGGCTCGACGGCATACCCAGCGCCGACCGTGACGAGGCGAACCGCAAGACGGTGGACCTCTCGCTGGCGGAGTACGACATGAAGAAGCAGAACGGCGACTTGGGCATTCATGACCAGCGGCAGTACGACGGGCTTCTGAAGTTGCAGGACGCACTCGATCAGGCCGACGGCCGCAATGACGAGAACAAGCGGCTGTACGTGCTGGGGATCGACACCAAAGGAGACGGACGGGCAGTGGTGTCCCAGGGAAACCCGGACACCGCCCGCAACGTCGCCGTACAGGTTCCAGGCACCGACAACGACTTGACGAACCTCGACGAGCAGATCGACCGGGTGGATCGACTGCAGCAGGCAGCTCAGGACAAGGGCGGTGGAAATACCGCGGTGGTCTCATGGCTCGGCTACGACGCTCCTGAGGTAGACGGCAGCATGGTGACGACCGGGCGTGCCGAGCCGGCGGCGGGCGATCTGCGGAGCTTTACTCATGGTTTGCGTGAGGCGCACGACGGAGAGCGCGCTCACATGACGGTGCTCGGGCACAGCTATGGCTCGACGGTGGTGGGGGCTGGCGCAGCTGGCGGTCACGGCCTTGACGCCGACGACATCGTCTCGGTCGGCAGCCCCGGAATGACGGTGGACCACGCCAAGGATCTGCACATGGACCCTGACCACGTCTGGGCCGGCTGGGCGCAGGACGACATCGTCTCCACCGACGCCTCGGACAAATCTCTGGGCGAGAATCCCGCGGACAAGGAGTTCGGGGGCAAGGTGTTCGACGTGGACACCTCGGGTCACGGTGGCTACTGGGATGAGGGCAGTGAAAGCCTCGCCAACCAGGGGCGCATCATCGCAGGGAAGCGCCCCGGTGCCGGGGACTATCACGTGCCCCCGAAGGTGTCGCCCAAAACTGAGGGATCGCAGTGGTGAACCGCAGGATCCGGCATTCCGGACGTATCGGCTTGCTCATACTCGCCTTGCTCGCATCAGGAGGATGCATGAACGACTCCGGGAAGAATGATCCGTTGCCGGTCAAGAGCAAGGACAACGCTGAACAGTTGGTGCGAGGTTTGGTCGAATCGCTTGCCGGACAGTACTCGTTGAAGGTCGATGACAGCAGCGTGAACAAGGATTTCCGCGACTGCTTCGGCAAGAACCATGAGCACGCCAGCGATGGGCGCTTCGACCTGACGTACTCCGTGCGGGCAAAGCTTCCTGGGGACAAGCACGGCGAGGCGTTGCGCGTCATGCGCAAGAAGCTTGAGTCCTCGGGGTACAAGATCAGTGGCTACCGCGAGGACGCATCGGATGCCCTCATGGATGCCAAGGGAGGTCATGACAACCTGTTTGTGTCGGTGGAGAGTTACCAACCACCCACTGAACTGGTCTTCTCCGTCAACACTCCCTGCTTTTTGCCCCCCGGCGTGAAGCAGGAACAGGTCTCGGCTCCGGTGCCGCAGACCACCCCGACTGAGCCGCAGCTTGCTGCGGCGCCGAATGTGTCCACACGTCGCTTTGCCGAGAACCCCTTCGGCTGATACGCACAGTTCCGCTGATGCCGAAGGTGTCAGGGACGCGGCACTGCAATGGTGGACTCTTAGAAGCTGTTGTCTTTCCGAGTGTGATCGACGGGTTTCCGCTCGTCGTGGATAGGTGCGGTAGGCCCGTGGGAGTAGTGGCCTGTCAGGCTGTCGCTCCCCGGGGAGGTCTCGAATGCCGTCGGTTGTCGGACTACTGGAACAGCACGAGCTCGCTGCTCGGCGTCGAGTCGACAGGCTGCGTGAGGAAGCCGACCGTGTCCAGGCCGAGTTGGCTGCGGCCGAGCAGGAATGGCAGGAGTGGGTGATCGCCCGGCGGCGGGTCGACACGGTTCTGGCTCCAGACGGTGCCGCTGACGCCGGACCTCAGGCCGCCGCCGGTCCGCGGGAGGTGGACACACAGCTCACGTCCCGTGATGCGGCCAAGCCGAAGACGCAGGTGCCGGTGTGGAGTGAGGGGATGACCCCGTCGGTTCTGTCGGTCGACTACTAGCGCATCCTTCAAGCACTCGCGGACCGTGTCCGTCTCGGGCAGGGGCCGTTGACCTGCCAGGAGATGGCCGCGGTGTTCGGCATGGACGTGGTGCCAGCGCGGGTGGAGGCATTGCGGTCGAAGGCGAAACGCCTGGTCGCCCGCTGCTGGCTGGCCGAGCCGGCACCCGGCCAGTTCACCCTCGCCCCCGGTGTGGCTGGGCCAGACGGCGGGTCATGAGCCCGATCATCGACCAGTAGATCATCGCCTCGGCCGCTGGCGATGCGGCGCTCGAAGTCGCGGACCAGGCGGCGGCTTCGCATCAGGTGCGCGAAAAGGCGCTCAACGATCCACCGCTTGGGTAGCACCACGAACCCCTTCACGTTGTCGCTGCGCTTGATGATCGCCAGGACCAGGGTGAACGTGGCCAGGCAGTGCTCGATCAGGCTGCCGGTGTAGCCGCCGTCGGCCCAGACGAGGGCCAGGCGGTGGTGGGCGGTGGCCACCTGTTCCAGCAGGATGTGGGCGGCGGCGCGGTCGCCGATGTCCGCACTGGTGACCATCACGCCCAGCAGCAGGCCGAGGGTGTCGACCACGACGTGCCGCTTGCGTCCGTTAATCAGCTTGCCGCCGTCGAAGCCGCGGCTGTCGGCGCTGACCACGGCGTCCGCCTTGACTGACTGCGAGTCGATCACCCCGGCCGTCGGCCGAGTATCCCGCCCCGCCTTCTCACGGACCTGCCCGCGCAGCCGGTCATGGAACTCCCGGACCAGGTCGCGGTCGCGCCAGCGGCGGAAGAACGCATAGACCGGTCCCACGGCGGGAAATCCGCCGGCATCGCCCGCCACTTGATCCCGTTGTCCACGAGATAGGCGATCGCGTCCAGCATCGCGTGGTGGCAGTACGCCTCCGGCTGCCCGCCCCTGCCCCGCATCCAGCCCGGCACCGGCAACGGCGGCCGCACCACAGCCCACTCCGCGTCCGTCATGTCGGTTGGATAACGGCGCTTGCGCTGGGGATTGTCGGCAGCGTTTCCGAACCGGTGAGCCAGGCAGTCACACTCACGGGTGCCCGCGGTGGACTGCAAAGGCATCGGCACGCAAGACTGCGACACCAGGGCCTCCTGATGCTCGGTGATTCGACACCAGCGAGCTGTTCAGGAGGCCCCTCTTGCATGCGCCGAGCACCCGACGACCACCCGATCGGGACGACCGCTGTCCGCCTACGTGTGGAAGTGCAGAGCCCATGTGCGGGTGAACGCGCAGAGGCTAAGGAGCCTGCCTCACCCACCGGCGCATGCAGACCCGTGTCGAGAGATCGAGACCGAACGCGGCCTCGGCATCCAGGACCGTCCGCAGCCCATTAGTGAGCTGCGAGGGCGCCACTTCTTGGAAGCCCAAGCGCAGATAGTAGGGGGCGTTCCACGGAACTGTCCGAAACGTTGACAGGGTGAGCCCGGGCAGACCTTGATCGACTGCCCAGCAGGCAACGTGATCGATCAGTCTGCGTCCCAAGCCTCGGCCAGCCGCAACTGGATGGACGCTTACCTGCTCTATATGGGCGCAGCCATCGAGCAGATCGACGATCACGAACCCCATCGGGTTGTCGGCGTGGTCCACACCAACCCAGGCTTGTCCAACACGCTGGTATTTGGCCAATTGCCCTACGGAGAGTGGGGGGTTGTCGGCAACGTCGGCCATACCGATGCCCCGAAACGCTTCTCCTGCAGCCAGTTGGAGATCCGGCAGGTGCTCCAGATCATTCGGTTCAGCAAGCCGTATCCGTAGAGCATCGGCTCCTGGCGTCTTCATAAGCCGCGACTCAATCACGCCCAAACCGCTGAGTCCACTGTGCCGGTCGGGATCCCTGGGTTGGCCTCCGCCGCGACGTGCTGGGCACCTGTCAGGACGCTGACACCCTCCGCGCGTTCATCGACACGTGGCCCTGCATCTTCGCGAGTACGCCGACAACCGTTCGGTCACCAAGTCCCAGGAGCGGTACGACAACGGCTACTTAAGGGGCGACAGGCTGCGCGTACCCTGAAGGCGCTGGACGACAAGGCTGCCAACGGCCGTTTCCCTCCGTGATCACATGGCCTAGGGTGCGCATCATGAATGTCTCGAACAACATTTCGCCCGGTGTGCAGTTCCACGGGACCGTCATCCAGGCCGGCCAGGTAGGCGGCACCCGCGTCAGTTCGATCGACACCACCAGGATGGCCGCGAAGCTCGCGCAGAAATTGGACCAGGAGGGACCTCTGCTCGCTCTGACGACTGCGGGGCAGGCCGAGGCAGCCATCAGGCTCCTCGCTTTGGTGGCCGAAGATCACCCCCCGCTCGCAAGCGTGGCGGACAGGTTGGCCGAAGACCTGCAAGCCCGCCTCGACGTGCACCAGTAGCCCAGCGGACGGAGTAACTGATCGTTTCAGAATGCGGTGCGCAGTCGTCTCAAGCAGATGATGCTGTAGGCGAGTTCGAGGAGTCCTTGGTGGAGGTCGGCGCGTATTTCGTAGCGGATGCGGAGGCGTTTGAACTGGTGGAGCCAGGCGAAGGTGCGCTGCACCACCCACCGCGTCTTGCCCAGGCCGGAGCCATGCGGGGTGCCGCGGGGGCGATCTTCGGTGTGATGCCGCGCTTACGGATCGAACGCCGGCACTTGTCGAAGCCGTAGCCGCGATCCGCGAACAAGCGCCGGGGACGGTGGGGGGACGTCCTCCCAGCCCGCGGATGCGGGGTATCGCGTCCAGCAGTGGCATCAGCTCGGTGACGTCGTGCCGGTTGCCGCCGGTCAGTGACGCGGCGAGCGGAGTTCCGTGCCGCTCGCCGATCAGGTGATGCTTGCTGCCCGGCCTGCTCCGATCGCCCGGCGAAGGCCCGGTGTGCGCCCCCCTTTGAGGGCTCTGACGTGCGAGCCGTCCACTGCCGCGTCGTCCATCTCCAACAGACCGGACCTGCGAAGTGCAACAAGCATCGTCTCGCGCAGGCGGGGCCGTACGCCGGCCTCGGTCCAGTCCCGCAAGCGACGCCAGCAGGTCGCCCCGCCTTCACCTCGATTCGCGCTGGGCTCGGCAGCGGACGCACCGAGCTCGCCGTGATCCGGATCTGGGCACGCGAGAACGGTCATAGGGTCGCCGACGCGGGGATGGTCCCGAGGCGGATCCTGGCCCTGTACGACAACGCCCACCAGGCCCCGGTCACGAAGGCCAGCTGAGCGTGGATGCCGATGCGATAGCCCTGGACGGCTTCCTGGACGAAGAAACCGTGCCCGGCGACCTCCACGGCTCGACGGCGCGATTCCGGCTCGCCATCTCCCCCACAGACGAGCGTACGGACGGAATGATCCTGTCGTGCAGCGTCGCCGACCCGGTCTTGGCGCACGCCGTGCTGCATGACCTCCAGCCGGGAGACCAGCTGCGCGTCACCGGCTACCTGCGGCTGCCGCGCACACCGGACGATCCGATGTGGCTGGCCGTCGTTCAGCTCAAAGTCCTCGCCACCGCCCCACTGTGACTGCTTCTGCGTTAGGTGTGACGGAGTCGCCGAGTGTGTCTGTCTGCGGCCGTGAGACTTCTGAGCGGCTACACCGAGCACTGCCAGGCCCTCCGGCTCGACAACGACGGCGACGTGATCCGGGAGAAGACCGGCTTCGGCAGCGCCTGGATGCAGCTGGATGCCGCTCTCCACAGGGGCATCGGGGTCTTCGCTGCTGCGGTCACCTCAGAGTGGCCCCGCCCGCCAGCTCTCGGTCTGAGGCGGGCCGCTTCTGCGGTTCTACCAGCAGCGATTTCCAGCCGGAATCCCGTGCCCCCACTCCCCCTCCAGCGGAGACCCCGGGAGACAGGGCCGCGCCCAGTCGTCCCGCCGCTTCCCACACGAAGGTGAAGTCGGCCTCCCCGACGTCGGCAAGAGCTGCTCAAGAGGCGCATCGCCCAGGCGTCCCGCGGTGCGGAGTCGTCATAGGGGCCCGATTCTCACCGTGCGGCCATTCTCACGCCGGTGTCTCCCAGCTCCCGGCTGAGGGCAGAAGCGGGGAGAACGCACCGGAGATGGTTTACGTTCGAGGCATCCTTCCGGAAGGTGATGCGCCAGCTTCTTCGCGTGCTGCCGTTGTAGGTCGATTGGGCACGGCGGCACAGTGGAGTCGGATGGGGTGCCCCATCGAAGCGGCGCCCCCTATAAACGGAGGGCGCCTCTGATTCTTCACTGAGGACGATCCTAAGCGCACAACCTGCTTGCCGAGAGGTTGTTGATCAAAGCCAGGTGTGACTGAGCGGGCGAGAAGGCCCCTGAGTACTTGAGTTCGCCCCCCTGAGCTTCGGGGTTGGCTCGCAAACGGGGCCCACTGGCTCATTCGCTGGCCGACTGCGCTCCATGGCAGGCACACGCGCGAGTACGTGTCCACAGGTGCCGCATCACAGGTAGTCGAAGAACCGGATCCACCAGGTGGCTTCCCCGTAGGGGCTGCTGTGCTCGCCCAGAGGTGTCACCCCGTCGTAGGGGCGACGCAGGGCGGGTTCCGGGATCAGCACGTAGCCGAGGGAGGCCGCCGCGGCCTCGGCCGTACGGCGATCGGCAAGGGTCAAGGCCCCTTCCGTCTCCGCCTCATCCAGGTCCAGGTAGCAGCCGGGATTCTCCGCAGCGATGACGGCGAAGTCGCCGAAGTTGCTCAGCCGCACCGTGATCCGCTCCCCGGCCCCGGTCGCCTCGGCCGGGACGGTGATGACCGCATGGAAGCTCGCGTCCTGGACGGCAGTGTCGACCACACACTGGCAGCCAAAACCGGTCTGCAGCCGTTCGACCAGCGACTGAACGCGGGCGAGGGCCCGACGGCGGTCGAAGCCGTGGGGGAATTCCAGGTGGTCCGTGCCCTGCGCGCGATCAGCCGCACGCAGCACCGCATCGATGTCTATTTCATGTGCCACGGATCCTCACTGTCGCACACCCTCGGTGCGTGCTTTACGCGCCTCCGCTTACCGGAGCGCCGCTTTGGGCCAGTCGAGCCAGCCCAGCCGCTCAGTCACATCAGAGCCAGGGTCTTCTGTGCTTGAGTCCTCTCCCAGATCCCGACGCTGTCGCCGGTCAGGTCCTCCAACGTGAGGGTGCCTGGTGAGATCAGGGATGTGGACGACCTCGATGATCTCGGCGTCACAAGAGTGAGGGACAGCAGGATGCTCTCCAGACTATGAACGCAGGCCTGCGCACTTCAGCGCCGTCGCAAGCATTGCCGCCACGCTCCTCTGTCGCCGCCGCCTCATTGCTTCATGAGCCCTCGCGATCGCCCCCCGACTGCGCTGTCCCTCGAAAGTCGCGGCAAGATGCCGCTGTGAGCCAGTACTTCGAGATGGGTGACCAGACCCTGTGGAACGCGTTGAATGGGGCTGCCCGGTTGTTCCTACGCCACATGGCCCTCTACGAAGCCGAAATGGATCTGCCATCTGGCATTGGCCCCATGGAAGCCGACGCGTGCCAGATCGACCCCACCGACTTCAAAGTCTTCGTCGAAGCCCTACTAGTAGGGCTTGGTCAGGTTGCTTGCGGTGTGGCGTGTCTTTCAGCTTCGGTATGCGTTGATGGGGGTGTGACTCCGGACGAGATTGCTGCTGTGCGTGGTGAGTTGGAGGACTTTGCGGGGGAGGTGTTCGAGCCGTTCGCGCGGAACGATCAGCGCCGTTGGGGACAGGTCTACGTGCGAGGACTGCTCACCGACGGCAAACGCAAGTCGGTCGAGCCGATGGCGGCCCGGCTGGGTGAGGACGGGAACCGGCAGGCACTGGCGCATTTCGTCACCACCAGCCCGTGGGATCCGTCCCACATCCGAGCCCGGCTGGCCTGGAAGGTGGAAGCGGTGATCCGGCCGACCGCGGTGGTCTTCGATGACACCGGCTTCCTCAAGGACGGCGACGCCTCGGCGTGCGTGTCCCGGCAGTACACCGGCACCGCCGGCAAGGTCACCAACTGCCAGGTGGGTGTCTCGCTGCACCTCACCTCCCCTCACGCCTCGACGGCGGTCAACTGGCGCCTGTTCCTGCCAGAGACCTGGGCGGCCGGCTCGCCGAAGGCGGATCCGAACAAGGTCGCCCGCCGCACCGCCTGCGGCATCCCTGACGACATCGGGCATGTGGAGAAGTGGCAGACGGCTTTGGACATGGTGGATGAGACCCGCTCGTGGGGGATCGATGTGCCGCTGGCCATCGCGGACGCCGGCTACGGCGACGCCGCCGCCTTCCGGCTCGGTCTTGCCGCCCGCGGCCTCAACTATGTGGTCGGCATCTCCACCACGCTGTCGGCCCAGCCAGGTCAGGCCGTCCCGGTCACCGGGGACTACTCCGGGACCGGACGGCCGCCGGTGGCGAAGTACCCGAACAAGCCGCAATCGGTGAGACAGCTGGTCATCGCGGCGGGCCGGAAGGCAGCGAAACCTGTGCAATGGCGGGAGGGATCCCGCCCCGGCACGGGCCGGTCCGGCCTCAAACGCATGTACTCGCGGTTCGTCACGCTGCGGATCCGGCCTGCCGGACGCGAGATCGCCCGCGCCACCGACGGTCCCGTGCTGCCCGAGTGCTGGCTGCTGGCCGAGTGGCCCGCCAGGGAGGACGAGCCGGTCCAGTTCTGGCTCTCCGACCTGCCCGCCGACACCCCGCTCACCACGCTGGTCCGACTGGCCAAGCTCCGCTGGCGCATCGAACACGACTACCGCGAGATGAAACAGGCCCTCGGCCTGGCCCACTTCGAGGGCCGCACCTGGAGGGGCTGGCACCACCATGTCACCCTCGTCTCCGTCGCCCACGCCTTCTGCACCCTGCAACGACTGGCCAGAGCCCCAAAAGGAACGGCGCCGGCCTGAGCCTCTACCAAGTAGTCCGTGAGTTACAGCTCCTCCTCGCAACCTGGACCGGCGCCTGCCCCACCTGCCACCGCGACATACCCGCAGCAATACCAACCTGACCAAGCCCTACTAGGGCCTGGTCAGGTTCACTCGCCAGTGGCGTGTCCCCTTGATTGCTTGTGCTGTTGAGCGGGTGTGATGGCTGAGGAGTTGGCTGCGGTCCGGTGTGATCTGGAGGACTTTGCGGCGGAGGTGTTCGAGCCGTTCGCGCGGGCGGATCAGCGCCGGTGGGGCGGGGTTTATCTGCGGGGACTGCTGCTGGACGGGCGGCGCAAGTCGGTGGAGCCGATGGCCGCGCGGCTGGGTGAGGACGGCAACCGGCAGGCCCTGGCCCACTTCATCACCTCCAGCCCATGGGACGCGGCCCATGTGCGTGCCCGTCTGGCGTGGAGAATGCAGCAGGTGATCAAGCCGACCGCGCTGGTCATCGATGACACCGGCTTCCTCAAGGACGGCGATTGGTCGGCGTGCGTGACACGGCAGTACACCGGCACCGCCGGCAAGGTCACCAACTGCCAGGCCGGGGTGTCGCTGCATCTGGCGTCCGACGGCGCCTCTGCGGCGGTCGACTGGCGCCTACTCCTGCCCGAGAGCTGGGATCCCACCTCACCGAAGGCCGATCCGGCCAAAACTAGGGTCTGTCTGACAATTCGCGTCGGCTGCGGCATCAGCGGCTGGCGCCGCGGGGCGCTTGGCTTCCCCCGCCCCTCGGGGGGCTGGGAGGTACCCCCATGGCGCCCGGCTGGCCCGGCGGAGCGTCATGTAAGCGGCACGGTGTGCAGGCTCCATCCCTCGGGCAGTGTTTGATACCACATGCACCGGCCGGATCTGGGGGAGATGTAGACCATCGTCCGCCGCCAATCCGTGAAGAACTGCCAGCCGACGGCTCTGGCGTCCGTGCCCTGACGAACGCGGTACACGCAGTACACCACCGCAGGCGGTGCGAAGTTAGGGTTCATTTCCGGGGATACCGTCTCATGCGAGCAGCAGGCGATCAGCTGGCGGCTCCGGTCCACGTGCCGCAGACGCTGGAGCAGTTCCCGCCGGTCCGAATTGGTGGTCTCCCGCCTCGAGATCCAAGCCACCAAGTCGGCGTAGGCAGCCTCCGCCGAGGTGTGGACGACCATCCGCCGGTCGTCGGGGCCCTGGGACGGTGTCCAGCTCAGCGCAGCCTTGTGGTGCAGGGAGACATTGCTCGACCACGGAAAGTCGACCCGCACCCAGCTCCATCCCGGGCCCATTTCGATGAGCCCCTGGGCGGACTCGGCAGGCGGTCGGCCATCCGTGGCCGCACGGGTTTCACACAGATCGGCGATCCGGGCCTCGGGAAGCACGGAGTGGACAAGCGGGAGGGCGAGCGCCCTTCCCGTGCGCTCGGTCGAATCAGCCTGAGCCACCAGGCCGACGACTGCCCCGTACTTCACGGACCACAGGCCGCCGCCGCTGAACCCTTCCCGCAGGACGTTGCCGTCCGGCAGCTCCAGGCCGATCCATCCGTATGGCAGACGGTTGCTGACCCGTCCCCGGGCCAGCGCGCCCAGCATCTGCGACTCACCCGACGGATACCCGAAGACGCAGCACTCTTCACCGACGAGCTGTTCGGGCGCCACCATCCTCAGCGGGGCCGGCGTCGGCAGGGTCCCCGACGGGCGGAGCTTGAGCACCGCGCAGTCGATGATGTCGTCGGGGACTCCCGGCACCTTGGCCGCCCCGTACTGAACCGACGCCACGCCGACCGTATCGGACTGCGGCACGGGGGTGGATGCGGCGTACGGAAAGGCGACTTCAAGGCGGTCCGGGTCGAGGCATCGGACGACGTGCGCGCAGGTCAGTACCGCGTCGGGGGTGATGAGGACCCCGGTGCCCTCGACGCCGCCGGCAGACGAGATCGCCGCCGACCATACGAAGTCGACGGAACCTTCCTCATGCACCGGAAGGGGCTGACGCCGGCTCGTCGGGCGGCCGGGCGGCACCGGACCAGGTGAGCGAAACCTTGAAGCTGGATTCGGTCGACGCCTGCGCGACCGCCCAACTCAGCCTCCCGGTCAACGTGATCCCGAAGGACACCTCGGCGGAGTCCACCCCGATCTCGCGCACCGCGTCGAGGATCTCCCGAGCCACGCCGACGACAGTGGTCAGGCGTTCCTCGATCATCTGCGGCGCGCGCCGGCTCCCGACCTGGCGCGCGCCGTCCTGGCGGTCGGGCTGGTACTGGACATGCACGACCGAACCGTCTTCAAGTTCGTAGCTGGCCGTCTCGGTCACGGTTCAGTCCATGCCCATCTGATATCTGGCGGCCGCCCCCCTGAGCCGCATCGCCAAGTCGTCGACCGTCAGGCCCTCGAAGGTGCCGATCGCCATGGCCGTGGCCAGCGCGTCGTCCAGGAACCTGTCGAGGTCGAGTCCGGCGATGTTCGTCCGGCCCAGACGCGGCCGGCCGTCGCCGGTCTGATCGACAATGAATCTCGCCATGAGAGGGAGGTCGGTGCCCTGCATGGCCGGGCGGTTGAAATTGACAAGGCCGCGGAGGTACCGCTCGATGGCCAGTCTGTGTTCGGTGCCGGTGAACTTGCATTCAATGACGTTGCGGAAGAACGCACACTCTACGCCCCGGTACGCCGGCCCGGCGGCCTGCCACAGAGCGGCGACCGAGTCGCCGAAGCGGCCTTCGAACATCTGGGCGTGTAGCGCCTGAAAGGCTGCATCGATCTCAGGGCTGATCTCGCCCTCGCGGCCGGCCTGTTGCGCCTGGAGGATGGCGTTCATCTGAGCGAGTTGCGGCGAGCCGCCGGAGCCGGGCGGGCTGCTGGGCCGCCCGCCGTCGGTCGGGCGCAGGCTCTCGAGCCAGCCGACCGATACGCCGTCGATCGCCTCGCGAGCGCACCGAGTCTGGTCTCCGCCACGGATCGGATACACGAGGAAGACGAAGAAGCGCTCAATCAGCAGCACGGCACCTGCGACCTTCGGGTGCGGCTCCCGGAAGTCCGAGGGCTCCGAGAACATCAGTGACCCCGACTTCGCCCGAAACTCCGCGTCCTCCTGGTTCGGCCAGGCGTGGTCGGGACCCTGCCATTCGAACGGCGAGCTCGCCGACCCGTCGAGCCGGGTACGGGCGACGCCCCACGTTGTACCGGTTTCAGCCACGAAGTCCCCCAACTGTCGTAGATCAGGCCGTGGACAACGCTCGCGGGCGCTGCTTCGGTCCCCCTACAAATCATGTCAGAGTTCAGTTTTGTGCGACATCCCGCGGTGCAGACGGGTCAGCACTGTCAGGTGGCCCGGGTCCGGCGGAGCTGTCTGACAAATGATCAACGTCGTTCTGATCTTGGGCGGTAGGAAATGGCCTTGCCGTGGTAGTAATGGCCAGCGATGCTGGGCCGATGCCGGGGCAGCGCAAGAGAAGACGTCAGCAGCAGGGCGAGATGCGGCGGGCTGCTGACCGCATCGCGCCGGAGGCAGGCCGCTGGGAAGTGCTCTTCGAGACCCAGGATGAGTCGGAGTGGCGCGAGCACATTCGCCGTCTCCGAGCGTCGGAAGCACGGATCGACTGGACCGCGGCGCGGATGGACACGTTCTGCGGGCGCCTGATGCATCCGACCACATACCGGCTGAGCCTCTTCGTGCGGGACCCTGTGCCCGATCCGGGCCAGGACTCCTCCGATAATTGATCTTGTGGCTGGTCAGGGTGAGTTGATGGACGTGGCGTGGGAGCGGATAGAGCCCTTGTTGCCGCGGGTGGATGGGCGTGGTCGTCCCTGGCGTGACCACCGGCAGGTGGTCAACGGTGTGCTGTGGCGGTTGCGGACCGGGGCTCCGTGGCGCGACCTGCCGGAGCGGTTCGGGCCGTGGCAGACCGTATACGAGCGGTTCGCCCGCTGGGAGGCGGACGGCACATGGGCGAAGCTGTTGGAGCATGTCCAGGTCCGCGACGACGCGGTGGGCCGGGTGGAATGGACCGTCGCCGTCGACTCCACGGTCAACCGTGCCCACCAGCACGCCGCCGGCGCGTGCAAAAAGCGGACGCAGACGGGGAACGAACTGGAAGATCCGGGCCGCCCGCAGACGCGTCAGGCCCTCGGGCGATCCCGAGGCGGACTGACCACGAAAGTCCATCTCGCCGTGGACGGCCGCGGGTTGCCACTGTCGATCGTGCTCACTCCGGGCAACGTCAAAGACGCCACCGCGTTCGCCCAGGTCCTCGACGGGATCCGCGTCCCGCGCACCGCGACGGGCCGGCCCCGCACGACACCGGTTCGGGTGCTGGGCGACAAGGCGTATTCCAGCCGGGCGATCCGCTACCTGCTGCGGCGCCGGGGCATCGCCGCCACGATCCCCGAACGCCGCGACCAGGCGGCCAACCGCCGACGCCGAGGCGCCCGCGGCGGCCGTCCACCCGCCTTCGACAAGGAGTTCTACCGCGACCGCAACGTGGTCGAACCATGCTTCGCCCGCCTCAAGCAGTTCCGGGCGATCGCGACCAGGTTCGACAAGCTCGCCGACCGCTACCACGCAGGGATCGTCCTGGCATCCCTGATCCTCCGGCTGCGCGAACCCATCAGATGATCATTTGTCAGACAGGCTCTAGGTAGGTTCCCACCGAATCCGACTCTGATCGCGTGCTGTCGGGAACTGTCCGGCCGCTTGCAGTGCCTAGAACGGTGGGCGTACGGGCGCTCGTGCACCAGGTCATAGGAGGACTGACTGAGGGCATCCGGGCGGCTGGCAGCATCTCGGACTACGTAGTGTGCGGCCTGGCTTGCCCGGCAAGCATCCGAGTCGCCAGCGACGTTGATGAGAAACACACCATCCGCATTGATGAGCTTTGCGGTCGAGCGCGAGCTGGTGCCATTACGCGTTCAGTTCAGCGGCCGCGTTGGGCACGTCGCTTCGTACCGCCACCAGTGGTGCGGCGTTGTGCGAGATGATCGGGCGCCACGCGGCTCGTGGAGGCAGTACCTCCTCGACCCGCCACTCCCCCACGACTTCCAGCCCTGCACGCTGTAGCAACTCTGCGAGCTTGTCTCGCTCCCCCCTGCGTCATGTGTCCCATCCTGCCCAAGCAGGTCCCTACCCTCTTCTCGCTGGAGTTGAAGAGCGACCTCTTCACAAGTGTCCTGCCGAACGCGCGTGGGTGATAACGCCGTTATCACCCACGAAGGTACCGGGGGCAGAAGAGCCCAATTGAGGCAGCGAGGGGCGGGAACGTTCTGGGTTGAGACGGCCTTGCAACGTTGATCGTGGCTCGGAGTGATAACGCCGTTATCAGCAAGGGTCCCTGGCTCTTTCATGACTGCGGATGAAGTCCAGGACAGGCGACCCGGGCCGGGCTTGCATCACAACTTCCCCAACTCGTGGTGCCCTTGTCGCTCCACGGGCTGGGACGCGGGGCGATACTCGACCAGTGGACTCGATCTACCGGAGTACGACAGGCGAGGAGCTCATTCGACGCTGGTGCCTCGACCAGCTCGCCACATGGCAGGTGCCACACGAACGGAAGACGGTAACCGCCAATGGCACCCAGACCCACGTGGTCCTTGCCGGCTGCGGCTCGTCGACGGTCGTGTTCGTCCCGGGCACCAACTTCAGCGCCGCCGCTTCCCTCCCGATGGCCACGGCTCTGGTCGCCGTCGGGTACCGGGTCGTGTTGGTGGACGTCCCCGGCCAGCCTGGTCTCAGTTCTGGCGAACGTGGGCTGTCCGGAGGCCGGTTGTGCTGGTACGGGGCATGGCTGAGGGAGGTGATCGAGACGGTCTCGTCCGATCCGGTAGCGGTGATGGGCCACTCCTTCGGTGCCGCCATTGCCCTGTCCAGCGACTCCCCCAGGATCGAGCGGCTGTTCCTGGTCTCCCCCGGCGGACTGACCAGGCTGAGGCTGACGCCCACTGTGTTGGCCGCCTCGGCCGCCTGGTTTCTGTGGCCCGCACCGACACATAGCGCGCGACTGTTGCGCACCATGCTCGCGCCTGGCCATCTGCCGCGCGAGGAGTTGGTGACCTGGATGACACTGGTTGCCCGGCACGCGCGCTCCAGCGGAGCGCCCGGCGCTGCCGTCCTGCCCGCGCGGCCGCTATCCCGCCTGGTCGTCACCGGGGAGCATGACGTCTTCCTCCCTCCCCGGCGGCTCGGCCCTACAGTGCGCCGTACCCTCGGTGCTGAGCTGGGTGTGGTCTCGGGAGCCGGACACCTCGTGGTCGAGGAGTGCCCCGCATACCTGGCCGCCCTGCTGGAGAGTCCCGGCCGGTCCGCCTTCGATGTCCCCACTACGTAGCCGACCTCCGGACGCCGTATCTGCCGACCTTCCAATCCCGGGCTCCTACACGGCGGCGTCGCTTCGAAAGTCGTCTTCGTCGTTGGCCAGTGCTCCCGGGGCGCTAGGTGATAACGGCGTTATCACCCGAGCAGATTCCGAAGCGGAAGTCGACGGACTGGCAAGGCCGACGGCATCGGTGATCCCCAAAGATGCCCGGCCTTGTTGTCCGTGTAGCACTCCCCCACCAGCCAGGCCAAGGTTCGGTGAGGTGAGTACGGGCTGCAGCTGTGGGTCTGTGGCGCTGTGGTTCTTGCTGTGGCCATGCGCGCCGTGTCGTGGCGTGTGTGGGACGCCAGCTGCGCTGACCGCGGGCGACGTTGCGGCGTTGGTCGGAGCTCGGGGTGATAACGGCGTTATCACCTGGCATGCCGGCAGCCTGTACTTCTGTGGATCTCGCATGGTTGTTGGCGAAGGAGTGGCGCGTCTGCTGCGGGAGACACGAGGTATGTGTTTAGGCTGCCTTGGCTGCTGTTGTGATAGTCCGTCCGGATCACTTTGGCAGACACTAACGTCTCGATACAGATTTCGATCTCCGACGTTAGTAAGGTTCTCTCCATGACGTCACCTCAAGGCGGCCGCGAAAAGGTCGTATCGAAACTGACTGCCGCGCTCCGGCAAGACCTCAAGGTCCGCACGGCGCAGCTCGGCATCGACATCCAGGACGCTGTCGCCGAGGGCATCGCCACTTGGCGGGGCCTAGGGGCCAACCCTCCAACCGTGGACACCAGCGGAGCCGAGTCCTTCTCGACCTGGCTTCCTGACGGTCAGTGGGAGCAGTTCCGCACCGATGTGAAGGCCCGCGGAGTGTCCATCACCCAGGGCCTGGCTCAGGCCGTGCAGCTGTGGTTGGACACCAACCCCTCCCCCACCATCGCTCGTCCGGCGGTCGTGCAGCGAAAGATCATCTGCAACCAGAAGGGCGGTGTCGGCAAGACGGCCATCGCCGCCGGTGTCGGCGAGGCCTTCGCCGAAGACCCCAACCAGCTCTACCCGGTGCGGATCGCTCGGCAGATGACCGAGACCGGCGTCGACGCCGAGCTGGAAGAGCTCACCGGCATGGGCCTGCGTGTCCTCCTGGTCGACTTCGACCCCCAGGGCCACCTCACCAAGCAACTCGGCCACGCTCCCCTGCCCATCGACGGTGACAGCCTGGCCAACCACATGTCCGGCGAAGGCAAGGCCAACCTGGGCGACCTGATCGTCACCGTTGACGACGAACGATTCGGTGGACGCCTACAGCTCCTGCCGGCCTGTGCCGACGCCTTTCTCCTGGACGTCAGGCTCTCCCGCGTCCGCATGCGTGAAGCCGCCCTGGAACGCGCCCTCGAACCCGTCGAGTCTGACTACGACGTCATCGTCGTAGATTGCCCACCCAGCCTCGGCATGAGCATGGACGCCGCCGTCTACTACGGCCGGCGCCGCGAAGGCGAGCCCATGGGCAAGTCGGGGGTCTGCATCGTCGTCCAGGCCGAAGACAGCTCCGCCGACGCCTACGACCTCCTGGTCACCCAGATCGAAGACCTCCGTGCCGACATGAAGCTCGAACTCGACTACCTCGGCATCATCGTCAACCTCTACGACGGACGCCGCGGATACATCGCCACCTCCTCCCTTGAACAGTGGAAGGCCATAAAGGATCCGCGCGTCGTCGGCGTCATCCCCGACCGACGAGAGCAACGCGAAGCAGTCCGCATGAAGCAGCCCCTCCTGTCCTACTCCCCCACCAGCGAACAGGCCGCGAACATCCGCGCCCTGGCAAGGGAGATCGCATGAGCCGCGCACGTGACCGGCTCGCGGTCTCCACATCGTTCTCCCACGCCTCTCAGGTCAGCGCGCGCCGCCAGGCCATCGCCGCCGCCACTGAGGCGCCCACCGCAGGAACCGAGGCAACGCCTCGCCCTGAGCTGCCTCTGAAGCTCATCAGCGAGAATCCGGACAACCCCCGTGAGAAGGTCGGCGACGTCTCCGACCTGGTCGTGACACTCAAGGAGATCGGCCTCGTACAGGCCATCACCGTCGCGACCGTCGAGGCCTACCTCCGCACCCGACCCGACCGAGCGAAGGACCTCGAGTCCGGTGCCGAGTACGTCGTCGTCGACGGACATCGCCGATACGCCGCTGCCCGCGAGGCGGGCTTCGAGGCCATCAAGTACACAGTCAATGACGACTTCGTCGCCACAGACGAGAGCCTCCTGGAAGCCGCCTTCGTCGCCAATCTCCAGCGGGAGAACCTCTCCGATCTGGAAGAGGCAGCCGCCCTGGAGAAGCTCGTCGAGCACTACGGATCCCAGCGCAAGGCCGCTCAGCGGCTCGGCGTCACACAGGCCTTCATCTCCCAGCGCTTGTCGCTGCTGAAGCTGGACCCTGCTCTTCAGGCAGATTTGGAAGCCGGTGAGCGGAAGGTTGAGCACGTACGCGGCCTCGCTGGTCTCGCTCCTGAGGAGCAGCGAAAGAAGGCCGACGAGCGTCGCGATACGGCGGCCGAGAAGACGAAGCAACGGCGCACCGCACCGGCTGCCGAGCCAGCAAGTGATAACGCCGTTATCACTCCCTCGCCGACAACCGCTCCCTCCAAGGGCGATAACGGCGTTATCACTCCCGCCGCCGAGGCCGACAATGCGGACGGTGATGATGACGGCGCTGTCGCCCAGGGCTCCCGTGATGCCGCGGGAGTGGCCCCTGTGCCCGCAGCGCGCAACGCAGACACTGAGGCCGTCGTTGAGGACGAGCCGCAAGAGATCGAGACGATCCACTGGCGAGATGCTTCGTCGGTGGCTGCAGCCGTCACGCGACTGATGCCGCAGACGGAGATCCCGCGGCTTCTGAAGCTACTGGGGGAGAGGTACAAGGTCGCCCAGTAGCCTTCCGTCGATCTGGACGGGTGTAGCAGCATCGGAAGGGCCCAGCTTTTCAGCTGGGCCCTTCCTCTCTGTGCTGTGCAGCACCGGCCACCACGCCAGGAGAGCCAGCAATGCCGAACCACACCAGTGGTCGGGCCACCCGACTGATAACGCCGTTATCACCCCTGGCCTGGTGGCTGTGGGCACGGGGGTGATTACGGCGTTATCACCCCCGATGCCGAGACGGTGTCTCTCGTGTACGCAGCACCCCACACGAACAGGGGAGTGGTCTCACCGGTCCAGGAAGGCGGTTGGTGTCGGAGTCGATGTCGTGGTCGCCAGGGGCTGACCAATAGGCCGGGCGTGCGGTGTCTCCAGCTCCGCCGGAACCTCGGAGCGATTGGCAGAGCTCTTCACACATCGCGGTAGCGAGGTCAGGCCGGAGGGAGACAATCGAGGTCAGCGTATCCAGGGCAGATAGCAAGCACGTGGCCAGTGCATCACGCCAGCCACCCATCCCAGTCGTCGTGGGGCGCCGGGGGGATCGGCAGTCGGCTCCGGATTCATGGTGCAAACCGTCGCAGGGCAGTCGTGTTGGGGGCGGCGGGGTCCCGGAACGTGCTCCGCGGAGGCGTCTCTGCCAGTGCAACTCGCTTCGGACAGGCGCCAGTGTCGACTGGCCCGACCAGACCGCTTGGGGGTGAAGCTGCGGCATGGAGGGTTCGGTTGTTCGCCAGCCTTGCGCCTTTAGTTGCTGGGGGAGTGGGTAGCTAACGGCCGCGAAAAGTGCCAGCGCCGGCACCGCAGCGAGCAACCAGGATGTCTCAACTTCGTCGAAGGCACACTGCGGACGGCTCTCAAACCTAGGCCGGTCCTAGCGAGGAGCAGCGGCAGAGGTCGGATGGGCGGCGCGTGGAAGCGCCTATGACGGAGCCGCCCCGCTAACGCGCTGGTCATCGACTCAGTGAGCGACTACGCCGTTGTCCTTTTCGTTGCGGCAGCTTAGTAGTCGACGCTCGAAGTCCTTCGGGGGTTGATCATGCGCTGAGACGGGCGGAGGATTCTTCCTGCCGATCGAGTGTGTGTCGGTCGAGCCTGGTCAGCAGATCGTCCAGGTCGGAGGTGGTAAACCTCGACTGGAATGGCTGTGCCGTGGCGTTGTAGCGGTCTTCGAAGGCTCGGAGCCGGTCCCGGACCTTGCTGAGGTCCGTGAAGTCGTTGGGCGAGACGACCTTGCGCTGGACGATGGAGAAGAAGATCTCGATCTGGTTCGTCCAGGAGGCGTGCACGGGGGTGTGGACCATGACAGCGTTCGGAAACGCCCTGTTCAGGCGATCTATGGCCTTCTTTCCTCGGCGGGAGGAGCCGTTGTCGACGATCCAGAAGACGCGTCTGGCGCTGGCGTAGGGCCCGGTATTCATGACCTGGGTGATCAGGTTCATGAAGGGCCTGATGCCGGCCTTCGGTTCGCAGCGGCCGAAGACGCGGGCGCGATGGACGTCGTAGGCGGCCAGGTAGGCCAGCGCGCCGCCGCGGTCGTATTCGTGGTTGACGCGCATCGCCCGGGCCTGCGCGGGTGCCAGTGTCGGATGGCAGCGGCAGCGCGCCTGGATGGAAGCCTTCTCGTCTGCGGAGATCACGTACTCGTCCTCGCCCAGCGGGACGCCGTCGAAGGTGCGGGCGTACAGGTCCAGCACGCGGGCGGCCCTGGGTCGGAAGGCGGGGTCACGCACGAAGATCCAGGACTGGTACTGCCAGGGCTTGAGCGCGTCCTGTTTGAGCCAGCGCCGCACGGTGGAAGCGGAGATCGACCCGGCGATGGACCGGGTGACTGCCTCCCGGGCGAGCTCCGGACACGACCAGCGCGACAGCGGCGCGCCCGTCCCGGCGGGTAACTGACAGGCCAGCGCCTTGACCTCGGCAACCTGCAGCGCGGTGAACGAGACCGGCCGACCGGACCGATTACGATCGGCCAGGGCAGGCAGGCCTCCAGCGGCGAAGCGCCCCCGCCAGGTGCGCACCGTGTCCACGTGCAGCCGCGTCTGCACGGCTATTCGGGCATTGGGACGCCCTCGGGCCGCCAATAGCACGATGGTTGCCCGCTGCCGGGCCTGATCCGGGGTCTTGTGGCCGTATGCCATCTTCTTCAGCCGGTGGCGCTCGGAGGCGGTCAGCACGACGGGCACGGCGGAGGCGAGGGGCATGGGAGGAAAACGACCGATCCTTCGGGGCAACGCGGAACGGGCCGGCACCAGGCCGCACCCATCTCTATATCCTGCGACGTCATGGCAACGCCCCTGAGTTGCTGAGGAAAATCGTTGGGCTGACCGACTTACTGCAGGCATGATCGACTCGTGGACACCTACCTGGAGACCGAGCGCCTGGCCTTGCGCCGCTTCACTGCCGATGACGCGGACCTGCTGATCGAGCTGGACAGCGACCCGGCCGTGATGCGCTACCTGACCGGCGGCAATCCGACCGCGCCGGAGGTCGTCCGCGAGCGCAACCTGCCGAAAATCCTCGCCGGTTACGAGAAGTGGGGCGGCGACCTCGGACTATTCGCCGCGCTCGAGAAGGACGGCGGCGCGTTCATCGGCTGGTTCCACCTGCGTCCCGAGCCGGAGGGCCCGCTGGACGAAGCCGAACTCGGCTACCGGCTGCGACAGGCGGCTTGGGGCAAAGGTTATGCCACCGAAGGCTCGCGAGCCTTGCTGGACAAGGCGTTCACAGAGCTCGGTGTACGCATGGTCTGGGCTGCAACGATGTCCGTGAACCACGGTTCGCGCAACATCATGGAGAAGCTCGAAATGACGCTCGCGGACACCATCCCGACTCCCCCCGACATGGAGATGATCGAGAGCTCCGAGCATGGAGTCGTACGGTACGAGATCACCAAGGAGCAGTGGGAGCAGCAGTAGCCACGGTGCGAACGGCCGTTCTGCATCCACGCCCACCGGAACCGGTAGGTGGACCACAGGAGCCGTACCAGGCTGAACACGACGCTCGCCACGGACTGTTGGTTACCGTCAACGACACCTCTTACTGGGCGATCAGCGACTAGGCCGGCGCAGTAGCGGCGGCGCTGACACGGCGGCCCTACCCTGGCATCAGCCTCGCTCTGCAACCGAGACTCCCGGACTAGTCTCGCCACAATCCTGTTCTGGGGTCAACCCCCGAAGAAGTTCGAGCGTTGACCGCTTAGTTTCCGGTGGTGATAACGGCGTTATCACCACCGTCGCGGCTCTCAGGGAATCACAGTGATCGCGCCGTACCATCGCAACTTGAGGAGTCCGGTGCAGGCTCGTGGGTGGGTGGGCTGGCGAGGGGTGGGCTCGTGGCGTGAGGTCTGCGGCTGCGCAGTCCCCGTCGCTGTTGGAACCGTTGTGCATCGTCCTATGCTGCCGTTCACTTGCAGATTGGTGGGGGATCGGAGTCAGTGAGCGCATTGTTCTTGCTCATCTGTGACGACTTGCCGCACGCCGTAGTGCTGACAGATCCAGGACCTCGAACGATCGAGGTCGTGAAGCTTCTGCGCAGACGGACTGGGCTGAGTTTGTGGGCCTGCAAGTGCGTCGTCGACCAGGTCCCTGCGGTCATCCTTGAGAACGTGCCAGAAGCGGTCGCGACCGCCGCGGTGGCCGAACTCCGTGAGACCGGTGCCAGCGCTCATGCCGAGGTGCATCAGTAAACGCCGGGCCGTGGTCGTAGGCACACATCAGCCGCCGGACCTTCGGGCGGCTTCGTCGTCTATCCCGGCCACCGCTTGCCCCTGCCGCGTGGTGTCGCGGGGGAGAGCGGCCTGATTGTGAAGCGCGGAGCCTCAGTGTGCGCAGCTCCGATGTGCGAGCTCGGGCGTGCCAAGTTCCCCGATCCTTGCTGGTTGGTGAACCTGTGAGTGATAACGCCGTTATCACCGGGCTCTGAACAGCTGGCGAGTACCGTCGGAGGCACCTTCTGCCACGGACTCGCGCACATCAAGTGGCGTAGGGGATCGACTGGTGGAACTCCTTTCCGTCGAGACATCTTGGCCTTGTCCCGCGGACTCGCTCTCGAGTGCGTGATGTCTGGTCCGTGGCACGACCGCGCTCCCCACTCCGTGCTGTGCTCCTCAGGAGCGGCCTTCATAGCCGATGCCGGCACGGACCTGGCGCGGCCTGCTTCGGATGCTGCGCTGCGATTGCGTCGCCATAGCGGACGAGAGGTTCCGTTGAGCGGGGACTCACCGGGCGGGGTGACGTGGTTGGGCATGTCATCGCAGGGCAGGTGCTGGAGACTTCGGCATCACCCGCTTCCATTCGCCGCCTGGTCCCTGTCCAGTTGCGGCTTCTCCATAAGCGCGCCTTCACCCCATGGGCCTCACCCATATGCCCGGCTCACGTGCTCTCTATCGGATTGTCAGTGGTGACCTCTACCGTGAATGCGGCTGAAGCTTTCGACGGGGAAGGCGGCATGCGTTGGCGAACAAGGTCTGGCACGTGGCGTTAGACATCGTCATCGACTTGGCACTAGACGACCTGGGATATCCGAACATCCCGACATTGTGGGAGACGCTGTACGCGGCCGACCGTCTCTATGCCACCCGGCACGTCCCGCTCTCCGAGCGAGGTCTGCGCTGTGGTGGCGTCTGCAAGGACGCCGGCGTAGTCGCCTGGATGTACCTCAGGGAGCGCAACGGACGACGCGAAGCCGTCCACGAGCGCCGAGAGGACGAAGAGCGCCACGCCGCTCCCATGACCGACGAACACAAGGCGTATCAGGAGCGCATCGTCCGAGTGGCGCAGCAGGAAGGGTTCCAGGCCGACAGCGAAGTCCGTACCTCCATAGGTAGCCGCGGCTGGATTCAGACCGACACCCTGGTTCAGAGCAACGACGGGCGATGCATCGGCTGGGAGATCCAACTGTCATCCGTCGGCCACAACGGCCCGCGCAGTGTGCGCGCTCGCGCTACCAAGGCTCGCAAGCACGGCATCACCCCGGCCTGGCACACCGATCGTCCGGACTACGCGCGCCGCAACGACACGCAATGGACTCGCAGCAACAATCTGCCTGCCCATGTCATCGCCAAGATCGGCGATCTGCGTGTCGTTTCAGGGTTCCGCGTCTTGGACTTTTGGCGCTGCGACGTCCATGCCCTCTACCGCTGTCCAGACACCCAAAGTCGCTGCGGTAGGACTCACATCACGCCCAAGCCCCGCGACATCCTCTTTGATGACCTGGTCCGCAAGACCGCCGCCGGGCTGGTCGTGCCCATAGAGCACCGCCACGGGCGCCTTATCCATCGGTTTTGGGTCACACGCACTGACCGGGACCGGCATCATGACCTTCTGGGTGATGTGGCAGCTGTCCGGCCCGAGGAGAGCCGTCATCCTCAGAGAGGCCGCTCTGCGGCGCCTACGTGCTCTAGCCTCCCTCCCACTGCTGCCACGGTTGTACCGGCTCAGTGCGGTATTGCGGGCGTCCTGGATTGGAGCTCTGACGACCACTGGTCCGACGAGCAGCGCCCCTGCCAGCACTGCGGAGGCCCAACCAATCTCCGTGATGACGACCGCAAGCCCTCTCACAAGGTCTGCGCCGAAACGCGCAGAAGCCCGTAACCGTCACAGAAGGTGGATGGCCTTGGCAGTCTTCCGCTGACTAACCACGCCCTTGCCGGCCCACTCGGTGTCTTGCGGCCACTGCCGCGAAGCCCGCGGCCGACGCGCAGGTCGTGAAGGGTGCGGTGGGGGAGAGGCGTTGTGTTGGGGATGTGGCGGCCCGGCGATGGTGTTGTTGGCCCGCAGGACCTGTCCGGCCAATCATGCGCGGGTCCCTATGCCGAGGGATATCGCGGCGGCAGTATCGAGGGGCATGTCCGGGCCGAGTGCGACATCCCGTCGATCAGCTACCGACGCTCCCGCCAGCCGCCAAGACGGACCTCAAGAATCGGAGGGCTGCTCCGCTTCTTCGTCAGGATCGATCCTAAGAGCGAAGCCCACTACGGCACCTCGCCCCTTTCGGCATGTCGCTTCTGCTGTCCCGCGGCTCTACAAACGCTGTTCGAGCCAGCACGGGCAACGTCGGGTCCAGGGCCGGGCTCAGGCCTGGTGCCAGTTCAGAAGCCGAGCTTCGGCAGTGCTGGTCAGTCGAAGCTGAGACGGTGACGCCGAGAGGCAGATGGTGAACGGCACACTCAACCCTCGCTGCTGCGAAGGTGATAAGCCCAAGGGACAGTGCCTCCAGAGCTTTCGGCATAGGTGGAAAGTGCACCTAGGCGTGAGGTACCTCGACGAGTATCACTGTCTGAACTCCTCGTCGGCAAAGTTGAGGCAGAACCCAAGGATGTAGCCGGCCGCGAGGACTTCCAAGGAGCCGTGGGTTATCTGGCTCAGGCTGAGGCGCACAGCACGGTCTCCTCGGACCTCCGGGACAACCATGGAAGGGCACCAACTCGCCAACAGGGCCTCCAGGAGGCCCAACCATAGTCTGTGGCCAAGACGGAAAAGGGCGCGACTACTGCCAGCGAGGGTGTCGTCAGCGCGAAAACGGCTTGTCGTGCAGGAGGTCCGATCCTGATAACTACTGATCGAGGTATTCACCAGACTTGCGCCCCGATAGCTGGTCTTCTAGAACCACAGATCGCTATCGAAAATTCGCTGTAGTCGCTATCGGCACCGCACCGATGTGTCCGCGGTGCAGCAGTTAGGCTTCGTCCGCTCACTCCCGTGGTCGGATATCTGCGGCGTTCGTCCCTGCGTGCGGGTTTTCACATCGATAGGTAGGCCCCGGAAGCACCATGTTCTGGCCGCTTCTGCATGGTGGTCGACGTGAGGCGAGGCTATCCTGACGCCGTGCGTCCAAAAGGGAGTTGCCAAAGCAAACGAATCCGGGGCCTGAGTTCGGGGGCACTAGCTGAGCAGGGGAGGCCGCCTGAAGGTCTCTCTGGATTTTTTCAGCGTCGCATGTTCTTGTGTCGTGCCGGAATCGCAGGATCGTTCATCCAGCTTGGAGGCTGGCGTCGCATCAGCTTGAGCAATGCTCAGTACCTGTGGATCACTCCTGAGGGAAGGAGGCGTACCTTCCCGATGGATCGGTCGATAGGTCATCGAGCAAGGCCGACGTTGCCGCGTCGGTCGGGAAGGCACGCCCGTGCTTACGGTAGTCAACGAGGACGGCACCACGCCAAGCGGCAGTTCACTGCTGGATGAGGTTGTCCGGGAGGGTGCACGGCGGATGCTGGCCGCCGCGCTGGAGGCCGAAGTCAACGCCTACATAGCCGAGTTGGCCGATGAGCGCGACGGCAAGGGGCGCCGCCTGGTGGTTCGCAACGGCTATCACCAGCCCCGGGAGGTAACCACCGCGGCCGGCGTAGTCGAGGTGAAGGCCCCGCGGGTGAACGACAAGCGCATTGATGAGCAGACGGGCGAGCGCAAGCGGTTCTCCTCCGCGATCCTGCCGCCGTGGTGCCGCAAGTCCCCGAAGATCAGCGAGGTGCTGCCACTGCTCTACCTGCACGGCCTGTCCTCCGGCGACTTCGTGCCCGCCCTGGAGCACTTCCTCGGCTCCTCCGCCGGTCTCTCGGCGGCGACGGTCACCCGCCTGACGACGCAGTGGCAGGCCGACCACACTGCCTTCATGGACCGCGAACTGTCCGAGGTCGACTACGTGTACGTGTGGGCCGACGGCATCCACCTCAACGTTCGCCTGGAAGAGGCCAAGGCGTGCGTCCTGGTGCTCATCGGGGTCCGCGCCGACGGCTCCAAGGAGCTGGTCGCGCTCAAGGACGGCTACCGCGAGTCCGCCGAGTCGTGGGCGGACCTGATGCGCGACTGCGCCCGCCGCGGCATGCGAGCCCCGGTCCTCGCGGTCGGCGACGGCGCCCTGGGCTTCTGGAAGGCCCTGGCGGAGGTGTTTCCCGACACTCGCGAGCAAAGATGCTGGGTTCACAAAACGGCCAATGTTCTTGACTCCATGCCGAAGTCGCCGCAGCCGGGCGCGAAGAAGGCCATCCAGGACATCTACAACGCCGAAGACCGTGACCACGCCGAGGCGGCGGTCAGGACGTTCGCCCAGTTGCACGGCGCGAAGTTCCCCAAGGCGGTCAAGAAGATCACCGACGATCACGAGGAACTGCTGGCTTTCTACGACTTTCCGGCCGAGCACTGGATCCATCTGCGGACCACGAACCCCATTGAGTCGACCTTCTCCACCGTCCGGCTGCGGACCAAGGTCACCCGCGGGGCCGGCTCTCGCACCGCCGCCCTGGCCATGGTCTTCAAACTCGTCGAGTCCGCCCAGCAGCGGTGGCGGGCCGTGAACGCGCCCCACCTCGTCGCCCTCGTCCGCGCCGGAGCCCGTTTCGAACGTGGCTGCCTTGTCGAACGCCCCGAGGCAGCCGCGGCCTAGCCGATTGAGAAGGTGGCATCGGGGGCGGCGTAGTCGACGGGACCGTCGAACCGCGCCGAGGCACGTGCCACCGCTTGCTGCGGCGTGAGGAAGCGGCCGACGTGCGTGACGATCAGTCGGCCCGCCCCGGCCGTGCTGGCTGTGTCGCCGGTGTCCTCGGGCGTGTGGTGCACCTGGCCGCCCTCGACCGGCGCCTGTGCGCTCTCGGCTTCGCACAACAGTACGTCGCATCCCTCGGCCAGCTCCGTGAGGCTCGGGCACGGTGCCGTGTCTCCGGAGTACACCAGCGACTTGCCCGCCGCCTCGATGCGCACGGCGAAGGCGGGAATGCCGTGCGACACCGCCCGGCTGGTCAGTCGGAGCGAGCCAATGGCCGCCTGGTGCCCGTCGTGCAACTCGGTTACCGCGAAGGCGGATTCGATCGGGCTGCGGGCCGGAGTGTTGGTGAGAAAATTGGCCAGCCGGTCGGCGATTCCAGGCGGACCGTAGAGAGGGATCGGCGCTGCGAGGTGAATGTCCGCGTACAAGGCGCCGTAGTACGCGGTGAGCAGGTCCGCGCTGTGATCGGCATGCAGATGCGAGATCCAGATCGCATCGAGCTCATCCAGCCGCACATGACGCTGGAGCGGGCCGAGCGTCCCGCTGCCCGCGTCCACCCAGATTCGAGTGTCCCCGCTCGACACCAGATAGCCGGAGCACGGATTGTCCACGCTCGGGTAGGGCGTCGCGCAGCCCAGGACCGTGAGGTGAAGAAGCTCGTCGCTCATCCCAAGATCCTAGAACACACGATCCACAAGTCTTGACGATTACTCCATCAGCTTCCAAGCCAGACCGACCGGATGCCGATTGGGGTACTTGGGCTTCGGGGAGCGGACTGCTGTCGTGCTAACGGCCTGCGCGCAACATCTCGGTAGGAGGGCGGGCACGGGCTAGTACTAGCCCGTACTAGCCCGTTGTCTTTCAGGCCCTCAAGAGAACAGCAACCTGCTAAGGCCGCCTGCTGGCTCGTTGTCTCCAGCGACTCAACGTGGGGGGCAGCGACTGATGTTGTTTGGGTCGCTGCCCCAGTCGCTGGATAAAACTGCAGGTAGACACGGCATTAGGCCTCCCGGAGCGACTGAAGCGACTGAAGGTCCGCATCTATGACACGCGCGCGCGCCCGGGAATGTCTTCATAGTTCCGAACTCGAGTCGCTTCAGTCGCTCCAGGACTTGCTTCAAGGCGCTGACCTGCGGCTATGCAGGATTTGCCCCTCAGCGACTGAGTACTTCCAGCATCTTTTGCTCAGTCACCGATCGTCCCACCTCCTTAGCAGTTTGCCCTGATATGGCAGGTGAGTACTGAACAGGAGTGGCCAGCGACTGAAGCGATATAGGGCTAAAACCGCAGGTCAGAAGCTTGGCGGGGGTTCCGTAGCGACTGAAGCGACTGAATGTTGCACATGCCGCCCATCTCGCGGCTACTGCCGTTCTTCGGGACGGCGAGTCGCTACAGTCGCTGAAGGCCGCTCTTCTCACGAGACGAAAAATCAACACGCCGAAGGACGCCACACGTGCGAGGGAACAGCAGTACCTTGCGCCTCCTCCGCTAACCTGTGATCGAACAACTTGAGACCTTGAGTCGCTTCAGTCGCTGATGGCATCGCGCATCCCCTCTGAACTGCGGTTTCATCCAGCGACTGAAGCATCCACCGTCCCTACGCACCGCAGAAGGCAGCCATTCCAGCAACGCGTTCTCTCCCCGACACGTTGACCGTCGCACGGTGGTGCGCGACGGCGGGCTGGCCCGTCCTTCCTCTCGCTCCTGGGCGTAAGACGCCCGCCCGCAACTGCCGGACGTGTTCGGCACCAGGGCACAGCCACCACGGCTGCTCATGCATCACTGGCGGACGCTGGTGCCACGGATTCCATGCGGCCACCACCAACCAGGAACGACTGGGGGAGTGGTGGCGACAAGAGCCTGCCTTCGGTGTCGGTGTCGCCTGCGGCCCGGCCCGACTCATCGTCATTGACGTTGACGCGCACCCGACTGCACTGCCCTCGCGGGATCGGCTCCTGCCGGGTATCGCCGTTCATGACGACGTCGACCTGACCGGGCTCGACAGCGGTTTCCACACCCTCGCTGTGCTCGCCGCGCTGCGCGAGGCCCAGAACCCCGCCGATGACGCGAGCACGCTACGCGTGCGGACTCCGTCCGGGGGACTACACATCTGGTACCAAGCCGCCGCCAACGACACCTGGTTGTGCTCCGCTGGCTCGACCCCCGGCCGGGCGTTGGCCTGGCAGGTCGACATCCGTGCCCACGGCGGATACATCGTCGCGCCCGGCACCACGACCGCTGACGGCGCCTACACCCCGGTCGGCTCCTGCACCACGCCCGCACAGCTGCCCAGCTGGCTGGCTGAGGAGCTCACCCGTACCGGACACCGCCCCACCGACCAGCCGGCCGTGCCACGCCCCGCAGCGCCGCCCCGCGCCCGCCAAGCCATCGTCGCGGCGGGCGGCGGCCGCGAAGCCGCCGCCAAAGTCCTTGAGTCCGTCCTCGCCGAGGTCGCCGACTGTGCCCTGCGCACAGAAGGCGCGGGCTTCTCCGACAAGCTCAACCGGGCCGCCTTCACCGCAGGAGGCCTCATGGCCGCCGGCCACCTCTCAGATCAGGCAGCGCAGGACATGCTCCTGGCAGTTGCGGAGCATGCTCGACCCGGCCAGCACACACGGGCTGCCTCGATCATCCGCAGTGGTCTGGCCGCCGGCGCCCGACGCCCGCTCTACCCGGGAGGCCGTCCGTGACCGCCCAAGGCTTCGACCCTGCGGCTGTGGCACGCCAGATCCTCCAATACAACCAGCCACCCCTGCCCACACAGAGCACTCCGGCTCTCCCTGCCCAGAGTCCCCCAGGGGGCCGTCAGGAGCCGGCGCCTCCGTACCGCGCCACCGACACCGGACTGCTGCCTGACTCGCTCACCGACCGAGGCATGGCCAAGAGCTTCGCCCACCTCTACGCGAGCGACTACCGGCACGTGAACGGCCTGGGCTGGTACAAGTGGACCGGCTACCGCTGGGAACCGGACGACCACGACACCGTCGTATGGGCCGCGGGCGACATGGCCGAGTCCCTAGCCACCACCGACCCCAGTGGTCTGCACACCGATGCCGAGCTGCGCCGCGAACGACGCCGAGCCATGTCCACCTCGGGCATCAAGTCCATGCTCATGCAGGCCAAGTCGGCCAACGGGATGCTGCTCGACGCCGCACGCCTCGACGCCGACCCCTACGTGCTGTGCACCCCCGGCGGCATCGTCGACCTGCGCACCGGCCGCATCCACAGCCCCGACCCGCGCAAGGACTTCCACTCCCGTTCCAGCTCGGTGTGCCCCCAGCAGATGGCCACGCCCCGCTGGGACCGGTTCTTGACCGACACCTTCGGCGCGGACGCCGAAGGCCGGGAGATGATCGACTTCCTGCACCTGCTGCTGGGCTACTCCATCACCGGCGACGTCGGTGCCCAGATCCTGGCCTTCCTCTACGGACTGGGCAAGAACGGCAAGAGCGTCCTGCTGGACGTCCTGGTCAAGCTGCTCGGCGATTACGCCGATGCGGCCCCGCCCGGCTTCCTGATGGCCAAGCCCTTCGAAGGTCACCCCACCGACCTGGCCGAACTCCACGGCCGCCGCGTCATCGTCTGCTCCGAACTCAAGGCGGGCGACCGTTTCGACGAGGCCCGCGTCAAGCTCCTGACCGGTGGCGACATCATCAAGGCCCGCCGCATGCGCCAGGACTTCTTCAGCTTCGTGCCCACCCACAAGCTGTTCCTGCTCGGCAACCACCGACCCGAGGTCGGCACCGGCGGGTTCGCCTTCTGGCGCCGCATGCGCCTGGTCCCCTTCGAACGCGTCGTACCCGACGCCCGCAAGGTCGACAACCTCGCCGACATCCTCGTCACCGAGGAGGGGCCCGGCATCCTGGCCTGGCTGGTCGCCGGCGCCGGCCGCTACCTTGGGGGAGACAAGGACCTCACCGGACCAGAGCGCGTGCGCGTCGCCACCACCGCCTACGCGGAGACCGAGGACCACATGGGACGGTTCCTGAGCGAGTGCTGCAAGCTCGACGTCGGTCTGCGCGCCGAACAGAAGCACCTCTACACCGCCTACACGCGCTGGTGCGAGTCCGAAGGTGCCACCCCCGTCTCGTCGCGAGCCTTCGCCGGCCGCGTCCGTGAAGTCATCGGCCTACGCTCCCCGAAGGAGATGGCCACCTCCAACTCCAAGAAGTACTACCCAGGCATCGGCCTGCTCGCCGACATCACCGAGGAGAGTGCGTGAGCGCCCTGATCGACCCCGAGGACCTCACCCACGAATCCGACCTCGTGTGGCTTGAGGACACCACCAACCTGGACTATGTGCGCCAGTCCCTCGACCGCGTGACCGGCCGCAACCGCAAGCCCGCGTACCACCGCGACGGGCGCCTCGTCGGCTACGCCACCCTCGGCCCCACCGCGAGACCCTCCCGGGCCTCCGGCACCCACCTGCGCCGCGTCTTCTGGCTCGCCCCCCACGACCGCGACCAGCAGCCCGAAGGCCTCTACGCCACCGGCGCGCCGTCCGAAGCCGTCGACCCCCGCACCGTCGCGCCCCGCGTCAAGGGCTACAAAACCGAACGCTCCGAAGGAGGCCCTGCCTCCGACGCGATGAGAGAGATGGGTATAACGCTTCCCAAAGCCTGAGCCCCCTCATTCTCGACGTGATTCAGAAGTTCAGTCGCTTCAGTCGCTGTTCGGTCATTGGGGAAGCTCTGACCTGGGCTTTCTCGGCAATCCAGGACAGCGACTGAAGCGGCACCGTCAGCATCACTCAGACCGTCCCGAAGCCCACGGCATGCCCGGGAGACGACATTGCCCCGCTTCGAGGATTCCACCGGCTGCCCTCGACCTGCCACCGCTCGATTGTCCTCTCGGAGCCCGGTCGGAGCTTCATCGGGAGTGTGTGGCGAGTAAGGGCAAGGCGCGCCATCCTGAGCGCCTAGGGGCAGGGGTGGCTGCTTGAGGGGCGGTGGTTCGCCGTGGAGGTCTGCCGGTCACAGCGTCTTCGGCCAAGAGCAGGGCGAGGCCAACCTGGGTTGCGTCCAGGGAAGTGGTGTAGGGGTTCGACCTGATCCGGGGGTTTGCTCCGGCTTCTGGCTGATGCCCGCATAGATGAACGGCCACCGGCT
>NZ_JBEZIX010000075.1:0-36037 GCF_040651315.1 Streptomyces sp. NPDC048506
CGAGGCCGCCCGCCACATCCCCGGCGTGAGCGGGCACGAGCTGGCCTACGTGGCGGACCGGCACTTCTCCCTGGTGCTGCTGAACGAGGCCATCGTCGACCTGGTCAACGCGCACGCCCGCCTGAACATCTCGCAGGCGTGGGGCGACGGCAGTTCCGGCACCTGATGCGGGTGGCCGTCTCCGTCCGCGAGGGCGTCATCTCCTCGGCGACACTGCTCAAGCGGCTGCGGTCGGGGTCGCACAAGAACGCCACCTACACCGTATTCCGCGAGGTCGGACGCGTCATCCGCACCGTGCAACTACTGCGGTACCTGACGGACGCCCCACTTCGCCGACGGGTGACGTCGGCGACGAACAAGGTCGAGTCCTTCAATGGGTTCTCCCAGTGGGTCGGCTTCGGCAACCAGGGCGTCATCGCCGACAACGACCCCGTCGAGCAGGAGAAAGCGATGAAATTCAATGCCTTGGTCACGAACGCTGTGATCTTCCACAACGCCCTGGTCATCGCCGAGATCGTCCGCCAACTCCTGGAGGAGGGATGGGAGATCGACCCGGAGGACCTGGCCCAGGTCTCCCCGTACCTGACCGAGCACATCAAACGGTTCGGCGAATACAGCACCCACGAACTCGCCGTCCAGCCCGAGGCGTACGACCCCAAGCTCGACGTCGACTTCACCCAGCTACGCGACCAGGAACCGGCCGCCTCCGGCTTCGGCACAGCGGCCTGAGCACCGAAGGACGCCGTCACGGCTGGCCTGGACCATCTGCCCTGGTGGCCCAAGCCAGCCGCGACGGCAGCAGCGACTTTCGGTAGCGCGGGCGCTCCAACAGATCCGCCGCCAGTCCGACCGGCCGGACCTCTTCAACCGCCTCAACCGCCTCAACCGCCTCAACCGAGGCAATCACGTCACTCATCAGGTGCTACTTCCGTGATCCGGAGTCACACCGGTACAGACCCGCCTCGGGCTGCGGCGTTCATCCGGCGGTGTCGGAGGCCGGTGTCGGCTGGGGCTGGGTGAGGTTGTCCACTATCAGTCCGAGGGTGAACTCGAACCGGTCGTGTCCGGTGCCGGAGGTCAGCTCAGCGGCATAGCGTCGGGTCTGCGGAAACGTGTCGGCCGGCAGCGCGGTGAACCGGCGGATCAGCTCCTCGCGGCCAAGGACCCATTCCTGGTCCGGGTGTCTGCGCCGCTGCTGGACTAGCGACTGCTCCAAGGCGTAGGCGCTGACGTAGAGGGACAGAGCATCGAGCACCCAGGCGGCGCTCTGCGGTTCGATTCCGCCGGCGAGCAGGATCGCCAAAAGCCCTTCCTTGACCCGCAACGCGGAGAGGTTGGTCGGGACTACACCCAGCGCGGCACGGGAGACTCCGGGGTACTTCAGGTACTGGTCGCGGATCTGCGCGTACACGTCGAGGATCTGCTTGCGCCACTTGGCCGGGTCCGGTTCGGGCAGCACGACCTCGGAGCAGAGCCGGCCGACGAGCAGATCGTCGATGTCCTCTTTGCTGACGATGTGCGCGTACAGCGACGACGGCCCGGTGCCGAGTACCGCGGCGACTCGACGGATGGTCAGTGCTTCGTAGCCCTCGGTGGCCACGACTTGCAGGGCGGCGTCGGTGATCCGGTCGACCGTGATGGGCTTCTTGCGTGGTGACGCCGCTGAGGGCTCCCCAGCGGGCTGGGCGTGACGAGCTGCTCGGCGTTGCCGGGGATCGGAGGGCATGCCGATCACTATAGCGTTGACACGATCTAAGTTCTCTCAGTAGAACTTAGATCGTGCAGCAGAACTAAGTTCGTATCTGCGTGGTTCGCGCACCCCCTGCTCAGGCCCTGAGCAGGGTTCGGACAGTCTGTTCAGGAGGTGTGTGATGCGAGTTTCCATTGCCGGGGCCGGCCTGGGGGGTCTGTGTTTGGCACAGGCCCTGCGTGGCGCCGGGATCGAGGTCGACGTGTACGAGCGGGACCCAGCGATCACCGCACGATTTCAGGGGTACCGGCTCGTACTGGATCCGGTCGGATTCGAGGCGCTGCGTAGCTGTCTGCCACAGCGTTGGCACCCGCTGCTGGACGCGGTCGTCAGTGACGCCTACGTTGAGCGACTGGCCCTGGACGCCCAGCTGAACAAGATCGGCGAACTCGGCCCCGCCAGGAGCGGGATCGTGGTTGACCGGCACGTACTCCGGCACCTGCTGCTGACCGGACTCACTGTGCACACCGGGGCCGCGCTGACCGGTTACGACGTGTTGGACAACGGCAGGGTCGAAGCCCGGTTCGCGCAACGCGATCCGGCAACCGCCGATCTGCTCGTCGGGGCGGACGGGGTCGGCTCCGCGGTTCGCCAGGTGCTGACGCCGCAGACCACCCCGACTGACACCGGCGTTCGGTTCGTCATCGGCCGCACGCCGCTGACGGAGCAGTTCGCCGGCCTGTCCCGCGCCTACGGCGGGAAGATCGTCGGGGGCGGAGTGAGTCTGCTGCTCGGGGCGATGCGGTTCCCCGTTCCGCCAAAGGAAGCGGCGGAGAAATTGGCACCCGAAGTAACGCTCCCTGACGTCCATGACTACGTGCGCTGGGCCATGGTCCTCCCGCCGAACGGCTCTCTCGGCACCTTGACGGCACAGGAGGCCGCGCTGTCCAGGATGAACGGCTGGCACCCGGACCTGCAGGCGCTCATCGAGCAGGCCGACCCGGACAACAGCACCCTGCTGTCCATCCGGGTGGTCGAGCCAGGTGAGCGCTGGGCGCCCGGTCCGGTCACGCTGCTCGGTGACGCTATCCACGCCACCTCTCCGACCGGCGGCAACGGTGCGAACACCGCCCTGCGCGATGCCGACCTGCTGGGCCGCTGCCTCATTGAGGTCGCCGGGGGCCGTCAAGATCTTCTCTCCGCGGTCGACAGCTACGAGCGGCAGATGTTCGAGTACGGGAGCGAGGCCGTGCGCCACAGCCTCGCCGCGCTACCCGCCTTCGTCCCGAACCCGGAACGACCCGAGCCGGCATAGGTTCAGAACCTCCCAGCCACGCCTTCAAGGCCGAACGGCACGTTTCCGACGTGTACCAGTGCTGGTCTCCTTGTAGGTGGTCACCCGCCGGGTTCTCCTGACCGGCCGCCCTGTCGTCAAACGATCGAATGACGACAGGCGCGGCGGACGTCCAATGAACCCGGACTTTTCGGGCCTGTTGGCGGCTCGGATCCCATCAGATCCGATGGCGGCTGATGACAGGGTTTGCTGACAGCCAGGGTCGAATGCGACCACTACAACGGGGAGCAGCATGGCCAACCTGGTCTACAAGCGGGTGTCGACCGACCAGCAGTCGACCAACCGTCAGAACCTCGTCCTCGCCGAGGCCGGGATCGAGGACCCGGTGACGTTCGAAGAGGACGCCGGCACCTCCAGCCGCCTCCACCCGCTGGAGCGTCCGGAGTTCGGTGAGCTGCTCACCTACGCGCGGCCGGGCGACACCGTGCACATCTCCGAGAGGTGACGCCCGTCGACCTCATCTATGGCCGCAGGTTGGACAATTGAGTTGGACAATTCAGATGCCCTCCAGGGCAACCATGCGGGCCTTGTAGACGGCCGGCGGGATCTGCCCGAGGGCCGCGAGGCGTTCCAGTTCGGTGGCCTCGGTTTCATGGGCGATCTTGTGGCTCTGTTCCACCAGCTCTCGGCTGTACTTGACGGCCTTGGCGCGCTGCCTGGAGCGTCTTCTCTGAATCTCGTCCGCGATCGCTTGTGCAGTTTGCTCTAAATAACTGTCATGCCTTCCCGACCACATGCCGCCCCCTGTTGCCGGTGCCGGTATCTACATGAGAATCCGGATTCAGGCTACCTGGAATCCGGATTCTCGTCTGTGCGGTGTCCGCAAACCCATCCGACCGCAGCGACGGCGAAGGCGGTTGGAGACCGCTCCCCGGCGCCCCCTGGTCCAGCGCGCCACATCGTTCACGCTGCCCGATGAGAACGTCGGCGTGCCGCTCGACCACGGGAGGAACTGCTGCCCGGCGCAGCGTCGCAACACGGACCGTGCCATGTCCCGCTCAACCCGCCGTGCGGCGTCTCGCTCAACCGGCCGTGCATCGTGTCGTATGCGCGTCGCCCCTTGGCCCCTTCGCCGCCCGGAACAAGGGGATCGACGAGGCCATGACGAACAGGCCAAAGATCGTGATGGGCAGAAGTCCGACCGGGCGTAGCAGCCATGCCGGATTCTCCTGCAACTGCGGCCAGTTGACGAACCAGTTCGCGGTGACGTCCAACAGCATCACAGCGCTCGCCAGGCGGATTCCCTCCGGCCGTACGAGCCAAACCAACACGACGACCAGGGGATCGAGCAGCACCAAGCCGATGAAGAACACCTGTAGGGGCACCGGCGCGAACGACGCATACACATGGATCCCGCCCCGGAAGAGATCCAGCAGGTGGGCGCAGGCCCCCTCGCAGAAGCCGAGGCCGTACACCACGAGCAGCCATCGCGCCCAGAGCGGCCGGCTCCTCCACCGTTCCTTCAGTCCACCCGTCACCGCCACCGTCACCGGGTCAACCTATGCGGAGCGTCGCGCCTCGACCAAAGAGACGAGCGCCGGACGCCGGATCGACCCGGCCCGGGCGTCGCGCCCTCGCACCCACACCTCCCCCGCCCCCTCGGCGGCGGGCCGGCCGGCTTCTCCGTCTGACGTCCGGCCGCCCGCACCCTCCGTCGATCTTGCCGAATGCACAACGCCGGCCCGTCTCCAGGCCACCCCCAGCAGTGCCGAAAAACGACGGCGATGCGCCCCGTCAAGAGGGGCTGTGCGGCGCTGCATACGACCGTGAGGCTCGCCGAGATCGGCAAGCCTCACGGTCCACAGACGCCGGGGCGTCACGCTATGGCGACGACCATCAGGACGAATGCCGTGATGATGACGCTGACGCGCACATAGTGGAACCGATCCCAACGACCGAGCTGCTGCTTCCAGTCCGCCGGGACGCTGTCCTGGGTCCACTGGGCCACGCGGGAGTTGATCGGGACGAGCAGGGCGATCGACATCAGCACGCTCAGGACGAGCAGGGCGGTGGCCGTGACGACGAGTCCGGCCCCCGCATCGCCCCATGCCCGCACCGCCCAGATCGCACCCAGTACGACCGAGCCGATGTACCAGAACGGCATCACCTTGCCGAGGATCCGGGCTCCTTCAGTGCGGGCCACGAGACCGCCGTTGTTCGGCAGTCCGTCGATGATCGGGTTGACGAAGGCCGCCACCGCGAACTCCACGCCCACCAGCAGGCCGACGACCACGACCGTGACGATGGCGAGTGCGTTGTGCATGTCCCCTCCCGAGGCTCCCGGCACATTTTCTAGCGCCGCTAGATTGTGATGCGATGCTAGCGAAAACAACGCTCGAATGTCTAGCGGCGCTAGGGTCGAGTTATCTCGCTACAGGAACGCAAGGAGCGTGAGCGGGCCCACCGCCACCAGTTGATCGTCACGACGGCCCGCGAACTCGCAGAGTCCCAGGGCTGGGACGCCGTGACCACGCGCCGGCTGGCCGAGCGCGTCGAGTACAGCCAGCCCGTGCTCTACAGCCACTTCCGCGGTAAGCGGGAGATCGTCGGTGCCGTGGCCCTGGAGGGTTTCGCCGAGCTGACGGCGACCATCCGGCGCGCGGTGGCGGACCGGCCGGCGGGGCGGGCCGCGGCGGCCTCGCTCGCGGGGGGGCGTACGTCGACTTCGCCGAGCACAACCCCGCGCTCTACGACGCGGTGTTCCTCCTCGATGCGGGCCTTCCCTTCGCCGACGAGGCGACACCGGCTCCGCTGCGCGAGGCCTTCGAGGCGCTGCTCGACACGCTCGGCGACATCGCAGGGGACGCCCAACCGACCCTGTTCGTCGAGGTTTTCCGGTCGGCCCTGCACGGCCTGGTCACGCTCACCCGCTCGGGCCGAATTCCCCGGCAAGCCGGACCGCGACGACTCGAAGTCCTGGTGGACCGGTTCGCGGGGCACTGAAGGCTGTCACGACTGCGCGCTGCCCGACGAGAACTGCGCGACGGTGCGGTCCAGGTAGGCCCGCAGAGCATCCACGTATGGACCGGCGGCGACCTCGGCCTCCGGATCGACCCCGATGTTGTTGACGAACTCGGTCGCCACGGCTCCGGGTTCGATGACGGACACGCTCACCCCCAGCCGGGCCGCCACGGGCGCCAGGCCCGTCCCGCGGCGACGGCGGCCGCGAGGCCGATACCGGAGGACGCACCGGTGATCAGAACGACCTTGGAAGACTCATCGGCAGACCGGGAGACCTGAGACGCCTGGTGCGTCTGGGAAGCCTGGGAAGAGGAAGACATGACAGACCTTTCGGCCCCGTACTGCGGACTAACGGAGCAAATTAAGTGCGCGTACACACACTAGAGAGATTGTGTGCGTGCACACGCAACCAGGTAGGCTGACCGCATGGCGAAGAGAAAGCTCACCCAGTCCGAGATGCCCGTGGCGGACCACGCGTTCTACGGGCTGGTCCGGGCCGGAACCGTGCTCACCGAGCGTGTCGACCGCGCCCTGACCAAGGCACACGACCTGCCGGTCTCCTGGTTCGAGGTGATGCTCTGGCTGGCCTCCAGCCCCGACCCGGTCCCCGCGTCCGTGCTGGGCAACAGCACCATGCTCAGCCGCAGCCAGGTGTCCCGGGTCGTCGACGCCCTTCAGCGCCGCGGGCTGGTCACCCGCACCCCGTCGGCGCGCGATGCACGTTCCGTCGAGGTGGCACTCACGACGGAAGGCCATCGGCTCTTCGAGGAGGCCGACGCCACCCGCCGCTCCTGCCTGGCCCCGGTCTTCACCGACCTCCTCGACGAAGCCGATCTCGCGGCGCTCAGCACCGTGTGGCACAAGCTCAAGGCCAACAAGGACGCAGCGTGACGGCGCACGCTCGGTGACCACCATGCGGTGCCAGAAGCTGCCGGTGACCGAACAACCGACTTCTCACGGCTTGAGCGATAGGAGAGCCGCGCGTGCGGGCTCAGGAAGCCGTGGGGACTCGTAGGACGGCCGTGCGGGCTCGCAGGACGGCAATGCAGTGGAGTGACCTTTGAGTGTGCGTCATATCGGCCGGACGGTGCGGGGAAGGACAGGGGCTGATCACCGTCTCGGCTTTGAGGGGGATTCATGCGCATCCGTACCACGCTCGTCGCAGTGCCCCTGGCTGCCGCTGCCCTGGGGTTCGGTCGCGTGCTCGGTATGTGATGCGGCTGTCCGGAGCACCGACCCAAGGGTTTCAGAGCCTTGCACCGTGAGCACGACGCTCACCGTCGGACGGGACAGGTTCCCACGCCGGCGTCGGCCGCTGCCTGCTCAGGGCCTGAGCCCGGCTGGTCCGGCCACTCGGTGTCCATGCCTCCCTGCGGGCTGCTGTTCTGTCCCGCAGCCGGTAGCCACCGGCGATCACGGGTGAGTCGGTGGCCGACGCCATGCACTTCGTCAACATCGACTGTCCCTTCCTGGATGGCGCCGCCAGCCCGATGCGGCTGGGACCGCCGCCCCTCGGGGCTACGTAGAAGCTCACGCCCATGCGGGCGTGCTTGGGCAGTTCCGTGAGCCAGGGGTGGCCGGGGCTGGTGCGGACGAGGGTGCCGGTCACCACGGCGGTGGGGCCGCCGGTGCGGAGGCAGTCGACCTTGAAGTCACCCCAGAGGATCTTGGCGTGCTGTCCGGTGCCGTACTGGTGGGAGAGGCGGAATGTCCCCCAGGACTTCGTGGGGAGGTAGGGGCCGGCCGCGTAGGCGGCGTGGGCGTCGACGGTCAGCCGGACATCCTCCGTGGCGACGGGGTAGTCCATGCGCCCCGATCCCTGCACCGAGGACATCGGCGTGCGGTTGGCGTGCGCGACCGGCGTCGAGGCCTCCGCAACCCCAGCCGTGGCGGTCGTCGTGAAGGCCAGTATGAGGAGGGCGGCGGTACGGAGGGTCTTGTGCATCGGGGCTCCGGTCCGGGAGGCGGCAGTTGGGGGGGGGAACACCGCGATCATGACCGGGACCCGCACCCCCGCACGTCCGCCACGAGGCCCGTCCCGCCCCGCCGCATGGGTGAGGGCCACGTACTCCCCGGGGCCGACCCGGCTCCGCCGCAGGGCGGTCCGCGGCTGCATCCCATGAGGTGGAAGCACGAAATCCCCTTGCTCCTGGCGCCGGTGGAAGTCAGGGTCTCGCCCATGACGACGATCTCCGTACGCCCCCTGGAAGCCGAGGAATGGGTCCTCTACCGCGCCGTGCGCCTGGCAGCCCTGGCGGACTCCCCCGACACATTCGGCTCCACACAGTGCAAGGAACGGGCGTTCACCGAGGACGAGTGGCGCGAGCGCCTCGCGAAGCGCAATCAGTTCGTCGCCGAGGACGGCGACGAGGCATGCGGACTGATCGGCATCGTCCCAACCGGTCCCGAAATCGCCCAGATCGTATCCATGTGGGTCCACCCCGCCACGAGAGGACGCGGAGTGGGTGATCTCCTGGTGCGCGAAGCGTTGCGGTGGGCCGGCGACCGCGACGTTCTCCAGGTGCAGCTGTGGGTGACACAGGGAAACGACCACGCAGAGCGTCTCTACGCCCGGCATGGCTTCCAGCGGACGGGGCTGGTGCAACCCGTACGCGAAGGGGAGGACAAGCCGGAGTTCGCCATGGCGTGTACAACGCCCCCGCCCAACGGCAAGATCACCTGATTCACTGCGACGTGCGACGTGTGACCTGCGACGTGCCGGCGCTGTTCGCCGGAGGGCCGCGCCGTGCGGAGCATCCCCGCGGCGTTGCCGCCCGAGATCGCAACGAAGTGCTCGTCAGGACGGGGAGGGGAGGCCGGGCCGGCGGCGCTGCCTTCTGCGGTGGCCGGCGTTCGCTACCTTCCGAGGCTGGGTTCCGGTGAAGTCTCCTCGCTGGCACGGGAATTCGCGCAAGAGAGGCAACCTGGAGCGCCGAAATCTCCTCCTTATCGTGTGCCATATCTGTCACACCATGGGGGAGCCATGCGGCGGCGTTCACTTCTCGCGACGACAACGGCCGCTCTCGTGCTGACCATCGCCGGAAGCCTGGGCCTGGTCGGCTGCGGTTCACCGCGCATGGCGACGCTGCACGCCGACTGCACCACGAAGAACCTGAAGTGGAAGCTCACCGTCCTCAAGAAGCGGCCGCACACCACACAACGTGACGCCCGGTTGTCCGTCGTCAACAAGGCCGCGCGTCCCTGTGTCTTCGGCGGCTACCCGGTCTTCGAGGTCCACGTCGGCAAGGGCCCGGAGGCGGACGGCAAGGGCCAGGGCATGGCGACGCCGATCGACTTGCGCAGTGGTGGCACGGTGACGACGGCCCTGCGCTACAAGGACTCCGAACACGGCGCGCCCTCCGCCCAGTGCATCGTCAGCAACGTGGAGGCCACGGTCGCCGCGCCGCGCGACCGCGCGGGCCGGTCGATAACGGCCCGGGACGAGTCGGGCCGGCGTTCGCGGATGGACATCTGCGACGGCACGATCTGGATGAGTCCGCCCAAGGAAGTGGCGGAGTAGCGCGGCGGCTGCTGCGGAGCACGGCGCACCTGGCTGCGTGCCCGACCTACGGCCCCAGGGCGCCCCCACCGCACCGACCACGGGATCGCGTACGTCGTTGTGCAGGCCGCGAAAGCCGAGGTCCGCAAGGGCGCCGAGACCGGCGGAGCGCAGATGGGTCAGGAAGTGGTCGTGCCGGGCGGCGGTGATCCCGGCCACAGCGAGGAGATGCCGGCGAGGTGGCTTATCGCCGAGCGGCGGGACAGCCCGTCAAGGCTCGAACGAACGGCTGGCCACACCCGTGATCAGCCGTTCGCCCCGCCCATCTCATTGCAGTGGGCCCGCGATTGCCGTGAGCGCGGCGAGGTGGCGCCGATAAGCAGCCACGCCGTCCTCGGTCAGACGCAGCCAGGTCCGCGGCCGTCGTCCGACCTGCCCCTTCTCGACCGTCATCCAGCCCGCTTCTTCCAGGCGCGAGACCTGTTTCGACAGGGCGGAGTCGGTGATCTCCACGAGATCCCGCACGTAGGCGAACTCTGCCTTCTCCACGGGAGCGAGAGCCGCAACGATCGACAGACGCACAGCCGAGGCAAGAAGGGGTGCGAGTGCGTGTCGCGGGTGAGGGCCCTGTCCTGCGCCCGCCGCGGTTTGTGGCGTCATACGGCGCGCGCTTCCCGCCAGGCCGCTGCGGCGCCCGGCAAAGCGCATACGAGGGCAGCCATGGCCGCGAAGGCGACGCTGTCCACGAAGAAGGCGAGGCCGAGCACGAGGGCCAAGACGTAGGCAACCGCCCAGGCGCCGATCACCCTGAGATTCCGGCCGCCGTAGCCGTGCGGAACCACAGGCTGTCGCATGGCGAACAGAGACAGCCCCAAGAGCACCAGGGCATTCGCCAGTCCGCTGACCAGTGCCCCCGTCCGCCCGTGCCACAGCAGCACGGCGGGAACCAGGACCAGCTGCCAGACGGCGAACAGCCACAGGTAGCCGACGTACCAGCGGCTTCGCACCCGCGCGGTCGCCTCGATCCGCGCAATCCCCTTCAATGCCGCGGCTGCATCGACCTGTTCGTGCATGGCACACCCCCCATGTCGTCGCCGGGGCATCCACTTGTCTACCCCGGCATCTACTTGCCAGAGTAGCAACTACATGCCGAGGTGGGAACTTTGAATTCGCCTATGCGGGACCTCCGGGCTCGAAGTCGGCGAACATTTCTCAGTTGGCGGCGGCTCACTCCAGCCCACTCCAGCGCGCTCCACAGGCCCAGGGCGACCCCACCCGAACGGAGCGGATGGGTCGTGATACGTCAGGCTGCAACCGTGGGTTCGAGCGCGTCTGCGGTGCGGGCTTCCCGGGTGCGGGAGAAGGCGAGCACAAGGGCCTGGACGACTGCCCCGGACAGTCCGATCCACAGGGCGAAGCGATAGCTGACCTGGTCGGCGAGTACTCCGCCGAGAGGTGCCCCCACCGCCACCATCCCCCAGTTGAACGAGCGGATCGTGGCGTTCATCCGCCCGGCCAGTCGGTCGGGCGTCACTGATTGCCGATAGCTCAGCTCCACCGGGCTTTCGATGGTGATGGCCAGGAAGACGATGAAGAAGGCCAATGACACAGTGGGCAGCGCCCATGGCCCCCGCTCGGCAAGGAGCATGGGCAGCCAGCCGAAGGCGGCGAGCAGGCGGAAGGTGATCAGGGTGGCGCCGACATCGAGCCTTCTGATCACGAGCCCTGAGAGCGCACCACCGATCACCCCGCCCACCGCCCCGCATGCGTAGGTGACCGCCAGACCGAAGTCGCCGATCCTCAGCTCGCGCAGCGCGAAGACCACGAACACCGTGGTCACCATGGTGTTGAACAGGAGCATCGCGTGCGAGGTCAGGGCCATGGGCGCCAGGGTCCGGTGCCGGTAGACCCAGGCCACACCCTCGCGCAGCTCGCTGCCGATGCTTCGCCGCGTGCCTCGGTCGGGGACGGGGTCATCAGCCCGGAGCGAGGCGATCAGCGCGCCGGAGACGAGATAGGTGAGGGCGTCGACCAGCACGGCGAAGGGCGCACCCACGAATTTGATCAGCACCCCGGCGATCAGCGGTCCGGCCGAGCCGGCCACCGCGCTTGCCTGCTCGGTACGGGCGTACCCCGCGTTGAGTAGTTCCTTCGGCACCAGCCGCGGTACGTACGATTGATTGGCCGCCTCGAACAGCAGGCTCAGCACCCCGAACGCGAAGGTGAACGCGCACAGTGTGGCGATGCTGAGCTGGCCCACTGCGTACAGCAGGGGGATCGCGGCGAGGAGCACTGCCCGCGCGAGGTCCATGGCGACCAGCATGGGTCTACGCCGGCAGCGGTCCACCAGGACCCCGGCGACAAGTCCGAAGAGCAGATAGGGAAGCCAGCGCGCGGCGTTGACGAAACCCACCTCTGTGGCAGATGCGCTCAGCGTCACGGCGGTGAGGATCTGTAGGGCGAGTCCCGTGATCTGAGAACCGAAGGCCGATATGGCGGAGGCGGTCCAGAAGCGTATGTACCCAGGGACTTCCACCAAGCGCGACATGATCGGACCGTATCAATGGGCGACCAGCAGCAGCCAGATCGCGTCCTGAAAGGCCAGGCTCGTTCCGACACGGGCCAGTGCCAGCGCCTCCTTTGCCGCCGACTCCCCCAGCCGCACGCCCGCACCGGAGTTCACGCGGCCGCCACCACACTCTCCTCATCCGTTCCGCTCGTACGGGATTCCACGAGAGGCGAGCACCACTATCCATAACGGCGCGTGCCGTGTGCAGATTCCCGATCACGGTGTGACATTCCCCCGCCACCAGATGGCTTCTCGGCACGGCTCTCGTCCGCGCATACTCGGCGCCTACCTCGTCTCAAACCTCTCAGGGGCGAGGGCTGTTCGAAAGGAGCTGGTGGGACAGATGGCATCGGACGAGGTCTCTGCGGGAGCTGCGGGCACCTGGCGGCTCGGGGACCTGACGGTCAACCGGATCGGACTCGGCGCCATGCGCCTCACCGGCAGCGCTGCCTTCCACGAGGGCACCCCGCGTGATCGCAGCCAGGTGATCGGCGTGCTGCGCCGCGCCGTTGAGCTCGGCGTCAACCACATCGACACCGCGGCGTTCTACTTCTCGGCGCTGCGCTCCGCCAACGAGTTGATCAACTCGGCGCTGGCACCGTACCCGGACGACCTGGTCATCGCCACCAAGGTCGGCCCCACGCGCGATGCGTCGGGCGAGTGGACCACCCCGGCGCGCCCTGACCAACTGCGCGGCCAGGTCGAGGAGAACCTGCGTCAGCTCGGCCGTGACCACCTCGACGTGGTCAACCTGCGCATCATGGGCCAGGCCTCGATCAGCGAGCACTTCGGGGCCCTTTCCGAGCTGCGCGACGCCGGGCTCGTCCGCCACCTCGGTATCTCCAATGCCCGCCCCGATCACCTGGCCGAAGCCCGGGCGATCGCCCCCGTGGTGTGCGTGCAGAACCGCTACGGCATCGACGCACGTGGCGGCGAGGCGCTGCTCCGAGCGTGCGCCACACACGGCATTGCGTTCGTGCCGTTCTTCTCCATCGCCGGCGAGGGACGGGAGTCAGGAGCCGTCCAGGCAGAGCACGAGCAGATCCTCACCGTCGCTCGTGCCCACGGGGTGTCGCCGTCACAGGTACGTCTGGCATGGACACTGCGGCAAGGCGGACATGTCCTGGCCATCCCCGGAACGGGCCGCCCGGACCACCTCGTCGACAACCTGGCGGCAGGAACCCTGCAACTGACGGAGGAAGAACTCACACTCCTCGATGGCCTCGACACGGGCGGCCGAGCCGGACGCTGATGTCGACCACTCGGGCTCTGCCGGGGCCAGAAGCCTCCCGCTCAGGCCAGGGAGTACAGCTGCGGTTGGCGCCCCATCCGGCTCGCAGTACCGGGCCGGGCGGCCACCACGACCCTCCATTCCATGCCCTCCCGCCCACGACGATCACCCCATCCAGCAGCCCGATTAGTCAACGATCAGGCTCTCAACCACCCTTACGCGATGAGTGGCAGTTCCCGGGTGGGATCACGCAGACCGCACGGAACCCTGGAGAGATGCCACTGTTAGCCTGATCGACATGATCAAGAGGGGGTCCAAGATCAAGAGGGGGTCCAAGCAGCGGGTACCCAGCGGGCCGGCTTCCGGTCCGCAGCGAGCTCTGATCATCGCCAGTTTCGTCAGCAGGGTAGGCAACGGTCTCTTCAACACCGCTGCCATCCTCTACTTCACGCTCGTGGTGCACCTGCCCGCCACACAGGTGGGAGCGGGCCTGACGATCGCTGGCCTCAGCGGCTTGGCGGCCGGCATACCGGCGGGAAATCTAGCCGACCGTTACGGACCACGCACGATCTGGCTGATGACCCTCACCTTGCAGGCCGCCACGATGGCGGCTTTCGTCTTCATCAACAGTTGGCTCGCGTTCACGCTCGTCGCCACACTGGACCGGCTGGCTGCCACGGCAAGCGGCGCCGCGGGCGGTGCGCTCGTCGCAAGAGTCGGCGGGGAACGCCCGGCCGCCTTCCGGGCCAGACTCCGCACGTTCGTCAATCTCGGCGTCGTCGTGGGCACCCTGGGTGCGGCCTTCGCCATCCAGATCAACACTCGCCCTGCCTACACCGGGCTGATCCTCGCCAACGCCGCCAGCTTCGCCTGTGCCGGACTGATCGTGTTCCTGGGCGTCCCGAACTACCGTCCTCTGCCCCGGCCCAAGGAGCACCGTCAGTGGTCCGTCCTGGCCGACCGGCCGTATGTGTCCTTCGTCGCGCTCTACAGTGCCATGGGCCTGCAATACCAGACCGTCTCCCTGCTGCTGCCGATCTGGCTCACCGCCCACACCGACGCACCGCGCTGGACCGTGGCAGCGGTCTACGCGATCAACAGCGGCGTCTGCGTGCTGCTCCAAAGCAGACTCGGCTCCAAGGTGGAAAGCCCACGACAGGGCAGCCGCGCATTCCGCCTCGCCGGGCTCCTGTTCCTCGTCAGCTGCCCGTTGATGGCGCTGACAGCCGATGTTCCCGCCTGGGTCGCGCCGGCACTCGCCGTCCTTGCCGTGTGCATCCACAGCGTCGGAGAGGTGTGGGAGTCCTCGGCCGGCTTCGCGCTCGGCTTCGGTCTCGCACCCGACCATGCCCAAGGGCAATATCAGGGCCTCTTCGGTATCGGCTTCGACGCAGGCCAAGCCCTCGCCCCCGTGATCCTGACCGGAGCAGTCCTGGCGCTCGGACACTCGGGATGGCTACTCCTCGGCACATTCTTCGCAAGCCTGGGCGCGGCAGGCCCTTCGGTGGCCGCATGGGCCGAGCGAACCCGACCCGCGAAACCTGGCACGGAAGCCTCCGCACAACGTCGGCAAGGTGAATCCGCGCTGCTGGAGGCCGACTGACCCTTGGGGCGGAACCGTCCAAGGGTCAGAAGGCCGTGTGGGTGAACCAGTGGTCGAGTGCCGTGGCCTCGCCCGAGACGTCGAAGGCGGTCTCCTGGTACGACCGCCGCCCGTAGAGCAGCAGGAGGAGGTCCGCCGCCTGTCCGCGTACCACTGCCTGCGCCTCGGACGGCGCGGTATCGGCCTCCGCCCCCGGCAGCAGACGGAACCCGTTCGGCTCCAGTTGCACCCGCCACTCCTCGCCGATGCCGCCGGTGGCGTCCACGGACTGGAAGGCGATGGTCTCGCCATTGCCGTGCAGCTTCTTCACGGCCGGGGCGAAGAGGCCCGCGTAGGGCAGGTTGACGAGGAATTCGTCCACCCCGTCCGCCGCCAGTACGGGGTCGATGTCCGACTCCCGGCCGACGGCACGTTCCGCGTCCACCCGGTGCACCAGCGTTTCGAACAGCATCCGGCGGGCCCAGAACCGCGCGTGCTGGTCCGCACCCCAGGCCCACATCGCCGCCTGGGGATCCGTGGTCCGCAGCACGCCGGCCACTGCGGGTACGCCCGCGGCCACCCAGGCTGCGTACTCCTCCACACGATCCGGCAGCCCCAACTCCACGTCGCGGCTGCGCGGAGGCTCCTGCACCAGCTGGGCCAGCAGCGTACAGAACCAGCGCTGCAACGCTCCCACGTGCTGGGTCAGCTCGGTCAGCGTCCAGTCGGGACAGGACGGCACGGCGGTCGCGGGATCCGCGCCCTGGACCACCTCGGCGAAGTGCAGGGTTTCCCGCTCGATCGCCTGTCGGTACGTGTCGTACGGCAGAGGGTGCCCCGCACGGTTCGTCGTGTCCATGAGCTGCCGCCTTTCTTGTGCTGCACGGATCCTGTCGTGATCAGTGTGGATGCTGGAGTCCACTCGAAGGCAAATCCGGTCGGTCACGTCACCACGCTTCCTGTCAATCCAGCGCAGGAGACGCCGGGGCCCGGACGCCGGCGGCTGTCCTGGTCGAGAACGACGGCTTTCTGTTCGTCGGCGACGAGGGAAGGAAACAGACGAAGTGCGGCGGCTTCGTGGCCCTGGGCTCCATCGATCCGCTCATCAGCAGCTACCTGCCGGGGTGGGCGATCCATTCGTGCCATGGGCCGGCGAGGACGAGGGCGGTCAGGCTCTGGTAGCCGCCGCTGCCCGGGTGGGCACCGTCGCCGGCCAGCGCTTCGCCGGTCCAGGTGGGGTTGTTGGCGAGGTCCTGGGTCGTGGCGACGAACGGGACGTGTCGTCGGCGGCAGAGGGCGGCCATCGCATCGGCGAGTGTCGCGGTCCGTCGCAGATGGTCTTCGCCTGCGTCGATGACCGGTGGGGGCCCTACCACCAGTGCGGCGATCGCCCGCCGTTTGCTCTCGTCGAGGATCGAGGCCAGGTTGTCCAGGCAGCGGGCCGCGGCGACACGGACCGTGCCGTCCTCCTCGACCATGTCGTTGCTGCCGAAGGAGACGACCCCATACGGATGTCCCTGCTCACCGGGCAACCTTAAGGTCCGGCACGACGCCGGGGCGTGCCGGGCCAGGGCCGGCCGAACCACGGGTGGCGTAGCAGCGGGCATCCGGGCCGGCGGACCGGCGGACCGGGAGGACGATGGCACAGACCACCATGCTGTTGCACCGCTGAGGTGGTCCGGGGATCGGTCGTCTGCCGAACTGCGCGACGGACAGGGAGAGTTGACCGACGGCGTCGACGGCTCAGCGGCCGTCGTCCCACGGCTTGCCCAGCCAGCCCTCGTGACTGTTGACCAGGGCGGTGAGGGCCGCGGTGACCCGCGGGTCCCATCCGTCGCCCAGAGTCGTCAGGGCGAAGTCCGTCCCGCAGTCGGTCCAGTTGAGGACCTCCTTCCCGGCCGCCCGCCAGCGGATGCTGCGCGGCATCCGGGCGATGTCACCGCTGCCGGCGACGACACTGCCGACGGCGATGGCCACCCACAGCGGAAACAGCAGCCACCACACGTACCACCAGAACAGACGGCCCTTGATGCCGACCGCGGTCTGTCCGTTCGCCTGTTGCACCGTCCAGCGCGCCCTGCCCTGGCCGTTGCTCATCGCCCGCTGGTGGGTGATCAGCGCCAGGGACTCCCCGCTCCCGCCCAGCACCTCGAAGACGGCGCCGCTGCCCTTCGTCGCGGACGTGGTCACCACCCGCGCCAGCAGGCGCTGCCGCTGAGCGTCCGCCCAGAGCAGGAACGACCGGGCGCCTTGCTTGCGCGCCGCGCGATAGCCGTCGATACCGCCCGAGGACAGGTCCCGCTCCAGGAACGCGAAGGTCGGCAAGGTCGGCGGCGAGGGCACTCCGCCGGCCGCGGCGGCCACATCCTCCTGCTGGGCAGGGCCGCTGGTGCGTATCTCCCACCAGTGGTGGACACCCTCCGCCCCTGGCAGCGGCTCGGCGTGCCGACCGGAGTTGTGGAGCCATACCGTGGTGCTCAATCCGTTCCCCTCGTTGTGCCGGATGATCGTCGTCCTCGGGGCGGACTCTATCCAGCGGGCCGACTCCGCCGTCCGGCACGGTTGGTCGCCCTGCGGGGGCTCGGACGACCTGCGGGCCCCGGCCGTCCGGCTCGGAGGGTGGCTCGGAGGGCGGAGTCGGCCGGGACTTCTACGGCCGCCGCCCTCTACGACTACGGCCGCCGCCCTCTACCACCGCCTCCTACGACCGCCCGCGATCGTCGTCAAGCCGGTCGACGAGGATCATCGCCACGTCGTCCGCCAAGTGGCCTTCGGTGTGGCGGAGCAATGCCTGGTGCAGTGCGTCCAGGAAGTCCTGCGGGGCGAGCGCGTGCACCGCCTGCATGGCTTCGGGGAGGGGGAAGAAGTCGTTGTGCGGGTTGCGGGCTTCGATCACGCCGTCGGTGTAGAGCAGGAGACGGTCGCCGGGTGCGAACGGATAGCTCTCGGGCTTTTCGGGAAGGCCGGTGATCAGGTCCTCCAGGCCGAGGGGCGGCAGTGCCGTGGTGGGCATCAGGGACCGAACCCGGCCCTGGTGCAGCATCAGCGGCGGCGGATGGCCACGGTTGACCAGGTGCACGACGGGTTCGTCGGGCACCTCGGCCAGCAGCGCGGTGGTGAACCCCTCGATCAGGGCTTCCGGAGCGTACGCGCCCGGCACGGTGACCTCCCGTCGCAGCGCGGCCGCGCAGCGGTTCATCACCTCGACCAGGTCGTCCTCGTAGTGCACGGCCTCCCGAAACGCGCCCAGTGCCACCGCGACCGCGCGCACCGCGGACAGCCCCTTGCCGCGCACGTCCCCCACGATCATCCGGACCCCGTACGGAGTCTGCACGGCCTCGTACAGATCGCCCCCGACCTGTGCCCCGGTCCCGGCCGCGAGGCACAGGCTGCCCGCCTGTACGGGGCCGAGCCGCGCGGGGACGGGCCGGAGGATGACGTCCTGTGCGGCCACGGCGATCCGGCGCATCTGGTCGAGCTCGCTCTGCCTGCGCGTACGCACCGCGTTACTCATCGTGACGCTGGCCACGGACACGAGAAACAGGCCCAGCAAGTTACCGAAGACCTGGGGGGTGCCCCAGGCGTGGTTGACGGAGGCGGTGGTCATGTTGACGGCCAGCGCGACGCCGGCCGTGGAGAGGGTGCCCTTCGGGCCCATCGTCAGCGCGGCCAGCGCCGGCGTCGCGGTGAGGACCGGGCCGGTGACCAGGGCGTGGGCGGGCGAGAGCTCGATGCCCAGGACGACCAGCGCGATCGCGAAGGGCACACACTGCGCCAGCGCGAAGAGGACCCTCCCATGACCACCGGCTCCCGGGCCAAGAGGTGAGCGGAAGAGCGACCGCATGGGTCCAGCCTGCCTCGCCGACGTTGAGTGTTCCACCCAAGGCCGTGGCCTCCCGGGGGATCCCGGTGTCCGGCGCCCGATGACCCACGGTGGCGCGGCGCCCACCCAGTGAAGCGTCCGCGCCGCCCCGGCCGCTTCGAGGCCCGGGCTGCGCGATCAGGGGAACCAGCCCATTGGCTATGGTGAGCGTCGACCTGGAACGACGCTCTTTCACGGGGGATGAGCTGCGTGGACGCAATTCTGTTCAATCTGACGACTGCGGCACTGATGGTGCTGCTGTTCAAGAGCGGCTTGGCCCTGATCGGCGAAGGCACGATCCGCCGGCGGCCGGTTCCCTGGGCGGCGGTGGCGCTCACCGCCGTGGCGGTCGGCGCGGTGGTGTTGCAGCTGAGCTGGTCCGGGGCCATGGGCGCCCTCGACGGAGATCCGCGCAAGAGCGGCTGGTGGCGTGTGGTGACCTCGGTCTTCATGCAGAACGGCGGGGCCTTCGGGGCCGTCTGGAACCTCGTCACCCTCGCGGTGATCGCCGCGCTGGCGCAGTGGTTTTGGCGTGGTCCGCTCATGATGGCGCTGTTCGCCGCAGGAATCCTGCTCCCCCAGCAGATCGACGCGCTGTTCGGCGAAACCGCCCACAGCACCGATCCGCGTAATTTCGCCGGTAGTTCCGGCGCGACGTACTTCCTGGCCGCCACGCTCGCGGCGGGGCTCCTGCTGACCAGCACCGACACCAAGGAGCGGCTGCTGGCGGTGAGCGTGCCCGCGGCAGGGGCGGCGATGTGGATCGCGCAGGACAACGGGCACGGCCTGGTGGCCTGCTACGGGTTCCTCCTCGGCGCCGCCGTCCTGCCGGTCGCCCGCCGCCTGCGCCACCAGCCCGTTCCGGCCGGAGCCGTGCCGACGAACGGGCTCTCCTGCACCCGAGCACAGCAGTAGCTGCTCGCCTCTTCAGAGCACCCTGGCTTCGTCAGAGCACCCTGGCCTCGTCAGAACACCCTGTCTCCGTCGGCGCACCCCGTCTCCTTCAGAGCACTTCGCGGCCCGACCGCAGGCGTTCGGCCACGTTCGGCCGGGCTGACGGGGGGCGCAGCACGGCCGTCGCCGGTGCCCGCGGGGCGCGCGGCCGGAGCAGGGTCGGCGGGCCCTTGAGCATGTGCCACGGCGACCGCGAGCCCAGGACACCCCGCGATGCCGGCCGGCCGCAAGCCGCTTCCCGCACGGAGGGCGTGAACACGTTCCACACCGCCTGAACACCGCGCCGCAGCCACCGAGTTCGTGATCCATGGCTGAACTGCGTTCCTGGTCGCGCCGTGTCGCAGGGCGATCTTCCGCCGGAACGCCTGTGCGATTGTACTGGTTGTCGTTGGGTTTGCTTTTGTCCGAACAGCACATGACGTGGAGCGGAGCGGATGGATCTGGAACTTCGACACCTGCGTGCCTTGTGTGCGATCGCCGACGCCGGGAGCCTGGGCCGGGCCGCGAGGATCCTGAGGTACTCACAGCAGGCGGTGAGCGCACAACTCCAGCGGATCGAGGGCCACTTCGGCGAGCCGCTGTTCGAGCGCCATGCGTCGGGCGTGGAGCCGACCCGGTACGGTGCGGAAGTCCTCGCCCAGGCGCGCGAGATTCTGGAACGTGCCGATACCATCGGGCGCCGACCGGCGGACTCCGCGTCCGGAGCGCGTCAGGTCCTCCGCCTGGCCGCGACCAACTCGCCGGTCCTCTCCGGCATGGTCGTCCGGGTCCGCAGTCGTCTGCCGGAGCTGGCGCTGACCGTCAGCAGCGTCTACGCCTCCTCGGAGATCGTGGAGCGTCTGGAGAAGGGCGAGGTGGACGCGGCGATCGGCGTGGACTATCCCGGTCAGGAGTTGCGACACTCCGCCGCCATGATGCACCGCGGGATCGTCGTCGAGCCGACGTTCGTCGCGGTACCTGCGCACCACCGGGTGAAGCGCCACATGGAGGTCGCGCTCGCCGACCTGGCCGACGACGCCTGGTTCCTGACCCCTGACGACGGCGCCGGTTGGCCGGGAGTGTTCTACGCGGCATGCGACGAGGCCGGTTTCACCCCGGCGGCGGTCCACGAATTCCTCGGCGACCAGCTCCAGTTGCAGAACATGATCGCCGACGGGCTCGGGGTCTCCGTCGTACAGGCGACGCTCCGACCGATCCCCGGGGTGCTCATAAAGCCGCTGATCGGCGCCCCGTTGTGGTGCCGGTATCTGCTGGTCTGGCGGCGCGACAGCGTGACCGACGAGGTCGCGGAGACGCTCTTCCGCTCCGCCACCGCGTCCTATCGCGATCTCGTCGCCCGGTCGCCGCACTTCCAGGCATGGGCGTCACGGACGTACGGGGCGGACGGCGCGCACGGTGCGCACGGCTTCGGGCCGGCGTCGACCTGATCCCGGGGCCGTCCCCGTGCCGGGCGAACCGGCAGTTCCAGGACGGATGTTGTGGCGGGTCCGCGGATGGTGCTGTCCCCCAGCCCATGGTCTTGCGGTCAGGAGGAGTGGGACAGTCCCTGCCAGGCACCTGTCAATCTCCCCCCAGGCGCTGAGCTCGCAAAGGAGTGGTAATGCGCCATCGTTTCCCCCCACACAGATTCCTGGTCACTGGTCTGACGGCGTTCGTCGCGTCCCTCGGTCTGCTGGCCACCCCGTCACTCGCGGTACCCAGTGCGCCGCACGCCGCCAAGGCCGTCACCGGATCCCACCACGCGGTGCGGCCGCTGCCGCCGACGGGCCCGACCACCTCGACGTCGGACCGCGCCGATGTGCAGAGCAAGCCGCTCGCCACGGCCCAACTCCGCCCGCAGCGGGCGCCGGTGAAGGCGACCCACCACAGCCGGCGCGGCCACGGCCGTGCGGCGTCCTGCACGCCGGGCGACTTCGGCGGCAAGAGCGGACCGGAGCTGGTCGACTTCGTCAAGGCGTCGACCACCGACTGCGTCAACACGCTGTTCGCCATCACCGGCAAGGACGCGCACGACGTGTTCCAAGAGCCCCAGATGGTCACCGTGGCCAACGCCTTCCAGAGCCTCGCGTCGTCGTACCCCGGTGACAATTCGACCAACGTGCAGCAGCTCATCCTCTTCCTGCGCGCCGGGTACTACGTCCAGTACTACCACCCCGACGACGTCGGCAAGTACGGCCAGGACCTGGCGACCGCCATCGAAGGCGCGCTGGACACGTTCCTCGCCGGCCAGCACTTCATGGACGTCAGCGACGCGAACGGCGCCATCGCCGGCGAGGCGCTCATCCTCACCGACAGCGCCAACGAGCAGGGCCGGTACCTCAGCACTTACCAGAAGGTCCTGAACGCCTACAACAGCTCCTACGACGCGTTCCCCAGCATGGTGAACGCGGTCAACAGCGCCTACACGCCGCTGTTCCGAGGGCATCAGAACACCGCCTTCGTCCAGGCGGTCACGAAGGACCCGAGCATCATCGACACTCTCGACTCCTTCGCCCGCAACCACCTCGACCTGCTGGGCACCAACAACTCCTTCCTGACCTCCAACGCCGGCACCGAGACGAGCCGCTTCATCCAGCACCCGGAGCTCCACGACAAGGTGCAGCCGCTGATGAAGGGGCTGCTGGACGCCTCGTCGATCACCGGTCGGACCGCCCCGCTGTGGGTCGGCGTGGCCAACATGGCCGACTCCTACGACAAGGCCAACTGCTCGTTCTACGGCACCTGCGACCTGACCGACCAGCTCACCAAGGCCGCGCTGCCGATCACCCACGCCTGTGACGAGACACGCACCATCCGGGCGCAGTCGCTGACCGCCGAGGACCTCGACGCCGCCTGCGCCAGCCTCCAGAAGCAGGACGGGTACTTCCACAGCATCGCGCAGGACGGCGGCGCGATACCCAACCAGTACGAGAACACCATCGAGGTCGTGGTCTTCGGCAGTCCCGCCGACTACCGCACCTACGCCGGGCCGATATTCGGCGTCGACACCAACAACGGCGGCATCACCATGATCGGTGACCCGACCGCCTCCAACAACCAGCCCCGTTCCATCATGTACCAGAGGAGCGACGACAACGGCTTCCCGGCTCGGATCTGGAACCTGAACCACGAGTACACGCACTACCTCGACGCCCGCTACGACATGAAGGGCGACTTCAACCAGCAGACCACCGTTCCGGACATCTGGTGGATCGAGGGCCTGGCCGAGTACGTCTCCTACAGCTACCGCAACATCACCGACACCGGGGCGGTCGCCGAAGCCGGCAAGCACACCTACACGCTGAGCACGCTGTGGCAGAGCACGTACGCCAACAGTGACGTGACCCGCACCTACCCGTGGGGCTACCTCGCGGTGCGGTACATGTTCGAGAAGCACCCCGCGGACATCCAGAACATGCTCGGCAAGTTCCGGGCCGGCGACTACGCGGGCGGATACGCCGTCTACAACTCCGAGATCGGCACCCGCTACGACAACGACTTCAACACCTGGCTCGACGCGTGCGCGGCCGGCAGCTGTGCCGCACACTGACCGCCCGGCCCCGGCCTCCGATGCGGCGCTCCCGGGTCCGACGGTGATGTCGTCAGCCGCTCGGCACACCGCATCCGGCAGGCCCGGCGTCCTCTCCCGACACGGGCACGTCAGCGGCGGCACCTGGCGGTACTGAAGTCTCCGGTACGGAATCGAGGTTCCCGGACGGGCGTGACGGCCCGTCCGGGAACCTCGTAGGTGTGTGCGCTGCCGAGCGGTTGTCGTGCCGGCAGCGGCCGACGACACCGGTCGGGCCGTTGCCGTGCGGTTCCGGCTACCGGTGGAACCGCGGGTGCCACACGTCCCGCACCTCTCCCTCCTCGTCGGTGACGGCGATGTCCGGCCAGCGGTCGAAGGCCGCGCAGGGGTGGGAGATGCCGAGGTCGACCGTGTCGCCCACGGCCAGCCCCGCCGTGTCGGCGAGGACCAGGTGATGGTCGTAGATCTGGGCTGCGGTGCCCCGGGCCACGGGACGCGGCGTGCCGTTCTCCGCGTACGCGGCGAGGAGGACGGGCAGGCCGGCGTCGTAGGGGAGTTCACGCTTCCCGGCGCCGACGACGGCGGTGCCGGGCTCGGGGGTGGACAGGACGGCGGCCCGGACGGTGAGCGCCGGGCGCAGGCCGGGCAGCGGCGAGACCTGGGCGTAGGTCCCGTGGTCGTGGGTGACGTAGCAGCCGGAGCGCAGTACGGGCACCAGGGGCAGATCGGCGCACCGGCGCGCGAGGTCCGCCGCGGCGTCGGCGACCCGGTCGGGAAAGGCCGAGCCGCCCATGCTGAAGACCGGCCGCGGGGTCTGGAACAGCGGGACGAGGGAGGCGAAGGCATCGGCCGTCGTACGACAGTGGGCGTCGACCGCGGCGAGCGTGGCGGCGTCCCGGTGGTTGGGGCGTACGCCCTCGTAGCCGGCCACACCGGTCAGCTTCAGCCCGTCCGCCGCCTGCGCCACGGCCGCCCCCAGCTCGTACGCCTCGGCGGCGCCGCGCACTCCGGTACGGCCGCCCGGCACGCCGACGTCGACCAGCATCCGGAGCGGATTGTCGGCGCCCGCCATGATCGCACCGGCGTACCGGAGCCCGGCCGGGGAGTCGACGAGGCAGAAGAGCTCCAGGTCGGGCGTGGTGTCGAGGCGTTGGCGCAGGAGCGCCAGGTCGGCGGGGTGGACGACCTGGTTGGCGATGAGGATCCGGCGCACCCCCCAGCTCAGCGCGATGTCGGCCTGGCGGGCGGTGGCCACCGTCACGCCCCAGGCGCCGGCGGCGAGCTGCCGCTCGACCACGGGGCGGGTCATCGTGGTCTTGATGTGGGGGCACAGTTCGAGGTGGCGCGCACGGCACCACTCCGCCATGAGGTCCACGTTGTGCTCCAACGCGCCCAGGTGGAGGCGGAGTTCGGGCAGTGCGCGGGCTCGGTTGCCGGCGGCGGCGGCGGAGGTGGGGGCGGAAGCGGCAGCGGAGTCCATCTGTCCTCATGGTTCTCGGCGGGACGGTCGGCGAGCTGGCGCCCACCTCGATGTCGTCTATAGAAGACGGACAGTAGAGGATATGAGACGGAGGGGCAAACGATATAGTGGATCGAGCATCGCATTTAGACGACATTCGGAAGGGTGAGGGGCGCGTGGCGAAGGACGGCGATCAGGGCGCGACAGCCGACGCCGGTGACGGCATCGGCCGTCACCTGCGCCGCGAGCGACAGGCGCGGGGCCTCACGCTGGAACAGCTCGCCGAGAGGACGGGGCTGTCCCGGAGCTACCTCAGCAACGTCGAGCGGGACGTCAACAGCCCGACGATCAACACGCTGCGCACAATCGTGAACGCCCTCGGCACCACCCTCAGCCGGCTGCTGCACGCCGTCGACCGCGAGCAGCGCGTCCTGACCCGCCCCGACCAGCGCGTCGAGCTGACCCGGGCCGGGGTGGACGGGGTCACCTACACCCTCCTGAACCCCGACCACGGCGGCAGGCTGGAGATGATGATGCTGGAGGTGGCCCCGGGGGCCTCGTCCGGCGACCGGCCGCACAGCCACACCGGCGAGGAGGTCGGCGTCCTGCTCAGCGGCGCACTGGACTACTGGGTCGACGGTGTCCACCACCGCCTGGGGCCCGGCGACTGCGTCAGCTTCCCCTCCACCACCCCGCACCGCTACAGCAACCCCGGCGACGTCCCGGCGGTCTGCGTCTGGGCCGAGACCCCTCCGAGTTTCTGATCCTCCGGCGCGGTGCGGCGCGGAAACCGTCACCGCACCGGAGGTCCGGGTCGTCGCTCAGATCGGGGAGGGGCGACGACCCGGGTGATCCGTGCGGCTACTGCGCACTCCCCGCGGCGCCGGACTCGTGGAGCACCATCGCGGATCCACCGCCCCGTCGCTTCGGTTCGGCGACCGCCTGGATCCGGCCGTCATGGAGGAACTCCAGGGCGGCGACGGCACCGATCTCCGGCGAGGGGGTGAAGGTCTTGGGGGCCTCCACGAAGTGCTGGCCGAGGCGTTCCAGCGCGGCGCGCTCAGGGGAGTCGAGGAACGCCGGTTCGGCCTCGGTGTCCGCGCGGTTGCGCTGTGAGATCCGCGGTGCGGCGACCGCTTCGGGCAACGTCATCCCCAGGTCGACCCGGTTGACCAGGGTCTGAAGCACGGTCGTGATGATCGTGGCCCCACCGGGAGAGCCGACGGCGAGGTACGGATGGCCGTCCTTCAAGACGATCGTCGGTGACATGCTGCTGCGCGGGCGCTTGCCGGGACCGGGCAGGTTCGGGCCGGGCACGTCCTTGGCGAGCGGGGTGAAGTCGAAGTCGGTCAGCTCGTTGTTGAGCAGGAATCCGCGTCCGGGCACGGTGATCGCGGAGCCGCCGGTCTGCTCGATGGTGAGGGTGTACGACACCACGTTGCCCCAGCGGTCGGAGGCCACCAGATGCGTGGTCGAGGGGCCCTCGTAGGGCTCCGGGCTGCCGGTGCGCTGCGCACACCGGGATCCTGGGTTGCGCGGATCCGCGGGTGCGAGCGGGCTGGTGAGGGTGGCCGTGGGGCTGATCAGGCAGGCGCGGTCCTTGGCGAACGGCTTGCCGAGCAGCTCCTTGGTCGGCACGTCGGAGAAGGCCGGGTCACCCACCCACCGGTTGCGGTCGGCGAACGCGATGCGGCTGGCCTCCAGGTAGTGGTGCAGCGCCTGGACCCGGTCGCCGGCGGACAGCGGGAAGTTCTCCAGGATGTTGAGCGCCTCGCCGACGGTGGTGCCGCCGGAGGACGACGGTGCCATGGAGTACACGTCGAGGCCGCGGTAGGCGAGGTGCGTCGGGTCGCGGCGCAGCGCGGTGTAGTCCGCGAGATCCCCGGTCTCCATCAGGCCGGGGCGCACCGTCGCGGTGGAGTCCGGTGCCACGGGCGGGTGCTGCACGGTCCTGACGATGTCGCGCCCGATCGTGCCGCGGTAGAGGGCGCCCACCCCCTTGCGGGCGAGTTCCCGGTAGGTACGGGCGAGGTCCGGATTGCGGAAGCGCGACCCCACGACGGGCAGTTCACCGTTCGGCAGAAAGAGCTCCGCGGTGGAGGAGATCTTCCGGAAGCGCTCCTCGTTCATCTCGGTCTGGGCCCGGAACTCGTCATTGACGACGAAGCCCTTGTCGGCGATCCGGGTGGCGGGTCGCAGGGCCTGGGCGAGCGGGATGGTTCCCCAGTGCTTCAGCGCCTTCTGCCACGTCGCCGGTGTGCCCGGTATGCCCACGGACAATCCGGAATTGACGGCTTCGGAGAACGGAATGGGCTTGCCCGTCGACGGATCGATGAACGCATCCGACTTCATACGGGCCGGGGCGGTCTCCCGGCCGTCGAGGGTCCTCACCTTGCCGGTGCGGGCGTTGTAGTACGTGAAGTAACCACCGCCGCCGATTCCCGCCGAGTACGGCTCGACGACCCCCAGGGTGGCAGCGGTGGCGACCGCCGCGTCGACGGCGTTGCCACCACGACGCAGAACGTCGATGCCGGCCTGGGAGGCGTACGGGTTGACGCTGGCGACCGCTCCCCCGCTGCCGGTGGCGACGGCTTCCTTGCCGGGCGGCTTGAGGCCGGATTCGGATGCGGCCAAGGCGGTGGAGGGCGTGGTGCCGGTCCCTGGGTGGGCACCGGCGCTGAGGGAGAAGACCAGGGGGACTGCGATCACCGCTGCGGATGCTGCGGCGACCACAGTACGACGGACGGGCATGACGCCTCCGGAGATCTCGGGCGACTGAGCTGGCCGAAACCTTCGCAGGAGGTGACCGCCGCATCAAAGCCTTCTGCCGATAATTTGCGCTTCTTCTGAGGTTCCGCGTGCGGCTCGGTGCGGCACGCTCCGCCCGGACCGGGACGGAGCCGCACCGTCCGACGCCCCCTCACACCACGTTCCACCCGGGCCGGTCGACCTCCCCGGGGTACCACGGCCACTCCCCCGCTCCGTCGCCGACGGAGCACCGAGCGGTCACCGGGGCGGGACCACGACCGCGCTCCGCTCCGCAGCCTCAACAGCCGTGCGGCACAGCGCCGATGGCAGAATCCGCCGATGACTGCCCAAGGGCCGCCGCGTCCACCGATGTCCGCGAGGGAGCCCGACCGCGAATGCCTCACCCGTCGCGCGACAACTACTTAGCCCATCCAGCCCAAGTGAGAGCGGTCATGACCGTATATCCAGCCCGCCATGCTTCCATCTCGTCATGGAGGTGCTCACGTGATGGCTGGAGACCGACAGCAGGACACCGACCCGCGAGCGGGTGCGCCGCGACGCCGCGTGCTGGCCGCCGCCGCCCTGACTCCGATGCTGGTCGGGGCATCGACACCGGCCCGCGCCCGGCCCATCGGAGCGACCCGGGCGCGGAGCCGCGAACTGGTCGAACCAGTGCGCACCAAGCTGGCGGAGTGGATGGGCGTGGCCGGCACGCTGGGGCGCATGGGCGACATGAAGCGCGACGTGATGTACCACACGAGCCTCCCGCGCCGGGATCTCCGGGTGGTTTCCCGCAGGATCACCGTCAAACCGGCGCTCGCCCTGGGTTCGCACGTGTCCTTCGTCCGCTACGCCGACGACAGCACACTGGTGATGGGCGATGTGGTGGTCACCGAGGACGAACTACAGCAGTTCACCGATGTCCTGCACGAGCACGAGATCGGCCTGACCGCCATCCACAAGCACCTGCTCTCCCAGGCTCCCAACATCTGGTGGATCCATGTGCACGCGCACGGCGACGACCCGCTGGCCGTCGCCCGCGGGTTGCGCGCGGCGTTCGACCGCACCGGCACTCCGCCTCCCCTCCCGCTCTCGCCGGAGCCGCCCGTCGAACTCGACACCGCCGGCATCGATGCCGCGCTGGGCGTCAAGGGTTCCACCGACGAGGGCATCTACAAGTGCGTCTTCGTCCGCCGCGAGACCGTCACCGACGGCCGACTGGTGCTCCCCCCGGGCCTGGGGTCGACCAGTGCCTTCAACTTCCAGCCGCTGGGCGACGGCCGGGCCGCGATCAGCGGCGACTGCGCCATGATCGCCAAGGAGGTCCAAGAGGTGCTGGTGATCCTGCGCCGGGCCGGTGCCAAGCTCGTCGAGCTCCACAACCACGGCCTGACGGACAAACCCCGGCTGTTCTTCACCCACTTCTGGGCCGTCGGCGACGGCGTGCGGCTGGCACGGGCCCTGCGCCCCGCGGTGGAAGCCACCAACGTCGTGCCGGCCGGCTGACCAGCCACGCGGGCGTCCGGCAGCCGACCCGGCGACCGCCGCGCCGTCCCCGCTTCGCGGACTGCCTGGTCGTACGCCGGCCGTAGGGCGCGGACGATCGCCTGGAGGTTGCCGGGCAGCGGCTTGCCGTCGCGCAGGGACGTGTACGCAGCCTTGACGGCGCCGCATCGCTGATGTCCGAGGACCACGACGAGCGGGGTGCCGCTCGTCATGGGCCCGTACTCCACGGAGCCGGTGACCACCGGGCCGACCGCCTCGCCCCCGTGCGCAATCACGTAGAGGTCACCGTCACCCAGCCCTGAGTCGAAGAGGAGTTCAGGCGGCACTCGTCGGTGGGCGATTGTTCAGCGTGGTGGGGGTGACCCGGCAGCAGGCGCCAGCGGACACGGGCCCGTGTGCCACCGACGGCCCACACGGCTTGGGTGTCGCGTGCACCAGCGCATGGTTGCACCGGCCGGCTCACAACAGTCGGAAGGCTTCCGTCCGGTCGGATAATTCGCTTCTGGAGCACCAATCGGCCAGGCCGGGTGGCAGCATGGCAGCGCTATGCCCGCCGAGTCGCTGTCGAGATGGGTGCGCACCGGGCTGTTCGCCGCGGTGTGCGTGGCGCTGTCCGCGGCCGGCCACGCGATGATGTCCGGCTCCGATGTCGCCCCGTCGGCTCTGGCCGCCGCGTTCCTGGCCACGGGCGTCGGAGCCTGGGTGGCGGCGGGTCGGGAGCGCGGTCCGGTCGCGATCGTGGGCGGGCTCCTGGGTGTGCAGGTGATGCTGCACCAACTGTTCGCCTGGGCGCAGCAGCGGCCGGTGGCCCTGACCATGCGGATGCCGATGGGCACGGACATGGGCACGGACATGGGGGTGGGCATGGGCATGACTCATGTCCAGGTACAGACGCACATGGGGACCGGGTCGTCCGCCGTGGTGCACGGCGGACACAGCTCCCTCGGGATGGTGGCCGGTCATGGAGTGGCCGCCGTGGTGTGCGGGCTGTGGCTGTGGTGGGGCGAGACCGCAGTCTTCCGACTGCTGCGCTGTCTGGGCATGGTGGCCGTGTGGGCCGTGGGCTCGCTCAGGCTCCTGACCGTCTGTTTCGTTGGTCCCGTACGGCGGCCGAGCCCGTGGGCCGGGTCGCGTGCGGAGCTTCCCGTCGCCCGGTTGCGGGCGGCGCTGCTGTGCCATGTGCAGTCGCGGCGCGGGCCGCCGCGGGAGTTGGCGTACCCCTGAGCGTCCATCGCGGGCTGCCGGGCCGACCCGGCGGCCCGCCGACGGATGTCCGCACGCTCGTGCTCCGGCGGCTGCCGGTGGGCGGGCTGCCGGCATCGGTGCGGGGCGATGGGTGCGCGGCGTCAACCACCGTCGTGGCCGCCCGTGATCGCGGGCTCGCGGCGGGACTCTCCCTGCCTTGCGGCCGGCCGTCCCGGCCCTGCCACCGGAGGGGTGGCGGCGAACGTCACGGGACGACGGCCGTCCATCCGCCGTGCCCTGTCGCCGTCCGGCGCCGGCGCGGCCGTGCACCGAGGACTGATCCCCGATGACACGAATACACCCTCGGCGCGCGCTCGAACGCGCCGCCGTTCGCCGGGCCACGGCCCCGTTCCCTGCCCCTAGTGATGGCCCTTGTGATGCCCGTTGTGAGGTCTCTTCTGAGGTCCCTTGTGACCACGGCGCCGTCGTCGCCGCCACGACGCCGCCGGCTTGCACGCGGGCCGCCGGCTCCCGGAACGGGAGGCCTGCGGTGGACGATGAGCAGGTGACCGCCCTTGCAGTGGCGGCCCGCGCCGGCGATCCGTCGGCGGTGGACGCGTTCATCCGGGCCACCCAGCAGGATGTGTGGCGGTTCGTCGCCCACCTGACCGATGCCCAGTCGGCCGACGACCTCGCCCAGGAGACGTATCTGCGCGCACTGTGCAGTCTCTCCCGCTTCGCCGGCCGTTCCTCGGCCCGTACCTGGCTGCTGTCGATCGCCCGTCGTGTCGTCGTGGACCGGTACCGCGCCGCCTCGGCGCGCCCGAGGAAGGCGGACCTGGCCGACTGGGAGGAGACCGCGGAACGGTGCCAGCCGCGCGGCCTACCGGGGTTCGAGGAAGGGGTGGCGCTCGGCGACCTGCTCGCGGGCGTGCCGGACGAACGGCGGGACGCGTTCGTGCTCACCCAGGTCCTGGGTCTGCCGTACGCGGAGGCGGCGCAGGTGGCCGGCTGTCCGGTGGGCACGGTGCGGTCGCGGGTCGCACGGGCCCGGGGCCAGCTGATCACGATGCTGCGGGCCGCCGAGGAGGACGCGGAACGTACCCGCGGGACGACCGGCGAAGGAAGCCGGGAACTCAAGGGGTCCGGCGTCCGACAGCCCTCCTTGACAGGGGCGCACGCCTCCGGCCTGCGGCACGCAGCGACGGTGGGGAGGAGGGCGTGATGGACGACTCGGCATACGCATGGTCGAGGTCTCCTGTCGTCACGGGCGGCAGGAGGTGGTGCGAGACGTGGATCTCGCTGTCGCGCCCGGTGAGCGGGTGGCGCTGACCGGCACCGACGGATCGGGCAAGACGTCGCTGCTGCGCGCGGTGCTGGGACTGCACCGCAACGTCGGCGGGCAGATTGCGGCGGGCGACCGGCCGACCAGGACGGCGGCCGAGTGGGCGTGGCGCCGCCGGGCCTGCGGATGGATTCCGCAGGCCCGGCGGCCGGTCGATTCCCGCTGCTGGTGCGGGAGTTGCCGGCCAGCAGCGGGGAGGTGGCGGAGGCCGCGGAGCTGCTGGGCGTCGGCGAACTGACCGATCGGCCCCTGCACACGCTGTCCGGACCTCGCGCGGCCGCCCCCACAGAGACACGAGGAGCTCGGCCGGCGGTTCAGGCGGTCGCGTCACCGTGGCTTCGGGCATCGACGCCCCAGCAGCAGTTGCCGGAGCAGGAGTTGGAGCAGGTGCAGGTGCAGGTGCAGGTGCAGGTGCAGGTGCACGAGCGCCAGCAGGAAAGCGGTCGGTTGCGGCGCCGGCGGGATTCGAACCCGCGGACAGAGCAGGGCAGGCCCGCCCGCACTCCGTCAGTCGTCGTGAGGGGGGACTCCCCCACGACGATCGCAATGGGCCGCTCTGCCACGGCTCCGCAACCTACGGGACCGCGCGATCCCGCTCCGCCGAGCGTAGAGACAGCCCGGGAACGAGGCGACCCTATTCCGCGGCCCTGCACGCACTCATGAAACTGATGAAACCCTTGAAACTCATGGGCTCCCGTGGACGAGGAGATCCAGACCCAGGGGCGTGCACCAGTGCCACACGGCTTTGCCGTCCCTCTGCGAGACGATCAGGCCGGCCTCGCGGAGGGTCTTGGCCTGCATGGAGGCGGCAGCCAGGCTGACAGCGAGTTCTCTGGCGAGATCGCCGGTGGTGCGCTCCTCAACGAGCAGTCGCAAGGCGTGCGCACGGGTGCTGCCGACAAGGGCGGAGAGCGGATCCCCGGACGTCGTCGTGTCCCGAAGCGGCAGCGGAGTGACAGCCGGATAGATCAGGAGGAGTCGCCCGTCCGCGTGGGGAGCGGCCAGGACGTGGTCGGCCCAGAAGAGCGAGGGTTGCAGGATGATGCCGTGCCCATTGAGGGTGAGTTCGAGGTCTCGGGGAAACGCCGCTTCCAGGGTCAGGCCGCTCCAGCGGATCGACGGCGCCAGGCTCGTCAGGGCGGCGCGTAGGCCTTGCTGGGCGAGGATGCGCGAGCGCCAGGCCGTTTCCGCGTGGAATCCGGCCTGGATGCGGGGCCAGGCCTCAGCGATGACGCTGGCGTGGGCGGTGTGAACGGCCTGTTGAAGGATCTGCCAGGCGTCTCGGTCCCGGTCGGCGAGGTCACGCACCCAGGGGGTCAGGGGGCGGTCGATCGCGCACATCCTGCGCAGTTCGGCGCGCGCCCGGGCACGGGGCGTGGACAGGATCTGGTCCATGCCTTCTTCGAGATCGCGGCTGGGAGGGTCCAGGAAGAGCGGCCCGGCACCCAGCGGGGAGACCATCTGCAAAAGAGGGCGAGCCAGCCGCGGCAGCGTCCGGGTCGTGCGTTGTCGCCAGGGCCCGAACACCGGGTGCGCATCGCGGCGCTGGAGCATCTCGAAGGCCAAGCCGAGTTCGACCAGCGGCGCGGGCCGGTCGGCGACCGTCACCCTCAGCAGGTCCTCTGCGGTGCAGTGGACTCTCAACAACGCCCCACCCCCCGACCGAGGCGTAGCAATTCAGCCTCACTGAAAGCATCGCGCCACCCCATGGGAGCGGGGAGTCTGTTACGCGCCAAGCAACAACTGCCGCCTGCCATTTGGGAGCATCCTCACGCCCGCACTCCACCTGACCCGCGCCCCGGAAAGCCAGCTGCGGTCGCAGCGGCGCCAGGGCCCTCACCAGGTCGATCGGCAGCGTGCCACGACCTCGGAAATCCGCTCGTCGCGCCGCGACACATCTTTGCCGCGACAAAACGCGGCCGCGCAGTAGGCTGAATTAGACCAGCTGAAGGAAGTTGACGCGCACGGGGTGCTAGGGAGGGCCGGCCTCCGCCTGCCTCAGCGACAACGTTGCCCGCCGACCTCGGGCAACCGCTGCGGGACCACGCTGAGCCGTCGGCGGCGCACGTGGAGGGTGGGGCCCGATGTCCCGCTCGGGGTGTGGCCCGGCCGTGCTGGTGGCCGGCTCGGTGACGCCGTTCTCAGGCACGTCGGGCACGTCAAGCAGGTCAGGCGCGTCAAGCAGGTCAGGTACGTCAAGCACGTCAAGCACGAGATGTTCTCGGGAAGAACGGGGGGTCGAGGTGTTGGAGGAAGGGCGTTTAGAGAGGCCGCGCGACGGTGGACTCGGTGGGGTCGCGGGGTACGGGCGGTTACCGGTTCCAGGTTCCTTGGGCGAGCCGTCGGTGCCCACCGCGGTGCGGGTCATGCTGGTGGCGGAGCAGTCGGTGACGCGGGCCGGGCTCCGGTCGATTTTGACCTCGGCGCCGGAACTGCGCGTGATGAGCAGCTACGGCGATCCGAAGCAGGCCATGGAGGCGTCGCGCCAGGAGCAGCCGGAGGTCATCCTCGTCGGCACACGGGAGGGGCTGGCCGCGGACGCGGCCGTCGCGCAGCAGTTGGTGTCGGTGAATGCCGCGCCGCGGGCGAAGGCCATCTTGCTGCATCCGGCTGAGACCGGCGTGGAGGTGTCCCAGGTCCTCACCGGCGGTGTGCACGGCTGCATCGATCCGGCGATGGACGAGGAACAGATCATCCGGGCGGTAACCACCGTGGCCATGGGTGGTGCGGTGTTTTTGCCCGCGCCCAAGGTGCAGCAGGTGGAGTTGATGACGGCGATCGAGGGGCCCAGCCCGGCGGAGGCCCGTTTGACCGAGCGGGAGCGCGCGGTGCTGGGCAAACTCGCCTGTGGACTGAGCAACTCCGAAATCGCCACGGAGTTGTTCCTGGCCGAGGCGACCGTGAAGAAGCACCTGACCCAGGCCATGCGCAAAATCGGGCAGCCTGACCGACTGCGTGCCGGTCTGTACGCCTACCAACATGGCATCTTCCGCTAGCTGATCGGCACCGCCGACGGGCGACCATCGGAGTATGTCGGGGTCACCATCGGAGTACGCCGAGGTCACCATCGAAGCAGTGCGCGTCTCCGAAGGTGTGTTCTGCCAGGTGTCAACCAGCGGTTAATTTTGTTTCGCTCTTTTGGTACGGCCTGCCGCCCCTTGACCGAGGGGTGGCGGGCGTCAACTCGCCATGCCATAGCGGGGGTTTCGTTGAGCGATTACAGCATCAGCCATGTCGAATTCTATGTCGGGGATGCCCGGCAGGCCGCCTATTACTACCGCACCGCATTCGGCTTCCGGACGATTGCGGAAGGCGGTCCGGAGACCGGCCAGAAGGACCGCCGGTCCATTCTGCTCGCACAGGGCGACATTCGCCTCCTGATGACGTCGGACCTGACGCCGGACGGCGTGGTGGCCCGGTACGTGGCGCGGCACGGTGACGGAGTGGCCAACATCGCGCTGCGGGTACAGGACGCCGAGCAGGCGTTCGGCAGGGCCGTGGCGCAGGGCGCCGCGCCGGTGGCCGAGCCGTGCCCGGTCGAGCAGCCGGACGGCACCGTCGTCTCCGCCGCCGTGACGGCGTTCGGTGACACCGTCCACTCCTTCGTGCAGTACGAACACGACGGGCAGTTGCCCGGCCCGCATCTGCGCCGGGTGGAGTCCGCCGACGACGCACCGGACGAACAGCAACTCCATACGCTGGACCATTTCGCCGTCTGCCTCCCGGCCGGTGAACTCGCGAAGACCGTGGCCTTTTACGAAAAGGGACTTGGATTCTGCGAGGCATTCGAGGAGTTCATCGAGGTTGGCGACCAGGCCATGGAATCCAAGGTGGTGCGCAGTACGTCCGGCGCCGTCACCTTCACGTTCCTGGAGCCCGATGTACGGCGTAAGCCGGGCCAGATCGACGCATTCCTGGATGCGCACGGCGGGGCCGGCGTCCAGCACCTGGCTTTCAGTACCTCGGCGATTGCCGGTGCGGTGCGGAGACTCTCGTCCCAGGGCGTGGAGTTCCTGCACACCCCGGCCACGTACTACGAGGCGGTGGAGGGCCGGGTGGGCCCGCTCGGCGGCGATCTGGACGTCCTGCGGGAGCTGTGCGTGCTCGCCGACCGGGACGACTGGGGACTGCTGTACCAGATCTTCACCCGCTCGCCGCACGCCCGGGGGACGTTCTTCCTCGAACTCATCGAGCGGCGCGGGGCGCAGACCTTCGGCAGCGGCAACATCAAGGGCCTCTACGAGGCGGTCGAGCGGGCACAGGCGGCCTCGGGCGCGGGCGCTCGCTGACCGGGACCGACTGGCAGACCGCAGACGCACGAACCACGGACCACGAACACACGGACCACCAGATCACGGATCAAGAGGTCAGGGATCAGGGATCAGGGATCACAGAACGGCGCATACAACGCACACAACACACACGACCGAGCGTTGGGAAGGACCACGATGACCGCACCTGTACGCCCCCTCAGCGAGGAAGACCACGCGCTGCTGCCCTCCGACGACGAGGTGATGTTCTACCAGGAGCACGGCTGGTACCTGTCGAAGAAGCTGCTGACCGACGAGGAGGTCGACCTGCTGG
>NZ_JBEZIX010000076.1:0-35893 GCF_040651315.1 Streptomyces sp. NPDC048506
TGACCGCGGCGACGCCGTCCTCACCGATGATGCGCAGGACGGCGTCGATGATGCTCTGCCGGGTTCCGGGGGGCTTGGACATGGCAGTCATTGTGCCAGCGGCGCCCTCGTGACAAGGGGGAAGGGCCGGGGGCGGCTGCGACCGGCGAAGATCGTCCCCCGAGCTGGGCGGGAAGCGGATCAGCGCCGCCAAGTGGATCAGCGATTCCTCGTCGCTCACCTGTAGTGCGCCTGTGGTCACTGTCCGCCGCGTCATGGGGTGCGTCCTGCACTCGTACGCACGGGAAGGCGTTGATCGTGCCCTGGACCGCTTCGGTGCTGGAGCGGTCGGCGGGTCCGGCGAAGTCTGCTGTTGACACGGTCGTCCCGTTCTCCATACTGTTCGTTCGAACGAACAGTATTTTGGAGGCTCGTACCATGCGCATCGCAGGATCAACCGTTCTCCTCACTGGTGCCGTGGGCGGCATCGGTCAGGCCATCGCCCGCGACTTGGCTGCCAAGGGGGCCAAGCTGATCCTCTCCGGGCGTCGTGCCGATGCCCTGGAGGCGCTCGCCGACGAGCTCGGTGCCCGAGCGGTCACCGCCGACCTCGCCGACCCGGACCAGGTCGACCACCTCGCCAAGGCCGCCCCGGACACGGACATCCTGATCGCCAACGCCGCTCTGCCCTCCACCGGCGAGCTGCTCGACTACACGCCCGAGCAGATCGACCGCGCGCTGACCGTGAACCTGCGCGCCCCCGTCATGCTGTCCCGCGCGCTCGCGCCCCGGATGGTCCAGGCGGGTCGGGGCCATATCGTGCTCGTCGGCTCGATCTCCGGGAAGGCGGCCACCAAGTACTCCTCGCTCTACAGTGCCGCCAAGTTCGGGCTGCGCGGTTTCGCGCTCTCCTTCCGCCAGGACCTGCATGGCACGGGGGTGGGGGTCTCCCTGGTCCAACCCGGTGCCGTGCGCGATGCCGGTATGTTCGCCGTCACGGGCGCCACCCCGCCGGCCGGTGTGCGCATGGTCTCCCCGGGCCAGGTGGTGGCGGGGGTGGTTCGGGCCGTCGAGCGCGATCTGTGCGAAGTCAACGTCGCGCCGGTGGAGTTGAAGGTGCTCAGTGCCATCGCCGGGCAGTTCCCCGGCTTCGCGGAGAAGGCGCAGCGCGGCTCCAGTGCCGAGCGCACCATCAGCGAGGTCGTGGCGGCCCAGCGGGGCAAGCGGTAGCCGTCTGCTTCGGCGTCGCCGGCGGCCACCGCGGGGGCGATCAGCCACCGCGTCCGGAACGGGCAGTCAACCGCTGGGACACGAGGGCCGGGGCCGGCAGTCAGCGGTCGCGGCCGGTGCTGCTGGGCGGTGTGTCCGCGGCATGGTCCGGGTGGCCGGGTTGGGCGGTGGCCTCGATGTCGGGTGTGGGCTGCGGCGTCCGCCCGGCCGTGAGGTCCGCTGCCGACCAGCTGCCCAGCAGGCGCAGCGCGTGCGCGGAGGGGCTGCCGGGCTCGGCCGTGTAGAGGTAGAGGGCCTGGTCCGGGTCGTCCGGCAGGGTGAGCGACTCGTACTCCAGGGCCAGTTCGCCGACGAGGGGATGGCGGTAGTGCTTGGTGCCGTGGGTGTACGCGAGGACATCGTGGTCGGCCCACCACTGGCGGAAGTCCTCGTCGTGCACGGACAGCTCGCCGACCAGCTCGGTCAAGCGGGGGTCGTGCGGGTGGCGTCCCGCGTACAGCCGCAGGGCCGCCACCGTGCCGCGGGCCGCGGTTTCCCAGTCGGCGATCAGATCGCGGGCGGCGGGGTCGAGGAAGAGGAACCGGGCGAGGTTGCGGTCGCGGTGCGGCAGTGCGTCGAAGTCGGTGTACAGGGCCTTGGCGAGGGCGTTGGCGGCGAGCACGTCCAGCCGGTGGCCCATGATCATCGCGGGGGTGTCGGTCAGGGAGTCGAGGAGCCGGAGCAGCCCGGGGCGCACCCGCTGCGGTGGCACGGGGCGACGCGCCGAACCCGGCCTGGGGCGGGCCAGGGCGAACAGGTGGGCCCGCTCGGCCTGATCCAGGCGCAGTGCGCGGGCCACGGCCTCCAGTACCGACGCCGAGACATTCGGGTTGCGCCCGCGCTCCAGGCGTACGTAGTAGTCGACGCTGATGCCGGCCAGCCGTGCCACCTCTTCGCGGCGCAGCCCCGGCACCCGGCGCCGCCCGGCGATGTCCGGCCCCAGGCCGGCCTCGGCAGGACTGATCCGGGCCCTGCGCGAGCGCAGGAAGTCGCGCAGCTCACCGTTGGGCTCGCGCCCCGCTGACGTGCTCATCGATCCAGGATAGGACGGGGTGCGCCCGCCGCCGGGCGGCGAAGGGGGGTCTGCCGGACCCCCGGTACGCCCTCCCTCCGCTGCCGGTGCTCGGCGCCCGTTGCCGGGTGGTCTTCTGGAGACCGGTACACACACGCTTCGCACCCGTCTCACGAGGAATCACCATGTCCAAGCCCCTGATCGTCATCACCGGTGCCAGCTCCGGCATCGGTGCAGCCACCGCCCGCCTCCTCTCTGCCCAGGGTCACCCGTTGCTCCTCCTCGCCCGGCGGCTGGAGAAGCTGGAGGAGCTCGGCCTGCCCGAGACCCTGTGCCGCAAGGTCGACGTGACCGACCGGGACGCGGTCGAGGTCGCGGTACGCGAGGCCGAAGAGCGGTTCGGGCCGGCCGACGCGATCGTCAACAATGCCGGGGCCATGCTCCTGGGCCGTCTCGCCGACCAGAGCGCCGACGAGTGGGACCGGATGATCGACCTGAACATCAAGGGCGTGCTGTACGGCGTCCGTGCCGTCCTGCCCGGCATGCTCGCCCGCGGCACCGGCACGATCATCAACGTCAGCTCCATCGCCGGCCGCAAGACCTTCCCGAACCACACCGCCTACGTGGGCACCAAGTTCGCCGTCCACGCCATGTCGGAGAACCTGCGCGAAGAGGTCGCCGCCCGCGGCGTGCGCGTGGTGACCATCGCCCCCGGCGCCGTGGAGACCGAACTGCTCTCCCACACCAGCGACGAGCAGATCAAGAAGGACTACGAGGCGTGGAAGAAGTCCGCCGGCGGCGCCCTGGACCCGCAGGCCGTGGCCGAGGCGGTCGCCTACGCCTACCGGCAGCCGCAGAACGTCACCATCCGTGAGATCGTCCTCGCCGCCACCGGCCAGGAAGCCTGATCGGGAGCAGGCGCCCGGCTGGGGTTTCCCAGCCGGGCGCTTCGCGGATTCCCTCGGAATTCCCATCTTTCTCTCCGGGCCTGCCCCGGAGAAGCGGAAAGAGTCGGTGCAGCGCGCGACGGCAACGACGGTCGCGCCAAAAACACCGCTTCTTCCTGCCGAGGAATTCAAGATGCCCAGTCCCAGCAGTACGGATACGACCATCGGCAGTGTCCGGACAACCGCGTTCCGCCCCAACCCCCGCCCCGACCACACCTTCCCGGCATCGCGACCGTGGAGTTGGTGGTGCCGGTCCACAACGAGGAGCGGGCGCTGCCCGGTTGTCTGCGGACCCTGCACGCCCGGCTGACGGACGATTTCCCCTTCCCGTGGCGGATCACGGTGGCCGACAACGCCAGTACCGACCAGACCCTGGCCGTCGCGCACGAACTGGCCGACCAACTGCCGGGCGTCGGCGTCGTCCACCTGAATCGCAAGTCCGCGGTCTGGCCCTGCGCACCATGTGGGCCGGAGCGAGGCGGACATCGTCGTGTACATGGACGTGGACCTGTCGACCGGCCTGGACGGGCTGCTGCCACTGATCGCCCGCTGGCCAACGGCCACTCCGATCTGGCCATCGGCAGCCGGCTCGGGCCCGGGGCGCGTACCGTCCGGGGACCGCGCCGGGAGTTCGTCTCCCGCTGCTACAACACGGTGATCCGGCTCACTCACGGAGCGCGCTTCAGTGCCGCCCAGTGCGGCTTCAAAGCCGCCCGCACAGAAGTGCTGCGTCCTCTTTCTGGAGGTGACGCGCGACGACGCGTGGTTCTTCGACACCGAGTTGTTGCTGCTGGCCGAACACAACGGATTGCGCATCCACGAGGTACCGGTCGACTGGGTCGAGGATGCGGACACAGGTGGATGTCGTCCGCACCGCGACCGACGACCTGCGGGGATTGTGGCGCATGGCGCGGCTCAAGGCGTCCGGTGCGGGTGCCCGCGCCCATCTCGGTGCCGGTGGCCTGTTCCTGCTCGGGTAGGTGGTCACAATCGCCGCGGTGCTCCTGTTCACCGACGCTGTCCCGGACGCCTCGCCGGCTGCGGAGACCCTCGTGCTCGCCGCCGCCTCGGCCGCAGTGAGCGTCGTGCGTTTCACCGTCCTGCGGTCGGCCGTCTTCCGCCGTTGCCGCACTTCCCGATGAGAGCGAATCCCGACGTGAACAACGCTGTGCTCTCCGTACCCGACGCGGTCGACTGGGCGGCGCCTGCTGTCGGCGACGGGGTCAGGGTTGTGTCAACGTCTTCGAACGCAATCGCGGTATTTGCCGACGTGAAGTGACGATGGTCCTGAGAGCCTCGCACACCGTCCGGTGCCGCGCCGTGAGACACCCTTCGCGGTGCCGCTGGCGTGCGGATTTCCTGAAGAGGAGTACGTGGAGGAGTACGTGATGGCACGGGGCAGCGAAGCGACTGAGGGGCCGGGCCCACGTGCCGGCAGGCTCAAGGTGTTTCTGGGGGCTGCTCCCGGGGTGGGCAAGACCTACCGGATGCTCGACGAGGGGCGACGCCGGGCCGCGCGCGGTACGCACGTGGTGGTGGCCTTCGCCGAGTGCCACGGCCGTCCGCACACCGAGGCCATGCTCGACGAGCTCCACGTGCTGCCACGCGAAACACGTAGGCACCGTGGCATGGACTTCACCGAACTCGACCTCGACCGGGTGCTGGAGTTGCGTCCGGAGGTGGTGCTCATCGACGAGCTTGCCCACACCAACACTCCGGGCGGCCGCAACACCAAGCGCTGGCAGGACGTCGAGGAACTCCTCGGCGCCGGGATCGACGTGGCGACCACGCTCAACGTCCAACACCTGGAGTCGCTCAGCGATGTGGTCGAGAAGATCACCGGTGTGCCGCAGTTCGAGACCGTTCCCGACGACGTGGTCCGCCGCGCGGACCAGATCGAGCTGGTCGACCTGCCGGCCGAGGGGCTGCGCCGCCGGATGGCGCACGGCAACGTCTACCCGCCGGAGAAGGTCGACGCGGCGCTGTCGCACTACTTCCGGCTCGGGAACCTCACCGCGTTGCGGGAGTTGGCGTTGCTGTGGGTGGCGGGCCGGGTGGACGAGGCGCTGCGCACCTACCGGCGTGAGCACAGCATCGGCCGGGTGTGGGAGACCCGCGAGCGCGTGGTGGTCGCCCTGACCGGTGGTCCGGAAGGCGAGACCCTTATCCGACGGGCCGCTCGGATCGTGGACCGTCCCCGCGCTCTCCACGCCGATCGCACAGGAGCGACCCCTACCTCCGGCGGCGATCTCCTGGCCGTCCATGTCACCCGCAGCAATGGGCTGGTCGGTTCCTCGCCGGCAGCGTTGGCCGGGCAGCGGCAACTCGTCGAGAGTCTCGGCGGCAGTTACCACTCGGTGGTGGGGGACGATGTGCCCGCCGCCCTGCTGGACTTCGCCCGGGCCCAGAACGCCACGCAACTGGTCATCGGCGCCAGCCGCCGGGGCCGGCTTCGGCGCGTGCTGATGCCCCGCGGTGTGGGGGAGACCGTCGTCGGGCTCTCCGGCGATATCGACGTCCACATGGTGACGCACGAACATGCCGGTCAGGGACGTGCATGGCCCACCCTCGGAAGTGGACTCTCCCGCTGGCGCCGCGTGGCCGGCCCGGTGGCGGGTTTCGTGCTGCCCGTACTGCTGACCGTGGCACTGCGCGACATCTCTCACCCGCTCGCCCTCAACCTCACCAGCGAAGCGCTGCTGTTCCTGCTGACGGTTCTGGGGGTGGCCTGCATCGGCGGGGTGGTCTCCGCGCTGCTCGCTTCCGTGACCACCTCGCTCCTCTTGAACTACTACTTCATCCCGCCCGTCGGCCACTTCACCTTCGCCGAGGCCAACGTCGTCGTCGCCCAAGCCGCGTTCACGACCGTCGCCGTCACCGTCGCCGCCATCGTGGACCGGTCGCTCCGACTGAGTCGCCGGGCCGCGCGGTCCACCGCGGAGGCCGAAGCGCTCACCTCGCTGGCCGGCGGCATCCTGCGCGGGGACCGGGCGGTACCCGTTCTTCTGGAGCGCACCCGCGAGACCTTCGGTATGGACGCCATTGAACTGCGGCCCCGAGAAGGCGAGTTGGAGCCCCAGCAGCTGACCGCGGGCGACACGGCTCACGATCGCGACTCGACTCCCGAGTCCGACACAGGACCCGGGAGCGACCCGGCGTCGGATCACGGCCACGATCACGACCATGACCACGAGACCAGGGTGGCGATAGGGGACGACAGCGTGCTGGTGCTCACCGGGCGCCGGCTGCCCGCCTCCGAGCATCGCGTCCTGACGGCCTTCGCCGCGCACCTGACCGCGGCGGTCGAACGCGCCCGGCTCGCGGAGGCCGCGGCCGAGGTCGAACCGGTCAAGGCGGCCAACCGGATGCGCACGGCGCTGCTCGCCGCGGTCGGCCACGACCTGCGGACGCCGCTGGCCGGCTGCTGGGCCGCGATCAGCTCACTGCGCAGCCGGGACGTCGACTTCTCCGCCGAGGACCGCGAGGAACTCCTCGCCACCGCCGAGGAATCCCTGGCCAAGCTCAGCCGGCTGGTCGACAACCTCCTCGACATGAGCCGGCTCCAGGCCGGCGCGCTCACCCTGCACCTCCAGCCCATCGGGCTCACCGAGGTGCTCCCCACCGCGTTGGACACTTTGCCCGGTTCACCGCCGCAGGCGCTGGTGCACGTGGTGACCCGGGGGTTGGAGACCGCCCCCGATGTGCTGGCCGACCCGCCGCTGCTGGAGCGCGTCATCGCCAATCTGGTGTCCAACGCGGTCCGCCATTCGCCCGCCGGGCGCCCGGTCACGGTCGGCGCCAGCGCGCTGGCCGGGCGGGTGGAGCTCCGGGTCATCGACCGCGGACCCGGCATCCAACTCGACGCGCAGGAGCGGGCGTTCCAGCCCTTCCAGCGCCTCGGCGACACCGACAACACCACCGGCCTCGGGCTCGGCCTCGCCCTCTCCCGCGGTCTCACGGAGGCGATGGGCGGCACCCTCACTCCGGAGGAGACCCCCGGCGGCGGTCTGACGATGGTCGTCTCACTGCCGGCCGCACCGGTTCCCGTTGAGGCCTTCGCCGGGCAGGAAGATCGCCGATGAGGCATGAAGTCCGAGGTGCGAAGCACGCCGTATGCGTGGGCCACGGTGTGGCGTCAGGCCGGGACCAGCGATGCGGACGGCTGTCCTGGCCCTTCGGCGGTGATGACGAGTATGCGGCGCGTGTGCTGGTCGGGCGTGCCCAGTAGTGCTGTGGCCATGCTCCGGGCGGTTTGTGGTCCGGGGACGTCGAAAGCGGCTATGTCGTCCCGTGCACCGAGGGCGCGTGCCACACGGGAGGACTGCCAGCGGGACGGGAACTGCCGGCGCTGGACGACGTAGATGATCGCGTCGAGTTCGGTGGGGTCCACGGCGGCATCGCGGAGGGCTCGATGCGCCGCGTACACCGCGCGAACCAGGGGATCAGTGGGCGGGAGTTGCGGATCGGAGACCACCGGAGTCTCGGATAGGCACGATGTGTGTGCCGTTCGTGCCTCGTGGACCGTCATGGCGTTCCTCCCCGTTGATCCCGCAGTGCCTCGTAAGCCAGCCGAGTACACGCCGCGCGCAGGCGGCGTGCGCGGGGACGTACCGTCCCTGATTTCGGCTTCCCCCGCATGGCGTGTTGTGAGTGGTGGTGGCCGGAGTTCTTGACGCGTTCCAGATGAACTGGAGGGTGTAGCCCCAGCTGTTCTCATGAGCTCTGGAGCGAACTCCGGAGAGCCCAGCCGCACGCCCGACACGACGAGGTCTCGTCACCGTTGTGGATCCACCCTGTGCTTCAGTTTCCGGTCAGCACGATCACGATGGCTACGACGAACGCCAACACCGCCGCGGCGCCGCTCGCGATGAGTACGCAAACGAGCAGGGGCAGCACCGTTGGCCGGCTGCGAGGGTTCGACCGGATCGGGGCATCCCCACCTACGGGGACCCTGCTCGTTCCCACGAACACCATCACCGACAGGAACGCGGCCCCCGTCACGATCCCGAAGACGCCTGCCAGGTCCAACGCCGCACCGGACGCCAGCGGCCGGATGTAGCTGCCGTCCGGCTCGCGTTGCAGTTGGATGGGCTTGCCGAGCTCGATGTGTGCATCGGTGATGTGTGCAGTGCGGTCGGTGAACCCGCGGTCTGCCGCGACGAACGTCCCCGTGCAGGCGCGTGATGTGCAGCGACCTGCGGGAACGGTGTGGCAGTGCGTGGCGGAGAACGTACCGAACATCCCGGACATTCCCGTCTGATAACGGAAGCCGTTCAGCGGCATGCGCAGCAGCAGGCCCGCCACGGCGATGATGCCGAGCATGAGGAGCGCACCGATCGCAGTGAACGTCCGGCCGGGCTGTGCCTCAACGGTGCCCGCGATGGTCGTGCGTGGTTCGGCTCCGGTAAACCTCCCCGGTTGCGATTGACCGTCGCCCGGACGAACCGCTTTCGCGTGGCGCCCCACATCTTCCCCCGTTTGTCGTGCTTGCCTGGCCCGATGCGCCCGACCGTCACAGCGGTCAGAGCAGACCGGAAGCGCTGAAGACGGCGCGCGTTTCCTGCCCGTCGATCCGGTCCGCCAACTCTCGTCGTCGGGTCAGGTTCGGGCGGTGAGCCCCGCAACGGGGCGGGCGGTCGCGGGGTGGCCTGGTCGGGCCACCCCGCTCGGCGGTTCAGCTCTGTCCGGCCTTGCTGCCGTGGTTGGCCTTCTTCTTGCGGCGGGCTTTCTTCTTGCGGGCGCGCTTGGACATGGCGCACGGACCTTTCGTTCTCGGAGTGCCGTCCCCGGTTCTTGAGGCGGCTGGTACTACCGCGGAAGTGGTGTGCTTCAGGCGGTGTTCATCAGGCGGTCTTCATCAGACGGCGTCGCCGACGAGTTGGTCGGCGAGCTTGGTGAGGCGCTTGACGGTGCGGTCGTCCGTGGCGGCCTGTGCGGGCTCGACGCGCTGGTCGCGGTCGTAGTAGGCGCCGTTGACGATCTCGACCGCCGGGTCACAGAGCCGCACGACGTGGGCGGCGCCGTCTGCCGCGGACGCCCCGCTGAGTGCGTAGAGGGACATCAGGTCCGTCTCGCAGATGCCCGGGTGGACGGAGACCGCGGTCACCCGGGGGTCGGCGGCGAAGACGGTGAGGGCGAGCTGCGACTGGGCGTAGGCGGCGAGCCGGCTGTAGCGGCGGGCGCGGTTCGGGTCGCTCCACTGGATCGAGGCGGTGCGGTGCAGCGACGAGGAGACGTTGACGACCCGGCCGCCCGGGTCGCTGGTCAGCGCGGGCTCCAGGAGGCAGGTCAGCAGGTAGTGGGCGAGGAAGTTGACCTGGAAGGCGATCTCGTTGCCGTCGGCGGTGAGGGTGTGGCGCTCGGGGGCCGCCATGGCGGCGTTGTTGACCAGCACGTCGAGGTGCGGGTGCTCGGCGACGACCCGCCGCGCCATCGCCTCGACCTCCTCCAGGCGCGTGAAGTCCGCAGCGAATCCGCACAGTTGGGCCCCGTCGATGCCCGCGGTGGCGATCAGCTTGTCGGTGGCGGCCTGTGCGTCGGCGGCGGTGCGGCCGTGCACGAGGACGGTGGCGCCGCGCTCGGCGAGCTGGCGTGCGGTCTCGAATCCGATGCCGGAGGTGGCGCCGGTGACCAGGACGGTACGGGAGGAAAGGTCGGAAGCGGACATGATCCATTCCAGGAAGGGGACGAAAAGGGCGGACGTACCCGCCACCCGTCGAGGTCCGAGGGTGTGCGGGGTACGAAAAGGGGGCGCCGGGTCAGGCCACGGCGCCCCGTAGGGATGCAGGAAACGTCTCAGTGGGAGGCGGACGTCTCCGGGCAGCGCGGCGCACGACGCGGTGCCGCCGGATGAGGCGGGCGGTCGAGAAGGAGCCAGGCGCTGTTCACGTCACCCATCAAATGCGGTGCCGCACATGGATTCAAGCGAACCGCGCAGCTCTTGACGCTGCCCTGATGACCTGCCGTCTCGACCGATGACGGGCGTCCTACCGCGACGTCAGCCCGGCAAGAGCGCGGTTGAGCTCGATGACGTTGACGCGTTCCTGGCCCAGGAATCCGAGGACGCGGCCCTGGACGTGGTCGGTGACCAGTTTCTCCACCGTGGCGGGCGGGAGGCGACGCGCTCTCGCCACCCGGCGGACCTGCTCGTACGCATACGCCGGGGAGACCGCCGGGTCGAGCCCGGAGCCGCTGGCCGTCAGGGCGTCCACCGGGACGGAGGCGGGGGAGACCCGGTCGAAGGCCGCCGCGGCAGCGCGGCGTTCCCTGACCGCGGTGGTCAGATCTGGGTTGTTCGGACCAAGGTTGGAGGCACCGGACGCCAGCGGGTCGTACCCGCCCGCGGAGGGGCGGGGCTGGAACCACCTGGGGTCGGGCCGCAGGGCCTCCTCGGGGTCATGGGGGTTCCTCTTCGGGAGTGCGAAGTTCTGGCCGATCAGGCTGGAGGCCACCGGCCTGCCGTTCGTCGTCAGCAGGGAGCCGTTCGCCTGGTGGGGGAAGGCGACCTGGGCGATACCGGTGACGACCAGCGGATAGGCGACGCCCGTGAGCACGGTGAGGACCAGCAGTATCCGCAGCGCCGCCAGGTGCCGGCGGAGCACGGGAGGGAGGTGGTGGGTGCGCATGGCGGGGGCACTCCTCAGCGCAGGCCGGGGATGAACTGGATGACGAGGTCGAGCAGCTTGATGCCGAGGAACGGCAGGGCCAGACCGCCGAGCCCGTACAGCCAGATGTTGCGGCTCAACAGCTTCGCGGCGGAGGACGGGCGGTAGCGCACACCGCGCAGCGCGAGCGGGATCAGCGCGACGATGATGAGGGCGTTGAAGACGATCGCCGAGGAGATCGCCGAGGTCGGGCTGTGCAGCCGCATGACGTTGAGCGCGTCCAGGCCCGGATAGACGCCGGCGAACATCGCCGGGATGATCGCGAAGTACTTCGCGACGTCGTTGGCGATCGAGAAGGTCGTCAACGCGCCGCGGGTGATGAGGAGTTGTTTGCCGATCTCGACGATCTCGATCAGCTTGGTGGGGTTGGAGTCCAGGTCGACCATGTTGCCGGCCTCCTTGGCGGCCGAGGTGCCGGTGTTCATCGCCACACCGACGTCCGCCTGTGCGAGTGCCGGCGCGTCATTGGTCCCGTCGCCGGTCATCGCGACCAGCTTGCCGCCCTCCTGCTCGCGCCGGATGAGGCTCATCTTGTCCTCGGGAGTGGCCTCGGCGAGGAAGTCGTCCACCCCGGCTTCCTGCGCGATGGCCCGCGCGGTGAGGGGGTTGTCGCCGGTGATCATGATGGTCCTGATGCCCATCCTGCGCAGCTCGTCGAAGCGTTCCCGCATGCCCTCCTTGACGACGTCCTTGAGGTGGATGACGCCGAGGACCCGGGCGGAGGCCTGCGCACCGCGGTGACCGGACACCTCGCCGACGACCAGTGGTGTGCCGCCGGTGGCGGAGATTCCGTCGACGAGGTGGCCCACATCCGCAGTGGGGTGCCCGCCGTTGTCACGGACCCAGCCCATCACCGCCGTCGCCGCTCCCTTGCGCAGCGCACGGGCCCCACCGGCGTCACCGGGGTCGGCGAGGTCCACTCCGCTCATCCGGCTCTGGGCGGTGAACGGCACGAACTCCGCCCCGGCCAGCTCTCCTTCGCCGCGCCCGCGCAGCGCGTACAGCTGCTTGGCGAGGACCACGATCGAGCGGCCCTCGGGGGTCTCGTCGGCGATCGACGACAACTGCGAGGCGTCCGCGAGCTCCTCGGTGGTCACCCCTTCCACCGGCAGGAACGCGGCGGCCTGGCGGTTGCCGAGCGTGATGGTGCCGGTCTTGTCGAGCAGCAGGGTGTTGACGTCGCCGGCGGCCTCCACCGCGCGCCCGGACATGGCCAGGACGTTGCGCTGCACCAGGCGGTCCATGCCGGCGATGCCGATGGCCGAGAGCAACGCTCCGATCGTGGTGGGGATCAGCGCCACGACGAGGGCGACCAGGATGACGATCGACTGCTCCGCCCCCGCGAAGAGCGCGAAGGGTTGCAGGGTCACCACTGCGACGAGAAAGACGATGGTCAGCGAGGCCAGCAGGATGTTGAGCGCGATCTCGTTCGGGGTCTTCTGCCGGGCGGCGCCCTCGACCAGCGCGATCATCCGGTCGATGAAGGTTTCCCCCGGCTTGGCGGTGATCCGCACGACGATCCGGTCCGACAGCACCTTCGTGCCGCCGGTCACCGCCGACCGGTCACCACCCGACTCGCGGATCACCGGCGCCGACTCGCCGGTGATCGCCGACTCGTCCACGCTCGCGACCCCCTCGACGACGTCCCCGTCGCCGGGAATGGTCTGCCCGGCCTCGACGACCACGTGGTCGCCCAACCGGAGGTCGGCGCCCGGGACTTCCTCTTCGGTGGCGTCGGCCGCGCCACGTTGCCACCCGATCAGACGCCGGGCCATGGTGGTGGTCTTGGTCCGCCGCAGGGTCGCCGCCTGCGCCTTGCCACGTCCCTCCGCCACCGCCTCGGCGAGATTGGCGAAGACCGACGTCAGCCAGAGCCAGGCCGTGATCACCCAGGCGAAGACGCTGGGCGTCCTGATGGCGGACAGCGTGGTCAGGATCGCCCCGACCTCCACGACGAACATGACCGGGTTGTGGAACATGGTGCGCGGATCCAGCTTGCGCAGCGCGTCGGGGAAGGACCTCAGCAACTGCTGGGGGTCGAGCAGTCCGCCCGAGACCCGGTGCCGCTGACGGCCTGCGGACGGCCCGGTCGGCGGAGCGGGAGCGGGCAGGCCGGTCGCGGACATCAGCGCAGACCCTCCAGACCTTCCGCCATCGGGCCCAGTGCGAGCGCGGGGAAGTAGGTCAGTCCGACGACGATGAGCACCACACCGGTCAGCAGCCCGACGAACTGCGGCCGGTGGGTGGGCAGGGTGCCCGCGGTGACCGGTACGTGCTGCTGCCGGGCGAGCGATCCGGCGAGCGCGAGGACGAACACCATCGGCAGGAAGCGGCCGATGAGCATGACCAGGCCGAGCGCGGTGTTGTACCAGACGGTGTTCACGCTCAGTCCGGCGAACGCCGAGCCGTTGTTGTTCGCCGCGGAGGTGAACGCGTACAGCACCTCGGAGAAACCGTGCGGACCGGAGTTGAGCATCGCCGCCCGCTCACCGGGGAAGGCCATCGCCACCCCCGCGCCGGCCAGCACCAGCGCCGGCGTGGTCAGGATGTACAGCGAGGCGTACTTCATCTCCTGGCCGCGCAGCTTCTTGCCCAGGTACTCGGGCGTACGACCGACCATCAGTCCGGCCACGAACACCGCGACGACCGCCAGGATCAGCATCCCGTAGAGCCCGGACCCCGTCCCGCCGGGCGCGATCTCCCCCAGCATCATGTTGAAGATCGTCATCCCACCACCGCCCGGCGTGTACGAGTCGTGGAAGGAGTTCACCGCCCCGCACGACGTCAGCGTGGTCGACACCGCGAACAGCACCGACGCCCAGATGCCGAACCGCGTCTCCTTCCCCTCCAGCATTCCGCCGGCCGCATGACCGGCCGTGCTGCTGACGCCGTGCAGTTCGTTGGCGGTCGCGATCGCGACCGAGGCGGCCCAGATCAGTGCCATCACGGCGACGATCGCATAGCCCTGACGGCGGTCGCCCACCATCGTTCCGAAGGTGCGCGGCAGCGCGAACGAGATCACGAGCAGGAGGTAGATCTCGACCAGGTTGGTGAAGGCGTTGGGGTTCTCGAAGGGGTGGGCGGAGTTCGCGTTGTAGAAGCCGCCGCCGTTCGTCCCGATCTCCTTGATGGCTTCCTGGGAGGCGACCGGACCGCCGGTGATGCGCTGCTGCCCGCCGGCGAGGGTGGTGATGTCGTGGACGCCGTGGAAGTTCTGGATGACACCGGCGGCCACCAGCACGACGGCGAAGACCAGGGAAGCCGGCAGCAGCAGCCGCACCACGATCCGTGTCAGGTCCACCCAGAAATTCCCGACCTGATCGGTCTTCTTCCACGTGAAGCCCCGGACCAGTGCGGCGGCGACGGCGATACCCGTCGCGGCGGAGACGAAGTTCTGCACCGCGAGGCCGGCCATCTGGACCAGGTGCCCCATGGTCGACTCGCCCGAATACGACTGCCAGTTGGTATTGGTGACGAAGGACGCTGCCGTGTTGAACGACAGGTCCGGGGAGACGGCCGGCATACCCAGGGACAGCAGCAGATGGTGCTGTAGGCGCAGGAAGGCGTACAGGAACAGCACCGAGACCAGGGAGAAGGCCAGCACGCTGCGGAGGTAGACCGACCACTTCTGGTCCGCGTCGCCGTCCACTCCGCCCGCCCGGTAGATCAGCCGTTCCGCCCGCAGATGGCGGGTGCTGGTGAGGACACGGGCCAGGTAGTCGCCCAGCGGGCGAAACGAGAGGGAGAGGGCAGCCACCAGGACCAGCACCTGTAGCCAGCCCGCGAGTGTCTCGTTCACCGCGTCCCGTCCCCCTCAGAACCTGTCGGGGAAGATCAGGCAGAAGACCAGGTAGATCACGAGGCACACGGCCACGACCAGGCCGACGATGTTCTCCACGCTCACAGCCGCCCGACTCCCTTGGCGACCAGCCCGAGAAGCACGAACACGAGAAGGGTGAGCCCGATGTACACGAGGTCCGGCATCTGCGGTACCGCCTAGGAAAGTGCCCCGCTGGCAACTTTCTGACGGTAACTCAGGTGAATGCGAGAGCGGTGCGCCGCCTCGGCGGCCGATGGGGTGATGGTTGGGGTGATGGTGCGGCGCCGGGGAGGTCGGCCAGCCGGTCCAGGGCGGTCTCGTTGCCCTCGTCGGCCGGCTCGCGCAGGGTCTCCCGGTCGAAAACGGTCAGCGCGCGCCGCGAACCACAGGGCAGTCGTTGCCTGATGCGGCGCTCGGCAGCGTGAGCGTCACCGCAAAGGCAGCTCCGGCGCCGGCGGTCTCGAAAGTGCCGCCCATGGCTTCGACGAGGTCCCGCGACAGCCGGAGCCCCAGGCTCCCTTCCCTCCCCCCTGCCGCCCGGGCAGCGGTGGCGACGGCCTGTGCCGGTGCGTCCGACCCGCTGTCGGGGTAGCCGTCCGTCACCCGGATCTCCAGGCGGTCGGAGTGGACCTCGGCGCTGACCACCGGAGGCCGGTCCCGTGGACTGTGACGCAGCGCGTCGGCCCCCAGGGCCGTCAGGACGCGGGTGAGGAGGGCGGCGTCCGCGATCACGTCGGGCAGCCGCTCCGGCAGGCGTACGACGATCGTGTGGCCACCGGGCCCGAGGTCGTCCAAAGCCGCGGCCAGCGCCTCGTCGAGGTCGACCGGACGGAGGTAGAGATCGAGCGCCCCGGCGTGCAGCCGGCTGAGTTCGTCGAGGTCGGTGACCAACTGGGTCGCCCGACGCACCGCCGTACGGGCGCTGCCCACCAGGCGCGCCGTCTCCTGGGAAGCGGGACCCGCACCGACAACGTCCAGGCGCGCGAGGGCTTCTTCGGCCGCGCGCAGCGGGAGCCGCAGATCGCGGCCCGCCGCGAGCAACAGCGACGCCCGGGTGCGTTCGGCGTCGGCGAGGGCGTCCGCGTCGGCCGTGGCTCCGGCGGTCCGCCCTCTGGTGTGCGCCAGCCCCAGCTCGGCCGCGCACGCGGCGAAGACCCGCTGGTCCTCCGTACTCAGCCCGGATCCCCGTGCGGCCAGCGTGAGGTTCTCATCCACGGGACTCTCCACGTCCGCCTCATAGGGCTTCTCGGGCGGCCGCTCCCCAGCGCTGGCGACGACGTACCAGCGGGGTTCGGGGGAGGCTTCCGGGTCCCTCTCCAGCAGGCTGATCGACGTCAGACCGAAGTTCTCCCGGATCTGCTCGACCAGCGCCGTGAGCTCCTGGCCGCGCATCATGGCCGTGGCCAGGCGACTCAGCGCCCGGGCCTCCGATGTGGCGCGCACGGCCTGGTACGTCCGCTGAGCGGTCCGCCCCGCGGCGGTGCCGACGAGAGCGGCCGTGGCGACGAAGACGATGAGCGCGACGATCTCGTTGACCCGCTCCATGGCCAGCGAGTGCACGGGCACCGTGAAGTAGTAATCGGCGAGCAGCGCCGCGGCGACCGCCGCGAACAGCGCGGGACAGAGCCCACCCACGAGGCCGACCACGACGACGGCGAGCAGGTAGAGCACCAGGTCACTGGAGAGATCGAGCCGGCCACGAAGCGCCGCCAACAGCACCGTCAGCAGGGGGAGCAGCAGCACCGCGCCGGCAAACGCGGACCAGAACCGTCTCCGGCCGATGCCGCGGGTGGGACGCGGGAGCCTCAGCGCGGTGGCCCCGGCGGCCTCCTCATGGGTGACGATGTGCACGTCGATGGGGCCGGACCCCTTGATCGTCCGCTCGCCCGTACCGGCGCGCAGGGCGGAGGCCAGACGGCCGTGCCGGCTCGCACCCAGCACGATCTGGGTGACGTCCTCCGCCTCGGCGAACTGGAGCAGGGCCTCGACGACGTCCTCGCCCGATGCCTGGTGGTAGCTGCCGCCCAACGATTCCAGCAGGACACGTTGGGTATCCAGGGCGGCCGGATCCGCGCCCGTCAGCCCGTCCGCCGGTACCACATGGAGACCCAGCAGCTCCGTCCCTGGCGTACGGGCGCTGATCCGCGCCGCCCGGCGGATCAGGGTCTCCCCCTCGGGCCCGCCGCTCAGCGCCACCAGGATGCGCTCCCGTGTTTCCCACGGAGCGGAGATGCCGTGCGCGGCCCGATACCGCTGAAGGCCCTCCTCCACCCGGTCGGCCAGCCACAGCAGCGCGAGCTCCCGCAGCGCGGTGAGGTTGCCGACCCGGAAGTAGTGCGTGAGCGCGGACTCGATCCGGTCCGGCGGATAGACGTCGCCGTGCACCATGCGGCGGCGCAGCACCTCCGGCGGCAGATCGACCAACTCGATCTGGTCGGCACGCCGGGCCACTTCGTCGGGCAGCGTCTCGCGCTGCCGGACCCCGGTGATCTGCCGGACCACGTCGTTGAGGGACTCCAGGTGCTGGACGTTGAGCGTGGTGACCACGTCGACACCCGCGTCCAACAGCTCCTCGACGTCCTGCCACCGCTTGGCGTTACGGGTTCCCGGAACGTTGGAGTGGGCCAGCTCGTCCACCAGCGCGACCTGAGGGCGACGCGCCAGCACCGCATCGAGATCCATCTCGGTGAAGGACGCACCACGATGGACCAGGGTGCACCGGGGAACCGTCTCCAGGCCCTCGGCCATCGCCGCGGTCGGCCGCCGCCCGTGCGGCTCCACGAAGCCCACGACCACGTCCGCGCCGAGCGCCCGCAGCCGCTGGCCCTCTTCGAGCATGGTGTACGTCTTCCCGACCCCGGGGGCCGCCCCGAGGTAGATCCGCAACCGTCCACGTCCCACCGAACGGCTCCTACCAGGTCACCCGCGTTGTTCAGGCCCATGCGCACTGTCCGTGCTCTTCCATGGTGCGCCCCGGGTGTGGCGCTGCGCCCTGCGGGGACGGTACGCAGCCGGATTCGGGCGCCGCCAGGGGGCCTGCCGGGCGCACGGCCTGCTGTGCGATGCCGCCCGGGACACCCTGGGTCGGCCTTCGCGAAAATGCCTGGACGTCTGCGAGCGGTCACGCCTAGGGTGGGCCCACGCCCGTGATCACAGGTAAGGAGGCGAGCGCGATGCCCACCACGACAGCTCTGCGCTCCCGCCCCGTCCACCGGGCGTCCCAGGTCTGATCCGGGAGCGCGTCACTCTCCCGAAGGATCGCTTCACCCATGACTGAACTGGTCATCCGTCCGCTCACCGCGGGCGAGACTCCCCTCTTCACCTCCCTGCCCGACCCGGGCATTGTTGGCCGCGCCGTCCTCGGCGACACCTACGGCATGGTTGCCGACGGCGGCCAGTACCGGCCCGACTGGACCTGGGTCGCCCTGCGCGACGGCATCGTCGTCGCCCGCGCGGCCTGGTGGGCCAAGCCCGGGGACGAAAAGCCCATCGCCCTTGATTGGTTCGACTTCACCGACGCCGAAGCCGCTGTCCAACTGCTGCGCGCCGCGCCCTTTCACGCTGAGTACAGCCTGTTGCTGCCGCCTGACTGGCGCGAGAAGCCGGACGTCCGGGCCGCAGCCGAGGCCCGGATGGCGGCAGCCGAGGCGGCCGGCCTCCGGAAACTGGTCGAACGCTACCGCTACACCTGGACCTCCGATTGCCCGCTCCCCGAGCGCACCGGGCGCCTGGAGTACCGGCCGGAGCCGGACGACAACGTCATCCGGGGCATGGTGCGTCGTATCCAGGAAGGCTCCTTGGACGCCCACGACCTGCACGACATCGCCGAGTACGGCAGGGACGGCGCCGTCGAGGAACTCCTCGGCATCCTCACGTGGATGCCTTCCCCACGGGACTGGTGGCGCGTGGCCTACACTCCGGCCGGCGAGATGGCGGGCTTCCATGTCCCCGCCCGCAATCCGTCCGGCCCCTGCATCGGCTTCATCGGCGTCCTCCCCGAGCAGCGCGGCCACGGCTACGCCTATGACCTGCTGGTCGAGTGCACACAAGACCTGGTGACGCGGGGCGCGACGCGTATCGCGGCCGCCACCGACCAGGGGAACTTCCCGATGGCCGCACATTTCGCGAGAGCGGGATACCCGGTCAGCGAGGAGCGCATCGACTTCGTCTGACCGCCCGAGGCGCGTAGCCGCAGACAGCGTGCCCGGAGCCGCCGCCCGGGCATCGATGCGTCAAGGACTGTTCCGGACGAGGCAGGCCCTGACGCGTTCCAGGAGTGGACACCGCCGTCCTTCGAGTGCGGCGCTCACGTACGACAGCTCGACGTACGTGAACGCCGCAAGGTCCGCCCCAGCAGGTATGGCCGCCCTACGCCCCGGCGCGCCCACCCAGCACTACACAGTTCGGTGAGACAGAAGGCCGTCGGGTGGCCTACGGCGAGGGGCAGGTCGGTCCCAAACCGCTGGCCGCAAGGGCCGAACGGCGTCCGAATGGCGTGGTGCCCCCCTGTACGCCGGTCAGCCGGCAGCGAGTCAGCACGTCCTCGTGGAGGCGCTCAAAGCCTGCCGGTGTGCCAACTGCCGGGTGCGGGACGGTCGTTGGTCGGAGCGGCCGTGTCGTCCCCCAACCAGCGCGTCAGGGCGGCTTCCAGGCCCGCGAGGTCACCGGCGGCCGACGCCCACGCTACGAAGCCGTCGGGACGCACCAGCAAGCCGCTCACCCCGGCACCCTCCGAACCACCCCGGACCAGCTCCAGACGCCCGGCGTACGGCTCGGCCAGGGCTGCCAGCTGGTCGTTCCCCGCGAGATCGACGAGCAGGGCCCGGCCCTCATGGGTGTGGTCGGCGAGCCGTGTGCCGTCGTCCAGCCGGAGGTCGGGCATCGTCGCGCCGACCAGCGGATGGCCGTTCCCCAGGTCGTAGCGCTGCCACAGCCCGGAGATCCGCTTCACGTAGGAGGTCGCTCCGTCCCGTGTGCCGAGGAGGTCGGTGACCACATCCCTGAGGGCACGGCTGTAGGCGTCGCCGCGCATCACGGCCACCTGCGCACGCGTCCAGTCGAGCACCCAGGCGCCGATCGGGTGCCGTTCGCTGGTGTAGGTGTCAAGCAGGCCCTCGGGCGCCCACCCTTGCACGGTGGCGGCGAGCTTCCAGCCCAGATTGACGGCGTCGCCGAGCCCCAGGTTCAGGCCCTGGCCGCTGAAGGGGGAGTGCACGTGGGCGGCGTCGCCGCAGAGGAGCACCCGACCGCGCCGATAGGTCGTCGCCTGCCGCGCGTTGTCCGTGAAGCGCGTGCCGCCGAGGACCTCGGTCACGCGGACGTCGACGCCGCTGACGCGCCGCAGACTGGCCTCCATCTCGGCCGCGGTGACGGGTGCCTCCCGGTCGGCCGGGGGGCCGTCCAACTCGACGGTGCGGACCCGACCCGGCATCGGCCCGTGGACGTAGACGCCGGTGGGGGTGTGCTGCCAGCCTCGCCCCAGGCGCTCCGCCCCCTCCACGGTGGCCACCGCCTGGCGGACCGTGATGACCGGGTCCGTGCCGGGGAACTCGAAGCCCGCTTGGCGGCGCACCAGACTGCGGCCTCCGTCGCAGCCGACGAGCCAGGCCACGCGCACGTCGTCCCCGCTTTGCAGGTGAACGGTGACACCGGCCTCCTCCGCGTCGAATCCACGCACCTCGACCCCGCGCCTGACCTCGACGCCCAGCTCCGCCGCGCGCTCACCGAGGATCCGCTCCACCTCGACCTGCGGGACTTGCACATACCAAGCCGGGCCACGGTCGCGCAGGCCGGGATCCTCCTCGTCGACAGGGTCTGCCGGGACCTGAATCCCACCGAAGTGCCCGACGAAAGGCGGCCGCCTGCGCTCCCCGTGGAACGGCTGCTGCCCCTCCACCGCCTCCAACGCGGGGAGCAAGCCGCGTCGCTCGAAGGCCTCGGCGGAGGCGGTGTTGATCGCCCCCGCCTTGAGCGCGGTGTCACGCTCCGCCCGCCGTTCGACGACCAGCACCCGGACGCCCGCCAACTGTAGTTCGGTTGCGAGCATCAGGCCGACCGGCCCAGCGCCTGCCACGAGCACGTCGTAGTCCGAACGGCTGCTGTCGGTGGTCAGCGCGGTCTTCATGGACGCGGTCCTTCTGGACATGGAAGACATCTGGTCTTCTTCTCTCCGCTAGAGCCCTCATCCGCAGGTCGGAGTCCTGGTGGTGCAGTCAGCATCACCTCAAGTCCGAAGTCGGAGGGGCGAGTTGATCGGTTCCTGGTGGGCTCGGTGGTCGCGCCCAGGGGTGTGCCCGGCTGGTGAGGCCCGCCATCCCGCCATGCCGAGGCGGGAGCCGGCCGCCGAACCCGGAAGTCGCCGGCGGCGTTCGACGGGTCGACGCCGATGGTGGTGTCGAAGACGACGGCGGGGCGCCGACGATGCTGGGGAACGCGAACGCCATGCGCCACGTGGCGGGATGGATGCGGTCGGGTCCGGCGCCGCAGAGGCGGTCCCGGTCTCGTGGGGAGCGCTCACGAACAGCGCCCTAAGATATAGAGTCCTATCTTGTAGACCTCACGGTAGGACACTGAGATAAGATAGGCAAGTCTATTCAATGGAGGTCTGGATGCCCGAGCGGCGCCGCGGAGCGGCACTGGAGAAGGCGCTCCTCGATGCGGCCTGGGAAGAACTCACGGCCCACGGCTACGCCAGGTTCACCATGGACGCCGTCGTCCAGCGCGCCGGCACCAGTCCTCCCGTGCTCTACCGCCGTTGGTCCGACCGCGACGAGCTCGTCCGGGCGGCCATCGCCCACGTCCTGGAGCAGTCCCGAGTCGACATCCCCGACACCGGGAGCCTGCGCGAGGACGTCCTCACCCTCATGCGGACGATCAACGCCACCCGCGTCCAACTCGTCACCGTCATGAGCGTGCACCTGGCCGGCTACTACCAGGAGACAGGCACCGGCCCCGGCGACCTCCTCGCCACAGGGCGCGAGAACGCCGCCGATGTGCTCTTCGACCGTGCCGTCGACCGCGGCGAGATCAACCCGGAACACCTCAGCGAACGCATCAAGTCCCTCCCCTTCGACCTGCTGCGCCACGAAATCCTCACGACCTTCGCCCCCGTGCCCGACCGCCTCCTCGAAGAAATCGTCGACACGATCTTCCTCCCCCTCGTGCGCTGACCGCGGCAGCCGATGCGTTGTACGTCGCCCCCGACCCTCTCGCCGTCACGTCCCCTGCTCCGGAACTGAGCACCCGAGAGAGGAGTAGGAGTCCTCGATACGGTGTGCACATGTGGCCGCGCCGGGTTCCGGTCCGGAAAACCATTCGCCATCCCGGGCTGTGCGGGCCGAGACTGATGGCCCATTGGAGCAGACAGAAGAGCGGGCCCGGCACTGACGTACAACCGAGACACCTTGCCCTTCCCCGAGAACCGCGTGCCCTCCCCCTCCTACAGGGCCATGCTGAACTGGGAGAATCTCGACCCGGACCGTCACCCCTTCACATGGGACGAGGACGAGGAAGCCCGCCTCTTCGCGTTGGTCCGCGAATGGGTGCCGCCCGTGCTCTCCGGTATGGCGGGTGGGTGGCAGGGCGAACGCTGGTGCGAACGCCAGGTGGACGCGATCATCCGGGAGCGCTACGGGAGTTGGGCTCAGGGATGGAACTGGTGCTACCGGTACGGCGGGGTGATCGGCAGCTGGGTTACTGGAGCAACCTCGGTGACGACCCCCGAGGAGACCGCTGCTCGTGTCGTCGCCGCGCTCCTGGAGTGGCGGGAGTGGTTGGAGAGGCTGGCGCAGCGATTTGCGGAACTGGCGCCGCCGCCCGAAGCCTCCCCGGAGGATCGCAGCTGGCATCTGGAGCGGGCCACCGTCCGGCTCGTGACACACGCACTGGACTCGGGCGCGGAGGGCGGCTGGCACGGGCAGGCCGCACTGGTCCTGCGCTGGTTCCTCACCACCACCGGTATGAACCAGGCCGACGCCGAACAGGCGGTGGAGACCGCGATCGGCGGCCGGTTCGAGAGCTGGGTCACCCCGGGGCGGACACTGATCGAATCGGTCGGTGAGGACCTTGCCGTCGCCCTCACCGGCCATGCCCCCTACCAGGACCATCGCGAGCGGGCCGCCCTGGAGGAGTTCCATGACCGCTACTGACAGCCTCATGACCTGGCTGCGCGTGCGCCGCGAGACCGACTGGCGCCACGCACCCGCCTTGCGGCAGGGGCTGCCTGCGAACGACGGGTTCCGGGCCTGGTGCGAAGGGCCGGTCCGCCGGCGCGACCCCGTCCGCGCCGAGCGCCTGCTCTCCGCCCACACCCTGGCCCGCGCCGATGCCGCACGCCGCGCCCCGCTGGACTTCGACCTGCTGGCCGGTTGGCAGCGTGAGGTCCTCGGCGGGGGAGAGGCGCCGTTCCGTACGGGGGACGCCTATGCGAAGGCCGGCCGTGAGCGCTATGGCCTGACTCCGCGCACCGGGGCTGACTTTGCCGCCTGCCTGCGCGAGGCGACCGCCCCGGGGCTCCCGCTGGCGGCCCGCGCGGCCCGTGCGTACCTCGACGTGGCGTTCTTCCACCCTTTCACCGACGGCAATGCCCGTGCGGCCCTGCTGACCTTGGTCCACATCCTGGCCCGCGAGGACATCGTCCTTCCGGAGGTCGGCCCCCTCCAGACCACCCGCTACGCGGACGACCCGGCCGGCGCCGCCGACTTGGCCGCTCTCATCGGCGTACTCAACCGCCGCCGACGGTCGGCTCACCGGAGCCGAGGCCGGACGCCGAGTCGGGCTTCGTAGTCACCCAGGGGGAGGGCGGCTCAAGCGTCACGGACGAACGTCGCACAGTCCGGACAGTCGTCGAGATATCGATGCCGACACTCAACCGTGTGTTGCAGGAAGGTGATTGCCTGCTGCCTGCGGACGACTTCACTTTCGAGTGCAGCGATCTTCGCCCTCACGACCGCCTGTGCTGCCGACTTCTTCGGCGACATGGCGGCGGTGACCTCGGGCAACGAGAGCCCGACGCGTCGCAGTTTCAGCACGGTGCGTGCCTGTTCCAGAGCGTTGTCGTCGTAGACGCGGTAGCCGTTGCCGTCGCGACGCACGGTGAGTGCCCCGACCTGTTCCCAGTGCCGCAGCACGTGGGGTTCGATTCCGAGTCCCGCGGCTACTTCTCCGATCGTCTTCACCACACGCTCCTTGCCTTCATGTCGACCTGAACCCCTAGCGTCTCGATCATGCCTGATACCACTCGCCCCGCGGGCGTCCGTCACCGTTCATCGATCCTGGTCACCGGCGCGACCGGCAATCTCGGCCGGGAGGTCGTCGACCGCCTCCAGGCACACGGCGCGCGCGTGCGGAGCCTTGCGCGCCATCGGACCGATCCGCGCCCCGGAGTCGAGTCGGTGGTCGGCGACCTCACAGACCCCACTGTCGTCCGCGCGGCGCTCGTGGGCATCGACTCTGTCTTTCTGATCTGGCCACTGCTCGATTCCGCCCCCGCCCACGACCTGATTGCGGAACTCACCGCAGCGGCACCCCGTGTCGTCTACCTGTCCTCGACGGCTGTAGACGACCAGGCCGCTCGCCAGAGCGATCCCATCGTTCAGGTGCACGCGGACATGGAAGCCCTGCTCCACGATGCCGGTCTGCGACCAGCGGTGCTGCGCAGCGACACCTTGGCCTCCAACGTCCGTGGCTGGGCGGCACAGTTGCGGGCGGACGACGTGGTGTCGGGCCCGGACGTCACGCGCACAGCCGTCGTCGACGAGCGCGATGTGGCCGATGCGGCCGTAGCCGTACTGCTCGCGCACCACGACCAACTGGACGACGAGCCCTATGCGTTGACAGGACCTGAGGTGCTCGGTCGCGCCGACCAGGTCGCTCTCCTCGGTGCCGCACTCCGGCGCCGTCTGCGCTTCCAAGCGCTCCCCACCGGCCTCGCGCGATCACGAATGCTCGCGGACGGACGTCCCGAGCGACTGGTGGAAGCGCTGATCGCGGCGTCGGTGTGTCGACCGGAGTCGAACCGCACCACCGATCATGTCGAGCGCCTGACCGGCCGACCGGCCGGCACCTTCGCGAAGTGGGCCATCGACCACGCGGCCGAGTTCAGCTGACCGAGAACCGTGGTACGGCCCACCAGAGCCTCGCCTCCCGCGGCATCCGCACCTGCGTCCGGTGTCTTGTATGCCCGCTCAGGTGCGAGGCCGGGCGTCCAGGAACCGGTTCTTCTTGGGTACGGCTCCGCAGTCGATGAGGGAGGCCTGCCGATCGGCCTTCTTGGCCTGTCAGAGGTGACCGCTAACGTTCTCGTGACGTGGCGCCGCGTTGGTGGCCGACTCGGAAGGGGTACCGGATGGGGGCTTCGGCCTGGGACTACTACGTGCCGTACCAGGAGGATCTCGGCGTCGCGCTGGAGGAGTTGCGGCACCGAGTGTTCCTCGCTGGTGACTACTACTGGGTGCGCGGCGGCGACTGGCTTCCTGAGGAGGAGCGCCGCCCGCGACCTTTGACCCTGGACGAGCTCTGGGCGGACGAGTGGACGCAGCACTCCGGCACCCATTCGATTCTCGATGTCTTCCATGTTCAACGGGAAGACGAGGAGCCCGAGATTTGTGCAGTGCAGCCGGTGACTGCCGAAGAGGCCCGGAGGGCCACCGGCATGGAACGGCTGACCCGCGAACACGTTCCGGAGATCCAGGACCTCGCTCGCGAGCGCGGGTACGGCCGTTGCGCAGTACTGCACGACGACCACGGGGCGCCACAGGAGATCTACTTCTGGGGTTGGTCCGGGGACTGAGCCACGAGATGGTGAGAGGGTGCCGCTTTTGGCGCCGCACCACGTGTGAGGGAGTCCGTTACAGGATGAGCCCTGGCCCCAGCGCAGGAACGACGGCGGCATTGCTCTCGGGATTTTCGGAGAAGCCTTGGGCCGATGCGGTGAGGCAGAGGCTCCCCATGGAGAGCAGAACGGCGGTTGCCAGGACGGTGAATGAACGGCGGATGTGCTTCATGGAGTCCTCTCGCTGCGTGCAGACTGCGCGCAGTACGCACGGCGCGTGATGGCTGGCCCCGGGCCAGGACCGATCCGCAAGGAGCGTTTCCCCTGCTTCGCCAGTGCAAACGCTTGGTCACTCCCGTGACGCATGGGGCGCGGGAATCGAGGAGGGGCTGAGGCGTCGGGGACGTGGCTTCTCGACAGCGCTCCTCCTCCGCGACTGCCGGCAGAAGGGACTCGGCCGCCACCACGCCGTCCAAGCAGTCGCCACCCTGCACGGCCTCGCCCACACGGGATGAACAAGCAGGTCAGACGGCATTCGGACCTGCCCACACCCCCCTTCCGCAACCCCCTTCAGCAGCGGGACAACCGCAACCCCGTGACCAGGTCCGGACGGATCCGCAGCGCGTAGGACATCTGGTGGTCGACCCAGGGGTGCAGCAACGCCTGGTAGTGCGCCAGGTCGTCGGGATCGGTCACAAGGTGGCAGTAGCCGGTCACCACCACGCTCCAGCCGCAGTGGGTGGCCGGGTCGATGTGGTCGGCCTCGTAGGCGACGACCACCCCTGTGTCCTCGGCGTGCTCGGTCAAGCTGGTCAGCGCCGCACCCTCGTGGGTGCGGATGATCACCTCGCCGTGGTGGAGGAGGTGGTTGACGGGGCGGATGGCCGGCAGCGCGTCCTGGGTGAAGACGATCCGGCCCAGTGACACGCTGCCCAACAGGCGGAGGGCCTCGGCGCGGTCCAGTTCGGTGCTGTGGCGGGATGCCTCGCGGTCGGCCCAGGCCGCCAGCGCGGAGTCGGTGGCGGTCCCGGTGGCGTGCCGGGCCGGAATGTCGTTCACGGCGTGCTCCCTGTCCTTGTGACACTGCTGACGCACTTGACCTGCCGCCAGTAGAAGGCCCGTGACGGCTACCCGCCAAGGGCCGTTCGGCCCGCCTCGGGACCGCGCAATGCAGAGCCCGTTGGCGTCACCCCGCCGCTCGGGTCACCGCCCCGTCCGCCGTGTACGCCGGGCAGCGGCCGGCCGGCGGGGCCAGTGGGCCCGGCACCGGGTCGTGGCGGATGTCGTCGGCCGGCATACCGGCTGCGGTCAGCCGCGCGACGGTGGCACCGACCATGGCCGCCGGACCGCTGACGAAGGCGAGGTGATGCGACCACTGCCCGTCCCGCGCCACCGCCTCGGCCAGCGGACCGTACCCGGCCGGCGGGGTGTCGTTCTCCGGGACGATGTCCTCGTCCAGCACCCGGACCACCCGCAGCCGGTCGTGGCGCGCCGCCAACTCGGCCAGCGCCGCGGCGTCGTACAGCTCGGCGCGACTGCGCGCGCCGACGAAGAGGTGGACCCGGCCGGCCGGGCGTCGCGGAAGACCGCCGGTCCCACGGCGACGACCCGCCCACTCCTCCAGCAGCGCCTTGATCGGCGCCCAGCCCGTGCCGCCCGCCACCATCAGCAGATCACGGGAGCGGTCCCCGTCCCGGAGCGTCATCGTGCCGTGCGCCGGGCCCAGCCGCAGGATGTCGCCGACCCGGGTCCCGCTGACCAGAGCCTCGCTGACCCCGCCGGAGCCGGTGCGCCGGACATGGAACGCCACCTCGCCGTCGGGCCCCGGCGCCGACGCGAGGGAGTAGTGCCGCCACGCCTGGGGCATGAGCGGGGACTCGACCGCCGCGAACTGGCCGGCCCGGTACGGGTACGGCTCGTGCAGCCGTACCCGCAGCACCGCGAGGTCCGGGCGCCGCCGCTCGTGGGCGGTTACCGTGCCCTGCCAACACGGGGGTTCGGCGAGCGCAGCGTCGGCGCCCTCGACCATCGAGGCGACGGCGAACCGCACCATCCGCACCCACGCCTGTTCCACCGCCTCGGCCCAGCGGGGCCCGGCGGTGCGTCGCAGCGCCGCACACAGTGCCGCCTCGAACGCCTCGTAGTGCACCGGACGCACCCCGAGTTTGCGGTGGTCATGGCCGAGTTGCCGAAAGTAGGCGGTCACCTCGGCGGGGCGGTGCAGATTCTCGATCAGGTACCAGAAGGCGCGGGCCAGATGCGCACGCTGGAAGTCCATGGACGCGGGGAACAACGACCGCAGGTAGGGCCACCGGGCGAACATCTCGTCGTAGAGGTGGGCGATCAGGTCGCCGAACGGCGTGACCAGGTCGAGGTACTGGGTGATCAGCCGCTGGTCCGCGGCGCCGTCGTAGGAGGCGGCCGTTAAGTCCGGTGTGGATGCCCGGCCCTGACCGAGGATGCGCCGCCGCAGCCGCATGGCGTCGTGCCGGGCGAGCAGGGCGTGGTACTCGCCGCCGACGGTACCGGCGGCGGACGGCACGGACGGCATGGACGGCACGGACGAAGCGGAACGTGCGGGCTGGTAGGACTGCTGCATGGAATCGACCTCCTGACGGGAGCGCCAGTGTCGCAACGCGGTGCCTTGCCCGAAGGGCCCCGATCCCCCAGGGCCGTTCGGCCCTTGCGCGGGGTGCCGGGCCCGACGAACCTCGTGCCGGGACCGTTGTGCCCACCGACCGCGAGAACCACAGAGCGAGAGTGCATGAACCAGCAGCCCGTTCATCCTGCCCCCGCGGCGCATGTCGCCGCCCCCGCCACACCGCTGCGGGTCTTCATCCTCGACGACCACGAGGTGGTCCGTCGCGGTGTGCGGGACCTTTTGGAGGCGGAGGAGGACATCGAGGTCGTCGGGGAGGCGGGGGACGCCCGGCAGGCCCTCGCCCGGGTGCCGGCGGTGCGCCCGCAGGTGGCCGTGCTCGACGTGCGGCTGGGCGGCACCGACGGGCCGGGCGGCGACCACGAAGGGATCGAGGTCTGCCGGGAGTTGCGGGCCCGGGTGCCGGAGCTGGCCTGCCTGATGCTGACGTCCTTCGACGACGACGAGGCGCTGTTCGACGCCATCATGGCCGGGGCGGCCGGCTACGTGCTCAAGCAGATCGACGGCACTGCGCTGGTGCAGGCGATCCGCACGGTCGCGGCGGGGCAGTCGACGCTGGATCCGCGCACCGCGACCCGGGTGATGGAGCGGCTGCGCGACCCGGGCCGGGCCCATGCGGCCGAGGCGGAGACGTCCGAACTGGACCGGCTCTCACCGCGCGAACGGGAGGTGCTGCACCTGATCGGCGAGGGTTTGACCAACCGTCAGATCGCGGACCGGCTGTTCGTCTCGGAGAAGACGGTCAAGAACCGGGTGTCCGCGATCCTGTCCAAGCTGGGGGTGGGCCGCCGGGTCCAGGCGGCGATGGTCGTCGAACGGCTGAAGGGGACAAGGGCGTGACCGCAGCGCCTTGACCCCCAGGGGCGACCCGCCACTTCCGGTGCGCCGCGAGGCGAGCGGAGCCCCGGCGGCACCGCGTCCGGAACCGGAACGGATCGGGTCAGTCGGGCAGTGGCACCCGCCAGACGATGCGGGTGCCACCCACCTCCGGCCTCTCGACGGCCAGCCGGCCGCCGTGCATATCGGCTCGGGCCCGCATGTTGGCCAGACCTCCGGTGTGCGGTGCGTCCCCGACCCCCACCCCGTCGTCCGTCACCGTCAGCGTCACCGCGTCCGCGGCCACCGACAGCGTCACGTCCAAGTGGCGGGCGTGGGCGTGGCGGGCCGCGTTGCTGAGGGCCTCCGCGGTCACCGCCACGAGGTGAGGGGCCAGGCCGTCGGGGACCGCGGCGTCCACCGGGCCGTCGATCAGCAGCGACGGGCTGAAGCCGAGGGGGCCGGCCGCCCGCTGCACGGTCTCGGTCAGGTCGCGGCGCAGACCACGGCCCTCCTTGCCGTCCCCGGTGGTGCGCAGCCCGAAGATGGTGGAACGGATGATCTTGATCGTGGTGTCAAGGTCGTTGACCGCGCGGCCGACCCGTTCGGCGGCCTCCGGACGGTCGATCAGCCGGGTCGCACTCTGCAAGGTGATGCCGGTCGCGAACAGCCGCTGGATGGCGAGGTCGTGCAGGTCCCGGGCGATACGGTCGCGATCGTGAAGAACCGTCAGCTCCTCCGACTCGGCCCGCCGGCGGGCGAGTTCCAGAGCGATCACGGCCTGGTCGGCGAAGCCCGATATCAGTGTGACCTCGGCGTCGTCGAAGGGGGGCCGCCCGGCCAGGCGGCTCAGCCGCAGTGCACCGCAGCCGGTGTCCACGTGGAGCGGGACGGCGACCGTCGGCCCGTACATTGCCGCGGGCTCTCCGTTCGACCCGGCGCCGTCCGACTCCCCACCCTTGGGCGGGTGCACGGTCCCGTTGCCGGCGGCGCCCGAGCCGAGCCGATACGCCCGTGGGTCGGCCCGTAGATCGGCACTGACCACCGGCCGGCCGCTGCGGGCGGCCATCCCGGGCAGCGAACCGTCGGTCGGCACGCGCAGCCCGAGGATCCGGCTCGCGCTCGTACCGCACGCCACCGCCACCGTCAGCTGGTCCGCGGACGAGGGCGCCGGCAGCAGGACCGCCGCAGAGTCCGCACCGGCGACGTCCTGCGCGTGCTGCGCGATCAACCGCAGCACGTCGTCGGCGTCGGTACCGGACAGCAGGCTGCGAGTGATCTCGCCCAGCGCCTCCAACCACCGTTCGCGGCGGCGGCTCTCGTGGTACATGCGGGCGTTGTCGATCGCCACTCCCGCCGCCGTGGACAATGTGGTCAACACGGCCTCGTCGTCCGCGTCGAACGGGCCGCCGCCGCGCTTCTCGGTGAGGTAGAGGTTGCCGAACACCTCGTCGCGAACCCGGACCGGCACCCCGAGAAAGGTCCGCATGGGCGGATGGTTGGCCGGAAAGCCGTAGCTGTGCGGATGCTTGGTCAGGTCGGTGAGCCGCAGTGGCGCCGGGTTGCGGATCAACTCCCCGAGGATGCCGTGGCCGCACGGCGTGCGGCCGATCAGCCCGATGAGCTCCTCGGACATCCCGACGGGCAGGAACTGCGACAGCTGCCCGTCGCCGACCACGCCGAGCGCCCCGTACTCCGCGTCGGTGAGGGTAACCGCCGCCTCCACGATGCCCCTGAGCACTTCGGGGAGTTCGAGCCCCCGCCCCAGGCTCATCACGGCGTCGAGCAGGCTGCGCACCCGGTCCGGCTCGTGGAGCTGCGGCCCGTGCGGACCGCTCGTGGCCGGTGCGTACTGCTGCGATTCGGACATGACCGTGCTGCTCCAAGGATCCCGTACGTCTGATCGGCAGCCTACGTGATCAGTGCGGCAACGCCGCCCGGCACCGGCGCCCACCGGCCATCCGACCGGGCCTGCAAGGAGGGCCGGCCGTCCCGCCATCGAGGGCCGGATTGCCGTGCCATGGAGGGCCGTTCGGCCCTGGGGGCCGCACAGGTGGCCGGCTGATGATGTGTCTGCCGGGAAGGGCCGGTCTCCCCCGTGTCCGATGGCTCTTCCCGGCTCTGACCGTTCCCGGCCCAGTTCACGTTTCCCAGAGCATCAACCGTTACTGTAGTCGGCTGGACGACCTGGGACCGCTACCCGACGACATCACCGTGCGTAGCCTGACCCGTCGGGCGTGGACGACCCACCGCTGGGACGAATGTCCGAACCGCCGCCCATGACCAGACGCCAATCCTGGGGCGAAGCCGGGCATCAGCCCGCCCGATGCGGTCGCGGCATCGCGGACTGACTTGCTGGTGTTCCCGGCCCCGACATCGGACCGGCCTCAGTCCTTGCCCGGGGCCGTGCCGCCCGGGCGTGGCGCCAGTTTCTTGTGCGTTCACTGCCTCAGGAGTGCAGCGAAGCGGTCCAGCGCACGATCGGTGCGGTGGCGGTCGCCGGTGGCTGTGAGATCGAACAGCAGACCCCGGACAACAGCCATGACCAACGTGGGCGTGACGGTGTCGTCAGGACCGGTGGAGACGTCGCGGAAGGTGGCGCCGAGCGTGTCGAACCAGTCCGTGATCGCCTCGCCCTGGTCGGGGTAGGTCTCGGGGTGAACCAGTCCGTCGGCGTGCACCTCGAAGAACAGCCGGACGAACGGCGCACGTTCGTCTGCGCTGATCCACGCCCAGATGCCACGCAGCCGCTCCTGCACAGAGCCCGTCTTTGGCAGAAGGTGCTCGGCCAGACGCACAGCACCTCGGCGACGGGCCTCGGCGAGGACCGCAGCGACCAACTCCTGTTTGCTGCCGAAGTCGTAGAGCAGCATCCGTGGGCTGGTGTCGAGGGCTGCGGCCAGTGGCCGCAGGCTCAGCCCGGCCAATCCGTGCGCCAGCACATAGTCGGTCGCCTGCGTCAGTGTGCGCTCGCGACGGGCGGGATCTGCGGGTCGCCCCACGGTGGATCTCCTCTCAGCAACTCGGAACCGAAACGGCGTGAGCCAGTATATGGTACGACTGTTTCAATAACGAGGGGAGACCGCCATGCATACCTTCGACCGAGCACTCGTCCTGGGCCCCGGGGGGCACGTCGGCACGGCCTGGATGGCAGGGCTGGCCTACGGATTGCGCCGCGATGGCGTGGAACTGGGCGAAGCCGACCTGATCGTCGGCACGTCGGCCGGCGCGATCATCGGAGCGCTACTTGCCACCGGCCAGCACTCGGGGCGGCTCGCGACGTCGACCCGCCAGCCAGCCCACCGGCTCAAGACGGACCCCGAGCGGACGGACGCGGTCTTCGCCGTGCTCGGCGACCGCAGCCTGGAACCCGGCGAGGCCAGGCGTCGCGTCGGCCGGCTCGCGCTCGACAGCACCGACCCCGAAGCCGAGGAGGCGCTGATCACGGGGCGTGCTGCCCTGATCCGTACGGACGCGTGGCCGGAGCGGCGACTGCTGATCACCGCCGTGGACGCAACCACCGGTGAGCCCGTGGTGTGGGACCGCGACAGCGGCGTGCCGTTGGTGCACGCGGTCGCGGCGAGCAGCGCCTTCCCCGGGGCCGCGCCGCCCGTTGCCATCGGCGGCCGGCGGTACATGGACGGTGCGCTGCGATCGGGCACCAACGCCGATCTCGCCGCCGGAGCCCGCACGCTTGTCGTGGTCGAGCCGATGGCGCACCTGTTTCCCCGCGAGCCACTCAACCAGCAGCTGGCGGCAGTGGGGGCGGACACCGTGGTGACCATCGGCCCCGATCCGGCCTCGGTGCGCGCTTTCGGCTCGGACCTGGGCGACCTGGCGGCCTGGGAACCGGCCTACCGGGCGGGTCTTCGCCAGGCCGGCGACGTCGACGCGCAACTCCGCTCCACGTGGAGGAGAGAAGCCGACGCGGGCTGACCGCCGATCAGGTCGGTGATGCGTGGGCAGCGGCAGCCCAGTGGATGAGTCTCCGCGTAGGCCGACCCCTCCGGCAGTACAGCGGCGAATTGACCCCAAGGGGTTCAGCCTGCCATGACGGCAGTACAGATGCAGGTCCCCCGGTGATCACAGAGCGTCGCAACTCCGTGATCGCCAAGACCTGTGCCTGCACTCCTACTGGGGTGCCATCGCTCCGCCTACTGGTGAGTCGTTCTTTGGGTACCCGCTCCGGCCGCCGACCGTCGTGCTGGGGACGACCGGATCGGGGGTTCAGGGGTGGTCCCGCCTGGTGCAGGAGACCACCGGGCGGGACCTGTTTCCCTCGCCGCGTGACAGGCGCGGCATCCGTGAAGAGCGCGCCTAGGACTGCGCTCCGCTGGACGGACCGGGGCGAGAGCTGAGCCCGTCGGCTCACGCGGGACACGTCTGTCCCTGCTCAAGGCTTGTCCGGTCGGGGGAAGTCGTGTGCGTGGGGCGGCCGGAGACAGGCCACGGCGGCCCCACCCTGGTCTATGTCACGGGCGGCGCACTGCCCGCCGTCGGGTCGGTCATGGGCGCGCCATCCGGCCGGTCCGGAACGTCGCTGCCCGCCGCCTGCATGGCGTCGATGCACTCGGTGAGACCGCGCAGCATCTCCGCCATGTCCTCTTCTGTCAGGTCGTCCAGCCACGCAGTACGGGCCTTGACCTCCGCCCGCATCCGGTCAAGCTGCCGGTACAGCTCCCGATATCGAACGTGCCGGTCCCACACTTCCTCGGCCCGAACTACCAGCTGTGACCAGGCGCCCGTGCTCATGTCCGCGCCGCATTCAGTGCGCGGGCCAGCTTCGCGGCCGTGCGGATGTCGACGCGCCCGAGGTTGATCCGGATGTGCCCGTCTGCGGTGTCGCTGAGTGTCATTTCCGGGAACGCCATCTTCGCGTCAGCGAGGGCAAGTTGCAGTTCGCGGTAGGCGACCGCTGCCGCCTGGCTGACCGTGCGTGCCTGGGTCGTCATCGGCCCTCCCGCTTCGGGTGCGGGTGGCGGCGGATCTCGATGTTGCAGTCGATCGCCGTCGTCTGGTCGCCGAGGGCACGCGCCGCTGCGCGCTGCCCGGCCCGAGCGGCGCACACATCGCAGTCTGCGACCGGCTCGGGCTCCGGTACCGGAACCGGGTCCATCAGGTGAACGGGGCGGCAGTTCCGAGGCATCAGCCCATCACCTCCACGCCGTGGATCCAGCGCGGCCCGGCATCGACGTCATACGCTGCGAGCCACAGCGCCCGCCGCCGTCCGCGCTGCAAGCGCCGTTCCTGATGCTCCACGGGTGTGAGGACATACGGGCGGATCAGGGCAGTGTCCTCACCACACAGCCACCCCGGCCGCCGTCCGACGGGGACGCGGGGCAGCACGAGCGTCGGCGCGTCCATGCACCCCACGGCGGGCAGTGCGCCGGGCGACCGGTGATGCCCGCGCGCGGGCAGTAACAGCCGTAATAGCGGCTCGAAGACGCGGGCGTTACAGCGCGGCATGTCGACCTGCTTTCTCAGGTTGGCCACGCCCCCGGACCGCGCCCAACGCGGTCGCGGGGGTCTTCTGACGGTCAGTCGATGAGTGACCGTACGGCTCCTGAATGCAGGCGAGGGGTATGAGTTCTACCCCCTTGAGGAGGGGTACAGGTTGTACCCCTTCACGCTGCCGCGGGGACTCCCAGCTTGTTCTTGAGGTACCGAACGTCATCACGGATCACGGCGTTCCGCGACTCGTCCAACTCGGCCACGGTCGACCGGGCGAACAGGTTGAATCGCGCGGTCTCCGGCGAGATTTCCAACGCCCTCTTCAACAAGTGCACCACCGCGACTTGCTCGCCTTGCAGGCTGTACGCGCGAGCGGTCTCGATCATGTGGAACGAACGTCGCGTCGCTGACGGCATCGACGCGAGGTCGACCCGGTTCGCTACGTCGACAGCCTCGACACCGCGCACAAGATCCGCGTTCATGGTGATCGCGTAGGCGTCGACCATTCCTCGACCGAAGATCAGGTATGGGTGGGCATAGTCGGTGCCGAGCCGCCTTGCCGCGTCGTCGGCGTGGTCCCAAAACCGTTCCGCGTTTCCCCGCTGGCCGATCTTGGCGTACGACAGCGACGCAGCGAGATGGAGCAGCCCCCATCGCGCGAGGTCTTCCGGAGTGTTGTCGGGACGTAGCAGGTGTGCCGCCTTCATGGCCAGGTCTACCCGCGCCTCGTGCCGCTCCCCAGCATCCCTGAAGACGTGGTTCATGTACCAGGCCGCCGCAGCGATAGCCCGCGGACTGTCAGCATCCTGCGCCGCGGACATGGAACGATCACCCGTGAGCATGACCAGTTCAGGCGATGGCTGGAAAGACAAGTAGAGCTGGGCGAGATGGTAAGTCTCGGCGAGTCCAACCAGGGCACGGCGGCGGTCCGTGCTGTCCAGAGCCCGAGCCGCGTGTTGCAAGTCGGCGAGCAGGTCGGGCAGTACGACAGCGATCCGGGTGCGGTGCCCGCCGCCGCCGTGCCACAACCGCCACGCCTCGGTGACACGGGAGAGAAGATCACCGACATCGTCCGGCTCCTCGTCCGAGTCGTTGAGCCGGTACGTCGTCAGCGCCTCCCGTACCGCTGGCAGCGCACCATGCGCTGACTTGGTATAGCTGGCCGCCAATAGGCGCTCGTCTCCGGTCAGTTCGGCGATGTCGTCGACCCCGAGCACGTCCGCGAGACGGAGCAGCAACGGCAACCGAGGAACCTTGAGACGACTGTTCTCAATGGCCTTCACCCACTCTGGGGAGCGCCCCACAAGACCGCCGACGACGGCTCGCGTCTGTCCGTTCCGCTCACGGGCCCGGCGTACCCGCTGGCCGAAAGTCAGGGTGTGGTCGTTTGGGGTGGTGTCAGCGTGTGCAGGCAGTCGGGTAGCCGGGTCGTGTTGCCACGACCCGGCCCCCTCAGAACCGGACGTGCCACTCGTCGCGGCATCCGGCTCAAGCGGGTCTTTGGC
>NZ_JBEZIX010000077.1:0-35865 GCF_040651315.1 Streptomyces sp. NPDC048506
TCATCAAGACCATGAAGGACACCGGCGCCGACATGAGCGTCAAATACAAGGAGACCGCCCGCGGCGGCCTCGCCGTCAACATCATCGAATGCTGAAGTTGCAGGCCGTGGGTCACCGCCCCGCGCCGGGGATCCCGCCCGACCTCACCAGGACGACTTGGTGACCCCGGGGAGGAATCCGGCGTGCGCCTGTTCGCGTACGCGCACCCGGGACAGGCCGAACTTCCGCAGGTGACCGCGTGGACGGCCGTCCACGCTGTCGCGGTTCCGCACCCGGGTCGCACTGGCATCGCGCGGCTGGCGTCGCAACTCGGCCTGGGCGGCGGCGCGTTCGTCATCGGTGGACGCGGGACGGCGGACGATCTCCTTGAGTTCGGCGCGCCGGGCCGCGTACCGCTCGACGATCGCCCTGCGCTTGTCGTTCTTCGCGATCTTGCTCTGCTTCGCCATCAGACCTTCACCCCACGGGCCCGGATCCGCGCGACCGCGGCCTCGACACCGATGGTGTCCACCGTCTTGATCGCCTTGGTGCTGAGCGTGAGCCGGACGTACCGCCGCTCGCTCGCCAGCCAGTAGCGCTTGCGCTGGACGTTCGGGTCGAACCGACGGGACGTGCGGCGGTGCGAGTGGGAAATGGTCTTGCCGAAGCCCGGTTGGGCACCGGTCAGTTGGCAGTGGGCGGACATGGTGCTGACTACCTCTCGTCGAGAACGTTATCGAAAATGGAAACCATTCCCATATGGTACCCGACCGCGGCCGCACGTCGTCCAACAGGTCCGAGCACACCCGAGGGGCGGCCCGGGTCCGCCGGAACCGCCCTCGACCTCTCCCCCGCGCGTACGATGGCCGCGCCGTCCCCGCGCGGTAGGGCCGCCGCCGCTCCCGCCGCACTCCGAAGCTCCCCTACCGAAGGCCGCCGCCCATGACCTCCGCCCGCCCCACGCCTCCCCCTGCCACCGTTCGGGAGCACACCCGATGAGCGACCGTCAGCAGCGCGCCGTGCTCGGGACCTGGCCGACCCCGCTCGAACCCCTGCCACGGCTGGCCCGGGCGCTCGGCCTCGGACCGGACGACCTGTGGGTCAAACGCGATGACCTCACCGGCCTGGGCGGCGGCGGGAACAAGGTGCGCAAACTGGAGTGGATCTGCGGCGCCGCGCTCGCCGAGGGGGCGACGGTGCTGGTGACGACCGGTGCACCGCAGAGCAACCATGCGCGGCTGACCGCGGCCGCCGGCGCCAGGTTGGGTCTCGACGTCGTCCTGGTGCTCGCCGGCTCGCCCGGCGCGTCGGAGTCCGGCAATCTCGCGCTCGACGGCCTCTTCGGCGCCACGGTCGTCTGGGCCGGGGACGCCGGCGGCCCGGCGCTCCATGCTGCCGCGCACGAGGTGACCGAGCGGTTGCGGAACCGCGGCGCGGTGCCGGCGCTGATCCCCTTCGGCGGTTCCAGCGTGCTCGGCGCCCGGGGCTACGTCGAGTGCGGCCGCGAACTCCTCGTCCAGGCCCCCGACACGGCGACCGTCGTGGTCGCGCTCGGTTCCGGGGGCACCATGGCCGGGCTGGTCGATCCGCTCGGCCCGGAACGGGTGCTCGGCGTGCACTGCGGCGCCGTCGCCGATCCGGCCTCCACCGTCGCCGAGCTGGTCTCCGGTCTGCGCGAAACGCCGTGCAGCCCCGACGAGTTGAGAGTACGGCTCGACCAGGTCGGCGCCGGCTACGGCACCCTCACCGAGCAGGCCTCGGACGCCCTGACCCTGACCGCCCGCACCGAGGGCATCGTCCTCGACCCGATCTACACCGCACGCGCCATGGCCGGGCTGATCGCGGAAGTCAGGGACGGCGGGATCCGACCCGGTGAGCGCACGGTCTTCCTCCACTCCGGCGGTCTGCCCGGCCTCTTCGGCCACTCCGCGACACTGGCGAAGGCCACGGCAGCCCTGGCCTCGGCCGCCCCCGTCGACGCGTACGCCCCGGAGCCGCCCGCCGGCCGGTAGGTCAGCGGCGTGCCCGACGTTCCCGAGCCACCCGCCGGCCGGTAGGTCAGCGGCGTGCCCGGCGTTCCCGCCCGCGGGCGCGCGACTGCGCCTCGCCGGGGCTGGGGACGAACTGCAACTCCAGGGCGGGCGGGGCCCCGGCCACGCCCGGCCCGCCGGCCGTCACCCAGGTGAGGATGTCGTCGACGCTGTCGTCGCCCAGCGCCCAGCCGATCCAGGTCGGCCGGCCGCCGCGGCGGCGTCCCTCACCGGAGGGTTGGACGACGATGAGGTTGGCCTGCGCACACGGGCCCAGGCACTCGCTCGTGCGGACCGCCAGCCGTCCGCCCGACTCCGCCGCCGCGGCGCGGAACCGGGCGAGCTGTCCGTCGTGGTCGGTGCCGGGGTGTTTGCGCGGGTTGCCGCAGCAGCATCCGCGGCACACGACCAGGGTGCAGGGCCGGTCGGCATGGGCGCCCTGGACGGCACAGCGCCGGTCCGTGCCGACATCCAGGCGCGGCCGGCCGGCCGTCTCGTCGTCCATGGCGGAAGTCTGGGTGACGCGGACCGGGATCGGCCAGACCGGCCGTCCCGATCAGGACACGGCCCTGTCGCTCACATCCCCTCGCTCGCATCCCCCTTGCGGGCCCCGTCCCGACACTCCTGACGGCCCCCGGCCCCCGGTCCCGGGCCCCTCGGCGCGGGTCGTTGCTCCGTGCGTCGTGGACGAAGCCGCGCGTCAGGCAGCCCGGTTACGGTTTCGCATGCCTTTCTTCGTCATTGCCCTGACTTTCGGCGCTCTGGGCGGATTCATAACCTATGTGGCCACTCGGCCTCTCCGTGCGGCGCAGCGTGTGCTCCTGGGTCTGGTGTGGCTGTGGGCCGCCGTCGTCGTCAGCCTCACCTTCGGCACCCGCTCGGGCGGCGGCCAGGCCGTCAACATCGCCCTCCTCGACATCGGCAACCCCGCCGACGTCGTCGACTTCCTCTTGAACACGGCCCTGTTCGTCCCCGGCGGAATCCTGTTCGCCGCGCTCGGCCGCCGCTGGTCCACGGCCGGTCTCTGCGGGTTCTTCGGCTCGCTCGCCATCGAGACGACGCAGTACCTCGTCCGTTCCGGGCGCACCTCGGACATCAACGACCTCCTGTCCAACACCCTCGGCTGCCTCGTCGGTTACGCCCTCGCGGCAGCCGCCCTCGACGTGCTGCGCCGGTCGGCCCGCGGCGGCCGGCGTGCCGGGGCCGCACCGGCACAGAGATCGACGGATGTCGCGAACGCTCGTCACCGACGCACGGGCATCGGATGAACCGAAGGACGCGCCTCCGGGTCCGCGTCGCAGGTGCCTTCCTCGCCACCTGCGCACGAGAGCAGGAAGTCCACGAAGTGGTCGGCCAACGGCTCCCCCAGAATCGGCTCCAGGAAGAGGAACTGCCCCTGGGGGTTCACTTCGAGCCATACCGGCTCGCCGCTGGGTGTCAGTTTGATGTCGATGATGCCCATGCGCAGTCCGAGTCGGCGGAGTACTTCCGTGGTCCGCCAGGCCACGTCCTCCGGAACGTGCCATTTCTCTATGGGAACGTTCAGATCGGGGCGCCAGTCCAGGTTGTCGGTCTCGATCAGGGCCGCGTACATGTGGTCGCCGAAACAGTTGAGCCTTATGTGCCACCGACCGGGAATGTACTCCTGATATACCGCGGGACATACCCGAAAGGATTCCTCGGGAATGTCGGCCGGGTCGTCGATGTACTGGGTGAACATCAGCGGACCACTCGCACCCACCACCGGCTTGACGATGATCTTTCCAATGCGCCCGGCGAACTCCACGACATCCTCACGCGATTGCGAAACGAGCGTGCGGGGGACACGGAATCCCGCCGCCCGCGCCACGGCGAGCTGGTACAGCTTGTCCGCGGCGCGGTCGGTCGCCTCCGGGGGCGAAATCCACTGTCCTCGAAAGGACGCCAGCAGAATGCCGCCGAGGGCTCCCCGGCAGTCGTTGTTGACCAGGCGCCGCTCATGGTCGTTCGCCGCGCGCGCCGAAGCCTGCTGGTTCGCCCGCATCCTCCGCCACCACAGCACCGACACGTCCTCGACCTCGACGGTACGGCCGTCGGACGTCAGAACGGTGGTGGGTGATTCGCCGTGCGAGCTCCACGCCACGCCATGCCGTCCGCTGATCTGGTCGCACTCGATGACGTGGAATTCGTGGTATCCGCGACGGGCGGCGGCTTCCTGAACGGCGAGGGTGTGCAGATCGTCCTTGACGGAGACGGTGAGAATCATTACTGGGGACAATCGACGCAGCAGTCGTCGGTGCAACCGCAAGAGCACGACTCGGACGCCGATCCCGCCATATTGCTGGCATCTATCTTGAGGCCGGTGGTGGCCCGGACAGCCTCTTCCCACGCCCGCAGTTCTTCCGGAGTCTCGGCGCGGATATAAGAGTCGGGCTGGGCCCGGAGAACGACCGGAGGCTCCGTGAGGGAGCCCAGCTTCGTCAATCCCCTTGTGCCGTCGCCTACAGGTTCTCCAAGTTTGAACGACGCCATCAGGATCACCTCGAAAGAATCCTCGACTTGCGGTGTCTCTCGTCTCCATCACAACACAGTCCGCCGGCCGCCGCATGCCCGGCCCAGGCCCTCCTGCGGCCTTGATCAGCAGCGCTGGAAAGCGAGTTCGGGCCCGTGCGCGATGACGCCGGTGGCCCGGTCGTCCACCCTGCGGCGGCGAGGCAGGCCGCCTGTCACGGGCCTCTGCGACGGGCGCCGGTGACGTCGGGGGCCGAGCAGGACGGGGTGAACCGGGCGCCACCGAAAGGGGAGATGAAGGTGCGTGGGATGGGCCGTGGAGCGGCACGGCGTCCGCTGCGGGCGCGGAGCCGCGCATTCCGCGGAAGCAAGTCCGCACGGTCGGGGCGGAGTTGAGGCCGACCGCCGCGGGTCGCCACCCCACCGGAGGATCCGGGTCACCACGAAGAGCCCGGATCCACTACGGGCCTCCCCCGACGGTTCCCTGAGACCGGGCCTGCCGTGTCTCGTCCACGGGGTCGACGAACGGCCGGTCGGCGGGACGGATCCTGGAGGCGAAGCCGAGACCCGGCCGCGAAGCGCAGAGCGGAAAGGATCCCCATGAACGTCCGGAGCCCGCGCCCCACCGCGTTGCCCGAAGAGCACCTGCACCATCCGCGCAGCCGGGCCGCGTTCCGGACCGCCAAGCTGCTCACCGGCGGCTACCTCGGCCTCAGCGCGCTGACCCTGGTGGCCGTCGCCCTGCTGCACAACGATGCCGCGCTGGTGAACGACGCCGTGTGGGTGCGCGCGACGATCGTCGTCGTCAGCGCCCTGGTGACCTTCCTCTGCGCCGTCCGCGCGGCCCGCGGATCCCGCACGGCGTACCGCAGGCTGCGGATCATCTCCGGCATCATGCTGGTGGCCGTCGTGGCGGTCATCGCGCTCCCCGGCACGTTCCCGCTGTGGCTGAAGGTCGAACAGGGCGTCTGCGGGCTCGCCCTGCTCGGCGTCGCCGCGATCGTCAACGGCCGGCATCTGCGCGCACTGTTCGCCACCGCGTGAGGCACAAGGACCCCGGCCGCCCGGCCCCGCACGCAGGTCCCGTGTGCGGCGCCGGGCGTCGGCTCGCCCCGGGACGTCCTGGGATACGGGGTGTGCCGCCTAGACTGGGCGTTCGGGGACGAGGACACGTCCCAGGGGGACGGAGAAGAGCAGTGGTGATGGGCGTCACAGGCGAGGGCGGTGGCACGGTGGACCCGTCGGCCGAGGTGCTGGGCGAGGCGGCCGCCATGTTCGGACTGCTCGCCTCCCCGCCGCGGCTGCACATCGTCTGGGCGCTGGCGCAGGGTGAGAGCGATGTGACCGGGCTCGCGGAGCGGGTCGGCGGTGCGCTGCCGGCGGTGAGCCAGCACCTGTCGAAGCTGAAGCTGGCCGGTCTGGTGCGCTCGCGCCGGGAGGGCCGCCGGGTCGTGTACTTCGTCGACGACCCCGATGTGGTCGCCGTCGTACGTCTCCTGGTCGTCCAGCTGTCCGCCCGTTCCGGGCACGCCTCGCCGGCACACCTCCGTCGTTCCGGTGCCTGAGACGACCGCGGCACCCGGTACCGTCCGTACGCCCCTGGACGCCGGGGGCGTACGGACGGGCCGGGACCTGCGCTCCGGCCACGGCGTCGGAGAGCCGGCCGGGCTCACGGCGCTGCAACTGATGCGCCTGCTGGACAGCGGTCCGCGCGGGCTGACCGAGCAGCAGGCCGAGGCGCGCCTGCTGCGCGACGGGGAGAACGTGCTCCCCGCCTGGCGGCCGGTGTCCTGGCCGCGGCGCTTCCTGAGCAGTGTGCGCGATCCGTTCACGACGGTCCTGCTCTGCCTCGGGCTGGTGTCCGCGGCCGTCGCGTCCTGGGGCACCGCCTGCGTGATCATGGTGCTCGTCGTGGTGAGCTGTGTGCTGCGGTCGGGCGGCGAGCATCAGGCCAGCCGGTCGATGGCGGCGCTGCGCGAACTGGTCGCCACCACCACGTCGGTGCAGCGGCGGGCGGACGACGACGCCCCGCCGGTGGTCCGGGAGCTGCCGGTCGACCAGCTCGTCGTCGGGGACGTGGTCCGCCTCGGGCCCGGTGATCTGGTGCCGGCCGATGTGCGACTGCTGCGCACCAGCGGGCTGACCGTGCACCAGGCGGCGCTGACCGGTGAGTCCGTGCCGGTGCCGAAGTACGCCCTCGACGCGCCCGCCGACGGTGGTGCGGAGCTGCCGGAGCCGCCGCACCTGTGCTTCCAGGGCAGCAGTGTGGCCTCCGGGAGCGGAACGGCGCTGGTCGTCGCCACCGGTGCGGACACCCGGTTCGCGGCCGCGTACGGCGGTCCGGCGCGGCAGCGGACACAGACCGCCTTCGACCGCTCGGTCCACGGCATCGCCTGGACGCTGATCCGCTTCATGCTGCTGACCCCGCCACTGGTGCTGATGGCGAATGCCGCGCTGCGCGGACGGGGCCTGGAGACGCTGCCGTTCGCGGTCGCCGTGGCGGTCGGGCTGACGCCCGAGATGCTGCCGGTGATCGTCACCGCCACGCTGGCCCGGGGCGCCGCCGCGCTGGCGCGGACCAGCGGAGTGATCGTCAAACGGCTGCCCGCCCTGCACGACCTCGGGGCGATCGACGTCCTGTGCCTGGACAAGACCGGCACCCTCACCCAGGACCGGCCGGTGCTGGAGCGGTCGGTGGACGCCTGGGGTGACGACGCTCCCGAGGTGCTCCGCTGGGCGGCGGTCAACAGCTGCTGGACCCTCGAACTCGCCGAGCTGCCCGCCCCGGACACCCTCGACGAGGCGATCCTCGACGCGGCCGGGGCGTACGGCGCGGACCCCTTCGCCTACGACGGGATCGCGGCCCTGCCCTTCGACCCGGTCCAGCGGCTCGCCACCGCCGTGGTGCGCCGCCCCGGGCAGCACGGCCGGCACACCCTCGTCGTCAAGGGGGCGGTCGAGGACGTGCTGGGCCGCTGCGGCCGGCTGTCCGTCGGCGGATCCACCACCGCACTCGACGACGCGGAGCGCGCCCGGCTCCTCGGGCTCGCCGCTCGGGAGGCGGCGGACGGCCTGCGCCTGGTGGCCGTCGCCCGCGCCGAACGTCCCGCCCGGCTCGGCCCGTACGGCGAGCAGGACGTCCGCGGACTCACCTTCCTCGGCTTCGTCGCGCTGCGCGATGCGCTCGCCCCCTCCGCCGGCGATGCGTTGGACGACCTCGCCCGGCGCGGTGTGGCGGTGAAGGTGCTGACCGGTGACCATCCCGGCACCGCCGCCCGCGCCTGCCGGGACCTCGGTCTGGAGCCGGGTGAGGTGCTTACCGCCGATCAGCTCGGCACGCTCGCCGGGCCGCCGCTCGCCGAAGCCGTCGCCCGGGCCACGGTCGTGGCACGGTGCACGGCGCAGGACAAGGCCCGCATCGTCGCCGCCCTGCGCGAGAGCGGGCGCATCACCGGATTCCTCGGCGACGGCGTCAACGACCTGCCCGCGCTGCGCACCGCCGACGTCGGCATCTGCCCCCGGGGGGCAGTGGCCGTGGCGCGCGAGGCCGCCGATGTCGTCCTGGCCGAGAAGGACCTCACCGCCATCGACCGGGCGATCACCGCCGGCCGCCACAGCAGCGGCAATATCGCCGCGTACCTGCGCATCACGCTCTCGTCCAACCTCGGCAACGTCATCGCCATGCTCGCCGCCGGTCTGCTGCTGCCGTTCCTCCCCATGCTCCCCGCCCAGGTCCTGGTGCAGAACCTGTGCTTCGACGCGGCCCAACTCGCCTTCGCCTTCGACCGGCCGGGACCCGCCGCGGTACGCAAACCAGCGGTGCTGCGGCCGCGCACCTTCCTCCGCTACATCACCGTGTTCGGCCTGCTCAACGCCGTCGCCGACCTCGCCACGTTCGCCGTGCTCGCCCTCGCCCTGCACACCGCGGCGGGCACCGGCGCCCCGGAGATGTTCCACGCCGGGTGGTTCACCGAGAACCTCCTGACCCAGGCGATGGTGATGCTGCTGCTGCGCACCGGCCGCCGCGCAGCCGAGAGCCGGACCCCCGGCCCGGTCCACCTCGCCGTCGCGGCCCTCGCCGTGATCGGCGTCGCCCTGCCGCTCTCCCCGTTGGGCCCGATGCTGGGCATGACGGCCCCACCGCCGCTGTACTACGCGCTGCTCGGCGCGGTCCTCACGGTGTACGGCTGGGCGCTCGCGGCCGCCCGGAACCGCTACGCGAACCGGCGGAACTGACCGCTCCTCAGCCCGCACCGACGGCCCGGCCTCCTCCCGTCCGGGCTCGTCACGCGCCACATTCAAAAAGTTGCGCAATGCGGAAACTATGCGAGTGCCCGTGGCGTTGGAACCGAAGGACGCCGGACACCCGGACAGTTGTGGAGGAAGCAGATGAGTGTGGCCCTGACCAAGGGCGGCAATGTGTCGCTCGGCAAACACGCCCCCGGCCTGACCGCCGTGCGGGTGGGGCTGGGCTGGCAGGTGGGAGCCACCGGAGGAGCCGGTTACGACCTGGATGCCAGTGCGCTGCTGTGCGACGCATCGGGCAGGGTCCTCTCCGACCGGCACTTCGTCTTCTTCAACAACCTGACCAGCCCCGACGGTTCGGTACGGCACTCGGGCAGCGACCCGGCCGGCGGAAGCGGCGGGGACGACGAGCAGATCCTGATCGACCTCACCACGGTCCCGGCCGAGGTGGCCAAGATCGTGTTCCCGGTCTCCCTCTACGAGGCCGAGCAGCGCGGGCAGAGCTTCGGCCAGGTCCACAGCGCCCACATCCGGGTGGTCGACGAGACCAACGGCACCGAGATCGCCCGCTACGACCTCCGGGGTGCTGCCGCCACCGAGACCGCCATGGTCTTCGGTGAGCTCTACCGCCACGGCGCGGACTGGAAGTTCCGCGCCATCGGCCAGGGCTACGCCTCCGGGCTGGCCGGTGTCGCCCAGGACTTCGGCGTCGATGTCCTGCGCCCGACACCTCCGGCGGCGACGGCCCCGCCGGTCCACCCGCCGTCCCCCGCGCCGACGGCGGCCCCCTCGACGGGCACCACCGATTGGGACGGCTCCGGCCGGGGCCCGGCCGCCACTCCACCGCAATCTCCAGGGAGTTCCACCATGACCTGCTTCTTCGACCCCCAGCACGGCCCCGGCTCGACGACCGTGATGTGGTCCCCGCAGTGGGGCGTGCCGCGTCAGATCCAGACGTGCGGCGGTTGCGCCCAGCGGGTGCAGACCACACCGCCGCCGTACTACACCGCTCCCCAGGCCGGGTACCCGCAGCCCGTACCGCAGGGCTACCCGCAGCAGGGTTACCCCCAGCCGGTGCAGCAGGGCTACCCGCAGGAGCCGCACCAGCAGCAGGGCGGCCGCCGCTTCGGCACCGGCGCGCTGATCGGCGCCGGCGCGGCCGGCCTGGTCGGCGGGGCGCTGTTGAACGAGGCGTTCGACGACGACGAGCCGGAAGTGATCGTCAACAACTACTACGAGGACTGACCGGCCCACCGGCGCCCGGCCGCGACGCTCCGGCGGCCGGGCGCCCCGGCTACCCGTACGACAGGTTGGAGCAGAGGTCGTCATCCGCGGAACGGGCCTTGTCGGCCACGTCCGGGGGCACCTCACCGGCGGGGGCGCCGGACGCGGCGGACGAGGCGGACGAGGCTGCGGCGCCGGGCGCCGGAGCGTCCGCGTACGACCGGCCGAGGGTCACCCTGATCCCGGGGATGCCGGTCTGCCGGACGTCCGCGCCCGGGAAGAGGCGGGCGACCGTCCGCGCCCGGTCCCCCTGCCCCGGCCCGTACGCGACCACCGTGGTGGCGCGGTCCTGGGCCGAGGCGGTGGCGGTGCCGGTGACGGTGAAACCCGCGGCCCGGAGCTCGCCGGCGGCGCGGGCCGCCAGCCCGGACACGGTGGTGCCGTTGTAGACCGCGACGTCGATGCCCGCCCCGGACACCGATGCCGCCGGGCTCGGCGCATCCGTCGCCCCGGCCGTGCCGCCGGCGTCCTTGCCGCTGGCGTCCTTGCCGTCCACGGTGCGGTCCGCCCTCAGCGCCGCCCACAGGGCGTCGGCCTCCGGGTGCACGACGGCGACCCGTTCGCCTTGGTAACGCCAGGGCATGGTGACGAACTTGGTGTTGTGCAGGTCGATGTCCTTCAGCGACATCGCGAACGAGATCAGCTTGTCCGCCGACCCCAGGCCCGGATCGACGGTCATCGACCGGGTGGCGGCGTTCGCCAGCGGCAGCAGCGTCGAGGGATCGACCCCCTGCGCCTTGATCTTCTTGATGAGACTGGAGACGAAGGCCTGTTGGCGTCTGATGCGGCCGATGTCGGAGCCGTCGCCGATGCCGTGCCGCAGACGGACATAGTCCAGCGCCTTCTGTCCGGAGACCGTCTGCGGCCCCTTGGCGAAGATGAGCTTCCCCTTCGTGCCGCGGTGCGGGTTGAGGTCTCCCTGGTAGACGTCCTTGGGCAGGCACACCGGTATACCGCCGACCGCGGACGTCATCTGCGAGAAGCCCTCGAAGTCGACGACCACGGTGTGGTCGACGCGCAGCCCGGTCAGCCTCTCCACCGTGTTCTGGGTACAGGCGGGGTTGCCCTTCGCCGTCTGCCCCACCGAGAACGCCGCGTTGAACATGGCCTGGCTCTGCGGCCGCGTCCACCTCCCGTCGGGCAGCCGGCAGGGCGGGATGTCGACGAGGGTGTCGCGGGGGAAGGACACCGCGACCGCGTGCTTGCCGTCGCCGTAGACGTGCAACAGGAACGCGGTGTCCGAACGCCCCACGTCCCCTTCCCCACCGCCCAGTTCGCGGTTCCCGCCCGAGCGCGAGTCCGAGCCGATGACCAGCACGTTGCTGCCACCGATACCCGCGGCCGGCCGGTCCCGGCTCACCCCGTCGGAGCCGAACGTGGTGATGTTGCCGTTGAGCCGGAGGTAGATCCACCCAGTCCCCGCCACGAGCAGGACGAGCAGGGAGAGCGTGCCCCCCGCGGCCGTCCGCAACCTGCTGCGCCTGCGCCCCCGGCCCGGAGCGGCCCCGTCACCGCGGCGTCCGGCTCGTCCCTTGTGGCTGCCTGTCACCTGTCCACCCCTGCCCCGTCCCGGTCCCTTTGCAGGAGGAGACGGTTCACCCTCGCCAAGAGTTGTACAGTTGCGCAATGTGGCAAGTGAGAGCGGGAGCCCGACACCGCCGGTCCACACCCACCTCCGACGACGACCACTCCGCTGCAGACCCTGCGAACACCTCGACCACTCCAACCACTCCAACCACTCCGACCACCGCGACCACCGCGAAAGAGGCGACGACCATGCTGCGCAACGGACTGGAGCCCTGGCACCTGCTGATCGTGGCGCTGGTGGTGATCCTGCTCTTCGGCTCCAAGAAGCTGCCGGACACCGCACGCGCACTGGGCAAGTCGCTGCGGATCCTCAAGAGCGAGGCCAAGGCCATGAAGCGGGACGACGCACCGCCGACCGTCGGCGCGCCGGCCGACGACCGTCCGGAGCCCGCCTCCCCCGCACCGCCGCAGCCCCTGCGCGGCCCCGCCACCGGGGACCGCTGACCGCCGCACGACCAGAGACCTCATCCGCCTCACTCTCGGGGGTTCTCGATGTACGAACTCGACGCGCTGGGAACGGAGGACCGGGCCGACTTCGCACAGGCCCTGGACCGCGCGCTGGCCTCACCGGAGGTCAGGGACGGGCTCCGGCACGCCGACGGCACCGTCGACGCGGAACGGCTGCGATCCCTGGCGCTCCTGGCGGAGCCGCACCTCGTCGCCACGGCAGCGCCCGAATACGCCACATACCGGAGGCTGCGCGACGCGGCCACCGCCGCCCCACCGGTCCCCGACGCCACCGGCACGGGGTCGCGCGCGGGCGGGGTGCTGCCCGCGCTCGGCGTCCTGGTTCCCGGCCTGGCGGCCATCGCCGCCGCCCTGTTCCTGCTCTTCGGCTTCGGATTACGGCTCCTCGGCAGGCACGCCCGCCTCGCGGACGAGATGGTCTCCGCCGGTGCGACCGCGGCGGTGATCACGGTGGTGGCGGCGCTGGCCGGGCTGCTGGGGATGCTCGTCACGGCAGCCCGCAACAGGCCGGCTGCCGGGGCCCGCGACGCCGACGCCGATCCGCAGCTCGCCCAGGCCCGGGACACCTGGCAGCTCGCGCTGCTGGAGCGCGGGATCCTCCCCTACCTGCTCGGGCAGCTCGACCGCGCCCAGGCACACCCCGCGACACCACGACCTGGGCAGGAGAGCGACGACGGCGAACGGTAGGCTGGTGCGCGGCGGCGATCTCCCCGGTCCCGTGGTGAACGAACCCGTCGACGGACGCACCGCATCACGGACGCCGCATCGTCGAGTGGAGACAGCAGTGAGACTCACCGGCCCCGCCCTGCGCGCCACCGTCCTGCTGGGCGAGGACGACACCTGGCACCACAAGCCCGTCTACACCGAGATCGTGCACCGGGCCCACCGGGCCGGCCTCGCCGGTGCCTCCGTCTTCCGCGGTGTCGAGGGCTTCGGCGCCTCCTCCATGATCCACACCACGCGGCTGCTCTCCCTGAGCGAGGACCTCCCGGTGGCGGTGGTGATCGTGGACACCGAGGAGCGGATCCGCGCCTTCCTCCCGGAGCTGGACGAGCTGGTGCCCGAGGGACTGGTCGTCCTCGACGCCTGCGAGGTCATCCGCCCCGGGGCCCGGCCGGGCACGACCGGAACGCCCCCCGCCACGGACCGGACGGAGGAACCGGGCCGGTGAACTGGCTGCTCGTCATCGCGGGTGCCGTGGTCGGCGCCCCGCTGCGCTTCCTCACCGACCGCGCGGTACAGGCCAGGCACGACACCGTCTTCCCCTGGGGCACCTTCACCGTCAACGTGATCGGCTCGGTGGTCCTCGGCCTGGTCAGCGGCGCGGTCACCGCCGGGGTGGCCTCACCCCAGGTGCAGTTGCTGGTCGGCACCGGCTTCTGCGGGGCCCTCACGACGTACTCGACGTTCTCGTACGAGACGCTGCGGCTGGCGGAGGACGGCGCCCGGTTCTTCGCCGCGGCCAATGTCGTGGTGAGCCTGGTGGCCGGGCTCGGCGCCGCCTTCGGCAGTGCGGCGCTCGCCCAGGCCCTCTGGGGGTAGCCGGCGCGGTGCGCCTCAGGCCTCGGCGCCGGTGCGCGGCGTGAGGAGGTGGGTGAATCCGGCGCCGCCGATGTCGACGGCCGTGGCACCGCCGTCGATGGTGAGCACCGCGCCGTTGACGAACGACGCGGCGGGTGAGAGCAGCCAGCCGATCGCCTCGGCGACCTCCTCGGGCTCGCCGGGGCGGCCGGCCGGGAGGAGCCGGGTGGCCTCCTCGTACGCGGCGTCGATCCCTCCGTCCGCAAGTCCGGCCTCCTCGGCGAAGCGGGCCATCCGGCGGTCGGCCATCTCGGTGCGCACCCAGCTGGGGCAGACGACGTTGGCGCGCAGGCCGTCCCCTGCGTAGTCGACGGCGAGGGAGCGGCAGAGCTGGAGCAGGGCCGCCTTCGACGTCGCATAGGCGGCGTTGGCCTTGCCGTTGCGCAGGGCGGAGACCGACGCCACCGCGACGACCGCGCCGCGGGCCGCCAAGAGGTATGGGAGAGCGGCGCGTTGGAGGAGGAAGGGGCCGGTGACGTTGGTGGTCATGACGGCCTCCCAGTCCTCCACCGACAGGTCGCCGACCGATCCGCTGCGGGCGATACCGGCGTTGAGGACGAGACCGTCGAGGCGCCCGTAGGTGGACACCGCGGTGTCGACGAGGTCCGCGACGGCCTCCGGGTCGGCGGCGTCGGACGGGTGGGCGAGCGCTCCGGTCTCGTCGGCCACGCGGTGCAGTGGGTCGGGGCGGCGGCCGGAGATCACCACGTGGTGCCCGGCCGCCCGCAGCAGCCGGGTGGTGGCGGCGCCGATGCCGGTGCCGCCACCCGTCACGATCACAACGCGCTGATCCGCCATGGCCGTTCAGCCTCCCAGTCGGTGTCCTCGGTGTCCTCGGTGTCCGATCGTGATCATACGGACGACCGGCGCGGGACGGGCGGAGATGACCGGCCCTCAGGAGGACACCGGTGGCCCGCCCCGGCCGTCAACCCGCCGTCAGCTGCCGGGTCGCGGCGTCCACGGTCTGGGTGAGCAGGGTGGCGATGGTCATCGGGCCGACGCCGCCGGGGACCGGGGTGATCAGGGAGGCCCGGGTGCTCGCCGAGTCGAAGTCGACGTCGCCCACGTTGCCGGGGTTGTAGCCGGCATCGATGACCACGGCGCCCGGCTTGATGTGCTCACCGGTGAGGAACCTGGGCCGGCCGACGGCGGCGACCAGGACGTCGGCCTGCCGGGTGAGCGAGGCGAGGTCGGTGGTGCGGGAGTGGCAGTAGGTGACGGTGGCGTTGCGGCCGAGCAGCAGCATCCCGACGGGCTTGCCGAGGATCGCACTGCGGCCGACCACGACCGCGTGCTTGCCTGCCAGCTCGACGTCGTAGTGGTCGAGGAGGCGGAGGATGCCGGCGGGGGTGCAGGAGGCGAAGCCGTCGACGCCGAAGCTCATGGTGGCGAAGGAGTGGTAGGTGACACCGTCGACGTCCTTCTCGGGGGCGATCGCCTCGAAGGCGGCGCGCTCGTCGATGTGCGGGCCGACCGGGTGCTGGAGGAGGATGCCGTGGACCTCGGGGTCGTGCGAGAGGGCGGTGATGGTGTCGACCAGCTCGGCGGTCGTGGTGGCGGCCGGGAGCGCGACGTGCCGGGAGCGGATGCCGGCCTTCTCGCAACGGGCGCGCTTCATGCGGACGTAGGTCACCGAGGCGGGATCGTCACCCACCAGTACGGTCGCCAGGCACGGGGCCTGGCCGGTCTGCCGGGTGAGGGCTGCGGCGCGCTCTGCGGCCTGGTCGACGATGCGGCGGGCGAGTGCGCTGCCGTCCATGAGGCGGGCGGTCCGGGACATCGGGTCTCTCCTGGGCGTCGTGACGGATCGCCCAGGCGCGCGGCACAGACCATGAGGGGCCGAGCCGCTCCCCGGTGGTACTCCACCCAAGCGCCAGTCACGGCTCGCCGCCCACTGTAATCGAACGCCGGGGTGGCGGAGGGCGCGGCAGCGGGCCGCTCCGCGGCGGTCCCTAGGTGCCGCGGTTGACCAGGCCCAGATAGCGGCTGAGGTGAGTGGACGCGTCGAGCATGGCGAGGCCCCGTGCGGTGAGCTTGCGCCGCCAGTCGTCCAGGGCACCGGACAGCGTGTCGGTGCCGCCGGCCGTTCGGATCTGTTGGACCACGGTGGCGATGTGGTCCAACTGATAGCCCCCGCGTCTGAGGAGGTGGGCGAGCTCGGCGTCGCGGATGTCGCCGGCACGGAAGACGCGGTATCCGGTGACCGGGTCCCGTGCGGGGACGAGGATTCCGGCGCCCTCCCACTTGCGCAGGGTCGCCGGGGTGACGCTCAACTGGTGCGCGAGTTCGCCGATGGTTCGGGGGCCGGGGTCCGCTGAATGCTCCGGACCGGCGCCGGACTCCGCCGTCAGGTGCCCCACCGCTCTCCTGACCGCGTCGAGGGTTTCCCGGTCGCGGAGCAACTGGTTGTGGCCACGGTCGATGATCATCAGCGCGTCGTCGAGTTCGTCGTCGTGGAGCGCGGTCATGATCCGGCCGCTCGCCGCGTGGCCGTGGGCCGGGACGAGAGAGAGGTAGGCGCGGAGCGCTGCCGCATGCACCTCGGTGTAGATCCGGTAACCGCTCCGTGTGCGCTCGGCGGGTGGGAGGAACCCGTCGCGCTCGTAGTTGCGGACCGCCTGGGTCGAGATGCCGTGCTCGCGCGCGAGGTCAGCTGGTCGCATCGTTATCACCGGTTTGAGACTTTACCGCATGCCTTAGGGAAGGATTCTCGACAAGTCTCAACCGCCCATTCAAAGATACGATTGAGGCCCATGACCCAGGACATTCGAAAGTTCGTCACTCCGTCATGCGGCCTTCTGGCGGTCGGTGAACCGACGCACCAGGTACCGGCCTTCGCGGAGGCCCGCAACGAACTCTTCGCTCAACTGGTCGACCGTGGCTTTCGGTCGATCGCCCTCGAAACCGATCGCGTGGCTGCGCTCACCGTGAACGACTTCGTCCAGAACGGAGTCGGAACCCTCGACACAGCGATGCACCAAGGCTTCTCACCCGGCTTCGGAGAGCTGGACGCCAACCGGGAGCTGGTTGACTGGATGCGCGAGTACAACGAGAGCCGCCCCGCAGAAGAACACCTGACGTTCCACGGCTTCGACACCCCGACGGAGAACACCAGCGCACCGAGCCCACGGCGCTACCTCGCATACGCCCGCGACTACCTGGAACTCGACCTCGACCTGGTGAGCCTGGTCGGAGACGACGAACAGTGGAGCCGCACGGAGGCGGTCATGGACCCGGCAAAGTCGATCGGCGCCACGGCCGAGGCCGAGCGGCTGCGAACGCTCGCGGACGACATGCTCCTGTTGCTCCACGCACGCGCCCCGGAGCGGATCGCGGCCACCTCACCCGCCGAGTGGCTCAGGGCCAAGACACACCTCACCGCCGGTCTCGGCCTGCTGCGCTACCACAAGCAGTGCGCACAGCGCCTCGAACAGAGTGCGCGGATGTTCCGCCTGCTCGCCACCCGGGACGCGCTCATGGCCCAGAACCTCCTCGACATCCGCGGCATCGAGGCACGACGGGGCGCGACACTGGTCTTCGCGCACAACCTCCACCTCCAGCGGAACCCGAGCACCTGGCGCATGGGGGACGAGGACCTCACCTGGTCCGGCGCCGGCGCCATCGTGGATTCCCTGATGGGCGGCGAGCAGCACGTCTTCGTCGCCGGCAGCCTGGGCCGCAGCGAAACCCTCGGGCTCGGCGAACCCGAACCGGATACCTACGAGAGCTTTCTGCAACGCCGCATCACCGCCTGGGGCCTGACCGCGGCCGCCACGGTCCCGTCCGCCCGCAAGCGCACCGACACCACCCCTGAGCAGGGTTACTTCCCCCTCGACCACGCGACCCTCGACACGGCTGACGCGGTCCTGCACCTCTGCACCGGCACGACCTGACAGAGCCTCAAAGCCTGCGTCACGAACGTCCGCCTTTACGCCGTCCAGTAGCTCCACCCGCCCGGCCGGGTCGGTCGGACGCCGCCTCAGACGCCGCCGCCGTGGCCGGGTGCGGTGATCGGCGGCGTGGTGGGGGTGGTGGCCTCCCACTGGCTGAGGATGCCGTCCCAGTCGTGCTGGGCGGCGGTGATGCTGCTGGTGTCCCAGGTGGCGGTTGCGGTGGCGTGGGAAGACGTCTGCTGCCCTTCGTACACCTGGTAGTTCGGGTGATTCTGGTAGTTCGGGTGACTCTGGTAGCCCTGATGGCCCTGGTATCCCTGATGACCGGAGTGGTCCGGGTAGCCGTCATGGCTCTGGTACGGGTGTTGTCGCCAGGCCTCGTGTTCGTGCTGCTCCCGTTGCGGCTGCGGCGGGTAGGGATGATCCCGCTGCGGCTGCGACGGTCTCTCGCGCCAGGCCAGATGGGTGGTATCGGTCTGCGGGGAGGACTGGAGGGTGGCCATCCGGCGGTGCCGGCCGATGCGGTCCGAGGGGGTGGGGGGTCGGCTCTCTGAGGACAACTGCTGGGCGCGCGCCACAAGGTATCGGACGTCGAGTCCGAGTTCGGTGGCGAGTGCGGTGAGGTCGACTCCGGTGTGCCAACTGCTCATCAGGACGGCGTCCAGGGCGGACGCCCAGGCCGATTCGTTGGTGAGCGGCGAGGTGGCCGGGCCGGCGGTGAGCGGGCCGGGGGGTGCGGCCTGCCCCGCCGTCGGGCCGGCCGCGGGCTGGGCGGGCGCTTGTGCGGCGGGGGGCGCCATGGTCGCTCGCGCGGCGTGCGGCGTGGCCGGCTGCGCCACGGCCGGCTCGCTCATCGGGGGCTGCTCGGGCGCGGCGGCCTGCTCACGGGCAGCGGCCTGCTCCCGGGTCGGCTGGGCCAGCAGGCTCTTGGCGACCGCGCGGGCGTCGTCCTTGCCCACCGTGCGGCGGGCCAGGCGGACTTCGCGTTCGTCCAGGCCGAGAAGGTCCGCGACGACGGCGTCGCTGCCCACGGTCACGGCGAAGGCGGCCAGGGTCCGCGAGCGGCGGGCCTCGGCCTCGTCGAGGAGCCCCTGCGTCCGGCGGACCTCGTCATCGCTGCTGCAAAACGCCTGTGCGAGTACCGCATGGCGCTCCCACAACTCCCTCGGTTCCATGACTGCGACAACGTTCTTTCATCCGAATTGGACTGCTTCCCGGGCATAGATCACTGCATGAGGTGATATTCGAGGGAGTTACGGGCCCACCTCCGGCACGCATGTACGGGAAGCCGCAAGAATACGCAGTGACTCCAAGCCCGAAAAATCGTTTCTACGGCCATGAGCGCCCCCACCTCCGGCACCGTCGCAGGTCACGGACAGACTTTCCTCCCCCACCCGGGGTCCGCCCCCCGGTGGATCACCGCTGAGGTCGCCAGGCAGACCCCGTTGTACGCGGCGCTGGTACGGCGCTGGAGCGAGCGGGACGCCACGGTCCCCGGGGTCGCCGACCCCGAGTGGCAGCGGCTGGTCTCCTACCGCTGCCTCATGGAGGAGACCGAGACCGCACTCGCCGCCCTCCGGCCACACCGTGCACCCGATGTGCTGCCGCCCCGCAAACAGGTCCCGGCCGCCCGGTCCGCACGCCTCGACGCCTGAGCCGGTCGGTGGCCGGTACCTGGCGGCCGGCCCGCCGGCCACCGGCCCACCGGGCACGCGCCGCGGAGTACCGTTGAACCGTCGAGAGTTCCCGCTGCTCGGCCTCCCCGCCGAGCGCGGCTTTGACCAGCGACGGAGCCCGGGTGAGCGCGACGGATGACACGGACTTCAGCCCGATCGGGGTCATCGGGCGGGTGACCGTCTCGATCCCGACCGACGGCCCGGGCGAAGTGCTGCTGCCCGTTCGCGGCGGGACCGAGGCCTTCGCCGCCTGGTCCCGCGAGCCCATCGCCCGGCACGCCCAGGTCATCGTGGTGGACCACACCTCGGCGCGGTCCGTGATCGTCGCGCCGCTACCGGCCACCTGACCCGGCCGGCCGGTGGACCGTCCCCCGTCCACAGCCGTCCCGGCAGATCAGCCGGCGGCCGCCGCACCGGACCAGGAGTTCCGTGATGCTCTTCTGGCACGTTCCCGCGCCCAACGAAGCGCTGTTGATCTCCGGCTCGAAACGCCGGGCCGGGGATGCCCAATTCCGTATCGTCACGGGCCATGGCTACTGGGTCATGCCCGTCAAGCAGAAGGCGAGCCTGCTGTCGCTGTCGCTGCGGGAGGCGGAGATCTCCGAGGACTGCGTCACCCAGCAGGGCATCCGGCTCGCCGTCCGGGCGGTCGCCGTCTTCAAGGTCGGTGACGACCCGACGTCGATCGCCAACGCCGCGCGACGGTTCCTGGACGAGCAGGCCACCATGGAGGAGCTGGTCGGGCGGATCTTCGCCGGGCACCTGCGCTCGATCGTCGGCGGGCTGACCGTCGAGCAGATCATCCGGGAGCGCGACCGGGTCGCCCAGGAGGTCAAGGACGGCAGCCACTCGGAGATGGAGAAGCTCGGCATCGTCGTCGACGCCCTCCAGATCCAGGAGATCGGCGACACCTCCGGGTACATCACCAATCTGGCCGCCCCGCACGCCGCGGCCGTCGCCAGTGCCGCCCGGATCGCGGAGGCCAAGGCCGACCAGGAAGCGACCGAACGGGAGCAGCAGGCGGCGGCGCTCAAGGCCGAGTACGAGCGGGACACCGCGCTCAAACGGGCCGGATTCATCGCCGAGACCGAGCAGGCCAACGCCCGTGCCGCGCAGGCCGGCCCGTTGGCCCAGGCCCGGGCCTCGCAGGAGGTCATCGAGGAGCAGACCGCGCTGGCCGAGCGGAAGGCCGCGCTGGCCGCGCAGCGCCTGGAGGCCGAGGTGCGCCGCCCGGCGGATGCCGAGGCCTATCGGGTGCGCACGCTGGCCGAGGCGCAGCGCGACCAGGTCCGCTTCGAGGCCGACGCCCGTGCCTACACCGAACGGACCGTCGCCCAGGCACGCGCCGACGCCAACAGCGCCGTCGCCGCCTCGCTGCGGGACGGCAACCAGGAGCTCATCGCCGCCAACCGCACCGTCGAGAACCTCCCGGCGCTGGCCGAGGCCGCGGCCGCGGGCATCTCCGGCTCCCGGCTGACCGTCCTCAACGGCACCGACGGCATCAACGAGATCGCCTCCGCCATCGTCGGCCAGGGCCTGGCGATCCTCGACACGCTGAAGAAGGGTCCGGCCGCGCCGGCCGCCGCTCCGCCGCTCGCGGACGGCGCCAGCTCCCTGCCGCCGAAGGTGGCCCGGCTGAAGCAGGACGGCGGCGGGTCGGGTTCCTGACCGCCGGGCGTCGACAGCGCGGCACCTGATGGTCCCGCTCGGGCCGCTGGGCCACGTGCTGGGCGACCCGCGGTCGAGCGCGCCCAAGAAGGCGGCCGCCGACTCGGGGTCCGTCACGTCCGGAGCGACATGGGCGGCCCTCTGCACGGGCGGAAACCTGATCCAGATGCCTCAACACCTCCCGCCTCCCGAAGATTCCGGGCTCGTCGCGCCATGATGCACGCAGTGTGCTGATGCAACGACCGACGCCCCCGGAGGTGCCCCAGATGTCGAAACCACCGCTCCCCGAAGCCGCCGTCACCATGCTGATCAAGCCCAATCCGGCGGTCATCAGCACCCTGCGGGCGGACGGCCAGCCGGTGTCCACCGCTACCTGGTACCTCTGGGACGACGGCCGGATGCTGGTCAACATGGACGAGGGCCGCAAGCGGCTGGAGCATGTGCGCAACGATCCCCGGGTGACACTCACCGTCCTTGAGGATGGCAACTGGTACACGCACCTCAGCATCATCGGCCGGGTCGTCGAACTACGGGACGACGAGGAGTTCACCGACATCGACCGGTTGTCCCAGCACTACCTGGGGAAGCGGTATCCGCTGCGCAACCGCCGCCGGGTGAGCGCCCGGATCGAGATCGAGCGGTGGCACGGCTGGGGTTCCCTGAAGGACAACAAGCAGCCGTAGCGGCCGCGTTCCGTCCCCGCCGGCCGTGGGGTCAGCCGGGCCGGCGCTGTTGCAGGAGGGCGGCGACGCCGGCCACGTCGTCCCCGACGCGCAGGACAGCGTCGACATCGGCGCGGGAGGTCGACGCACCGTTCACTCCGGCGAAGAACACCTCGAACGTCCCCTTGCCGGTCTCCAGGTAGCCGGCCGTGGTCTCGGCACCCACCGCCAGCCGGTCGTTGAGCAGGTCCCCGCCCGCCACGGTGCCGGTCTTGGCGAAGACCTTGCCGCGTGACGGGCAGTCACGACAGGAGTCAGCGAGGGTGCCGTCGACGCCCAGGATCGGCAGCGACTCGCGGAACCGCCGGGCGTCGGGGGTGTGCTGCCAGTACGTCAGGATCTGCGCCAGGGCCCGCGGGGTGGTCCGGTCGACGGGGTCGCCGCCCCGACCGTCGGCGAGCTGTACGGCCTTGCGGTCCACCTTGGCACCGTCCAGGAACGCCGCGAGCACGGGGAAGCCGTCCGCGCAGTCGGTGCTTCGTGCCCGCGTCGCCATCAGGCAGATCCCCAGGTTCGCCCCGAGGTTGTGGCTCACCTTGAGGATCAGCTCGGCGTAGTCGGCGTACGGCGGGGAGGTGTAGCGGGCGACCGTGCGGGCGCCCCGGTAGGAGGCCGGCAGTCGGCCGGCCGGGTTGGGGCCGACGGCGTTCGCCCGGACCTCGACCCCGGCCCGTTTCAGCGCCTCGATCATGGCGGTCCGGCCGAAGGCGTTGGGGTCCTTGACCCGGGACACCCGCAGGACCGGGGCGGAGCCGGCGGCGATGGTGCCGGAGAGCCGGATCCGGGTGCCGTCCGCGGACGTCGCCACGTCGATGTCGCCGGGCCGGCCCGCCGCGACGGTGCGCACGGTCGAGGTGACGCGGTACGGCGCGACCTTCGGGCGGACGTCCAGCCCGGCGGGGGCGCCCGCCCTGTTGCCGGGTGAGGTCAGCAGGTCGATGACGTTGTCGTTGAGGATCAGCGGGGTGGGCGTCGGGGCGAGTGCCGGGTCGGGCCGGAACAGCCGGGGGTCGATGATCACGTCGCCGTCGACCCGCCGGATGCCCGCGGCGCGCACCTGCCGGGCGAGCTGGTCGAGGCCGGCCAGCGGGTTCTCGGGGGTGAGGGTGGCTCCGGGGATGTCGTTGGCGTAGGTGTGGTCGATGGTGGTGTAGGCGAGGGTGCCGTCCTTGCGGGTTCGGCCGCCCAGGCTCAGGTCGCCCTGGGCGACCAGGTCCAGATCGCCCCTGAGCGTCCCGTTCCGGAGCTGCTGCCCGACGGCGTGCACCGGCGTGACGAAGCGGTGGTCGCCGCCGAGGGTGTGCCAGGTTCCGCTGACGCCGAAGAGTTTGGCCGTCGACCCGGGGATGAAGAACTGGTCGGCGTCACGGGACCGGACCACCGTGCCGGTCCGCGGGTTCTGCTCGAACAGCCCCCACCGGGCGTGCCGGTACTCGGGCTTGCGCATGATCGCCTCGATGCGCGGGTCGAGGCGCGGGGCACGGCGTTCGGGTCCCGGCGAGGGGGGCGGGGTCGCCTGGACGAGGCCGGCGGCGACGGCGCCGACGGCCAGCAGCACGGCCAGGGTGCGGAGGGCGCGCGGTGGGATCCTGCGGCGCACGACGGAGGGGGACATGCGGACTCCACGACCGGCACGGCAGTGGGCCCGGACGGACGGTTCCCCCCGGGCCCACTGCGGGACTGTGTGTCTTACGGGCGTCAGACGAGGCCGAGCACTCCGAGGCCGAGCAGGCCGTCACGGCCCAGGCCGTAGCCGTAGCCGGTGCCGTAGTGGTTGTCCTCGCGGCGGTCGTCGTCGCGACGGTCATCCTTGCGGTCGTCGTCGCGACGACGGTCGTCCTTGCGGTCGTCGTCCTTGCGGTCGTCGTCACGGCGGCGGTCGTCCCGGCGGTGGTCGTCACGCTCGTAGCCGTCGCGGCTGTCACGGTTGTAGTCGTCATCACGGCGGTCGCGGTCGCGGTCGCGACCGTAACCGTCGCGGCCGTGGCTCCCCTTGCCGGCCCGGTGCCGGTCGGTGTCCTGGCGGTCGGCTTGCTGGCCCGTGTCGCAGCGCTGCGAGAAGCACTGCATGTGCACGGTGCCGGGGGCCGCGGTCGCGGCGGTGGCGGCGCCTGCCGTCGGCACCGCCAGGGCAGCCGCGGTCAGGCCGGCCACTGCGACGCCGCGAGGGATCGAACGGAGCATTTTTCCACCTTCACTCGACTCGGCAGAAGAGGGGTATTCTTCTCTGCAATCGCGACGATAAAGTGGCATTTGTCCATTCGGTCGAGACCCGCCGCGGAGTCACTGGAACGCAGCAGGGACTGCGACACACCCCACCCCGATCCGCCCCGGCACCGGCCGGTCATCCGCCCTTCCCACCGCCGTCCGCACCCGCTGACGCACCCTCCGCCGGCAGGCTCTCCAGCAGGTTCCCCAACGTGCCCACGACGAGCGCGCAGACCGTGTCGGGGTCGGCGCTCGCCAGCGGCTCCTTGCCGACGACCACCCGCATCAGGCCGATCCCCAACAGCCAGGACAGCGCCAGATCGGCACGGAGTCCACCGTGGTCGGACGTGGAGAGCGTGGCGAGGACCTCGGCGTACTCCTCCCCCAGCCCCCGCAGCGCCTCCCCGATCTCGTCGCTGCCGCCGATGGAGCGCAGACACACCTCCAGCGCGCGGTCGGCGCCCTCGCCGCCATCGGCCAGCATGCCGCGCAGCGCCACCTCGAACAGCCGCTCCGCGGGGGTGGTGCGCAGCTGCTCCTGGCCGCCGCGCGCCATCACCTCCCCGAACAGGGCCTTCTTCGAGCCAAAGTAGCGGAACAACAGGGCCTGGTTGGCCCCGGCGCGGGCCGCGATGTCGCGTACCGTCGCGCGCTCGTAACCGCGCTCCGCGAACAGCTCCGAGGCCGCGTCCAGCAACCGCATCCGGGTGCCCTGCGCGTCCCGGCGGTAGGTGTTCGCCGGGCCGCTCCGCAAGGTCTCCTCCACCGTCACGTCACGCTCCTCTCCGACGGTCCGTCACCATGACGGCCGCAATGCGTCGTTGACCACTCCGGCGGAGCGGCCTACCTTCTTGTAAGCAGGTGCTTACACAAGGGAGGTCACCGTGACCACAGCCGACACAGCACCCCTGTCCTACCCCTTCAATGTTCCCGAGAGCCTTGAGCTTTCCGAAGCGTACGAGCAGGCCCGCAACCGCCCGGGACTGCTGAAGGTACAGATGGCCTACGGAGAGCCCGCCTGGCTCGTCACCCGTTACGCCGAGGCCCGGTTCGTCCTCGGCGACGCGCGCTTCAGCCGCGCGGAGGGGGCCCTGCACGACGAGCCCCGGCAGTCCGAGGGCCGTCGCGACAGTGGCATCCTGGGCATGGACCCGCCCGACCACACCAGGCTGCGCACGCTGGTGGCCAAGGCTTTCACGGTCCGTCAGGTCGAGAGGCTCAGGCCCCAGGTCAAGCAGCTGACGGAGGGGCTCCTCGACGAGCTCAAGGCCGCCGGTCCGCCGGTCGATCTGGTGGACCGTTTCGCGCTGCCCATCCCCGTCGCCGTGATCTGCCGCCTGCTCGGCGTACCCACCGAGGACCGGCCGCGCTTCCGGGTGTGGAGCGACGCCGCGCTGTCGACGAGTTCCCTCACCGCGGCGGAGTTCGACGCCAACCTCGAAGAACTCCGGGCCTATATGGGGCAGTTGATCGAGGAGCACCGGCGCGCTCCGCAGGACGACCTGATGACGGCGCTCATCGACGCCCGGGACGTCGACGACCGCCTCTCCGAGCTCGAACTCGTCGACCTGTGCGTGGGCATCCTGGTCGCCGGCCACGAGACCACCGCCACCCAGATACCCAACTTCGTCCTCGCCTTGTTGGAGCACCCCGAACAACTCGCCCTGCTGCGCGAGCGTCCGGAGCTGATCGGTGGCGCGGTGGAGGAGTTACTCCGGTTCGTCCCGCTGGGCAGCGGTGCGGGCCAGCCCCGCTACGCCAAGGAAGACATCGATGTCGGCGGCACGCTGGTACGGGCCGGCACACCGGTCCTGGTGGCCGTGGGCGCCGCCAACCGCGACGCCCTGCGCTTCGACTCACCCGGCACCCTGGACATCTCCCGCTCCGGCAACCAGCACCTCGGCTTCGGCCACGGCGTCCACCACTGCCTGGGCGCCCCGCTCGCCCGCCTGGAACTCCAGGAGGCGCTCGGCGGCCTGATCACGCGCTTCCCGACGCTCCGTCTGGCCGGTGACATCGAGTGGAAGAGCCAGATGCTGGTCCGCGGCCCGCGGGTCATGCCGGTGGGGTGGTGAGCGGCCATGACGTGGAAGGTGGAGATCGACCCGCACCAGTGCATCGCCTCGGGCTCCTGTGCCGCAATCGCCCCTGATCTGTTCACCGTTGACGGCGCCCACGCCCGTCCGCGCGAGGAGCGGATCGAGGAGGACGAGCGGGCCCTTGACGCCGCCGATGTGTGCCCCGCCCTCGCCCTGACCGTCCGGGACGGCGAGAACGTCATCGGCCCCCGGCCGTAACCGTCCCCGTCGTGCCGGGGACGCCTCCCCGGCACGACGGGGCTCCGGGCCCGGGCTACGCGGGGAGCGAAACCCCTCGCACCGGGAGGGGCGGCGTCGCACCGTGGTGACCATGCCGAACCGAGTAGCCCGTCCTGTCCGACGTCCACGGGGTCCTGCCTGCACTGGAGGCGGTGCTCGCCGAGCCGGAGGTGCGCGCCGCGGAGCGCATCGTGCTGACCGGTGACATCGCCGCCGGGCCACAGCCGGCCCAGGTCCTGGACCTGCTCCTGGAGCTCGGGGACCGGGTGGACTGGGTCGGCGGCAACGCCGACCGCGAACTCCTCGAATACCGCCGTGGGCTGCGCGACACCATCGAGGACCCCATCGGCCCCTGGGCCGCCGAACAGCTCCGCCCGGACCACCTCGACCTGCTCGCCCGACTGCCCCGGTCGCTCCGCCTGCCCGTGCACGGCATGGGCGAGGTCGTGTTCTGCCACGCCACCCCACGCGACGACGAGGAAGTCGTGCTGGTCGACTCCCGGCTCGACCGGTGGCGCGAGGTGCTCGGCGCACTCGACCCCGACGTCCGTACGGTGGTGTGCGGCCACACCCATATGCCCTTCGTACGGCTCGCCCACGGCCGGCTGGTGGTCAACCCCGGCAGCGTCGGCATGCCGTACGGCCGGAGCGGCGCCCACTGGGCGCTGCTGGGGCCCGGGGTCGAGCTGCGGACCACCGATTTCGACATCGGGACCGCCGTCGCCCGGGTCACCCGCGAGTGCTCCTACCCCGAGGCCGCGCAGTGGGCCGACTACTACCTCCACGCACGCGCCACCGACGCCGAGGCGCTCGCCGCCTTCGGGCCACGGGACGGTCGCGACGGGACGGTGTGATGCCGTTCGCGGGCGTCGCGGCCCGGCTGATCGTTTCCGTGCCCCTCACCGCCGCCACGGCGGCACGGCGGCATGATGGGGACATGAGGACTCGACCCCTACTCGTCTTCGACGGGGACTGCGGCTTCTGCACCACGTCGGTGGCGTTCGCCGAGCGGTACATCCGGCCCCGATGTGCCGTCACGGCCTGGCAGTTCGCGGACCTGGAAGCGCTCGGCATCGCACCGGAACGCGCCGCGCACGAAGTGCTGTGGGTGACGCCGACCGGGACGGTGTACGGCGGTGCCCACGCGGTGGCGAAGCTGCTGATGAGCGCCGGCCGGGGGTGGGCGCCGCTGGGCGCGCTGCTCGCCCTGCCCCCGCTGCGGTGGGCTGCCCACGGGGTGTACCGGCTCGTCGCCGACAACCGCCAGCGGATGCCGGGCGGTACGGCGGCGTGTGCGCTGCCCGAGAACCGCCCGGCACATCCGTAGGACGCCCGTGGCGTGTGGGGGCGCCGGCGGGATCTCACAAGGTCGCGGATGTGCCTACCCGCGCCCCGGGAGCGCCGTGCGCACCCCGTAGGCCAGGGCTCCGACGGCGAGCACGGCGACGCCGGAGAGCACGGCGGTGACGGGCAGCGAGAAGGCCAGACCCAGGCAGCCGGCCAGGCCCAGGACGGGAACGGCCCGGGGCGGGCGGCGCTCCGCGGTCGTGAGGGTGAGGGCGGCGGCGTTGGCGACGGCGTAGTAGGCCAGCACGCCGAAGGAGGAGAAGCCGATCGCGGCGCGGACGTCGGTGGTCGCGGCGAGCAGCGCCACCACCGCGCCGACCGCGAGTTCGGCGCGGTGCGGAACGTGGAAGCGGGGGTGGACGGCGGCCAGGGAGTGCGGAAGATGCCGGTCGCGGGCCATCGCCAGCGTCGTGCGGGAGACCCCCAGGACCAGCGCGAGGAGGGAGCCGAGGGCGGCCACCGCGGCCCCGACCCGTACGACCGGTGCCAGGCCCGGCGCGCCGGCGGCGCGGACCGCCTCGGTCAGCGGCGCCGACGCGTCCGCGAGCCGGCCGGGGCCGAGCACGGCCAGCACGCCCACGGCGACCGCCGCGTACACCGCCAACGTGATCGCCAGGGCCAGCGGAACCGCCCGCGGAATGGTGCGCTCGGGGTCGCGGACCTCCTCCCCGAGGGTGGCGATCCGCGCATACCCGGCGAAGGCGAAGAACAGCAGGCCGGCCGCCTGGAGCACCCCGCCGACGGTGGCGTCCGCGCCGACGTCCAACCGTCCGGCGCGGGCGGCGGCCCCGGTCAGGCAGGCCGTGAGGACCGCGGCGAGGACCGCGAGCACGATCGCGACGATCACCCGGGTCAGCCAGGCTGACTTCTGCACCCCGGCGTAGTTGACCGCGGTCAGCGCCACCACGGAGGCGACCGCCACCGCGGGGGCCTGCCCGGGCCACACGTAGGAGCCGACGGTCAGCGCCATGGCTGCGCAGGAGGCGGTCTTCCCGACGACGAAACCCCACCCGGCGAGGTAGCCCCAGAACGCACCGAGCCGCTCACGGCCGTAGACGTAGGTGCCGCCCGACGCCGGGTAACGGGCCGCCAGTCGCGCCGAGGACGTCGCATTGCAGTACGCCACCACCGCCGCGACCGCCAGCCCGACCAGCAGCCCCGAACCGGCCGCGCCGGCGGCCGGCGCCAGCGCCGCGAAGATCCCCGCGCCGATCATCGACCCCAGACCGATCGTCACGGCGTCGAAGACCCCCAACCGCCGCTGCAAGCCGCCGCCCTGAGCCGGGGCCTCAGCCTCGTTCATCGCCCGTCCTTCCCCATGGGCGGTGCCGCCCCGCGCCGTGGTGTGCCGTGGCGACCGCCCTCGTGGCGGCCACCACCACGGCGGGCAGTCTGCCAGGCGGGGTGGCGCGGCGGGAGGGGCGTCCGGGCCGGCCCGGTGGTTCGGGGCCGCTCCGTCGCGGGGCACCCCGGCCGTCCGGCCCACAGCTGGGCCAGGACGAGCACCGCCGCGAGGAAGCCGATCACCGGTCCCAACCGCTCCGCCTCGGCGCGGGCGTGCTCCAGGGTGATCGCACCGGTGGCGATGACCACCCCCGCGGCCGGGACGGCGACCACCGCCTCCGGCCAGCCCTACGGGCGCAGCACCGCGGCCGCCAGGACGAGCAGGAGCAGGGTGACGGAGAGTGCTTCCGCGAGTGGGGCGTTCAGGGTCGGATCCTCTTCCCCATCGGGCGAACGGCTACGAACGGCGCTCCCGGCCGGGAGCGCGCCGCCCGGGGCCCGGACCATGGTCTCCCGCGCCTTCAGGCGGCCGGCCACCGGGCCCCCCGGCTACTGGGCCACCGGGCCCTGGGCCCCAGGCCGAGCGGATCAGCGGGGGCCGGCCACGTACGATCCGTAGCAGGAGCCGGACCGGAGTCGGAGCCGGAACCGGAGTCGGAACGGCAGGAGGGGGCCGCAATGATCACCATCGAGGACATCGAGGCGGCAGCGCGGCGGATCGGCGGACGGGTCCGGCGCACCCCCGTCGTCGAGGTGACGCCCGAGGCCGGGGCGCCCGAGGCCGGGGCGCCCGAGGCCGGGGCGCCCGAGGCCGGGGCGCCCGCCGGGCGGCTGTGGTTCAAGCTGGAATTCCTTCAGCACACCGGCTCGTTCAAGGCCCGCGGTGCCCTCAACCACCTGCTCGCCGCGGCCGAGCGGGGCCGGCTGCCGGACGCCGGCGTGGTCGCCGCCTCCGGTGGCAACGCGGGGCTCGCCTTCGCCCACGCCGCGGACCGACTCGGCGTCCATGCCGAGGTGTTCGTGCCCGAAACCGCGCCCGAGGTGAAGGTCGCCCGGCTGCGTGCGCTCGGCGCGGACGTGGTGCAGGTCGGCGTGCGGTACGCCGATGCCTACGACGCCGCGACCAAGCGGGCCGAGGACCGTGGAGCGCTGTTCTGCCACGCCTACGACCAGCCCGCCGTCTGTGCAGGCCAGGGCACGCTCGGCCCGGAACTGCTGGAGCAGACCGGCGGGGAGCTGGACACCGTCCTCGTGGCGGTGGGCGGCGGCGGGCTGATGGCCGGCGTCGCCACCGCGCTGGAGGGCCGGGCGAGGGTCGTCGCCGTCGAGCCCGAGAACGCCCCGACGCTGCATGCGGCGCTGGCCGCGGACCGCCCGGTGGACGTGTCGGTCTCCGGCGTGGCCGCGGACTCGCTCGGCGCGAGCCGCGTCGGTGAGATCGCCTTCGACGTCGCCCGACGCACCGGCGTCGCCTCGCTGCTCGTCCCCGACGCGGCCATCGTGCACGCGCGGCGCACGCTGTGGGACCGGTACCGGGTGGCCGTCGAGCACGGCACGGCCGCCGCGGCCGCCGCCCTGTTCACCGGCACCCACCGGCCCGCACCGGGCGAACGCGTCGCCGTCCTTCTCTGCGGCGCGAACACCGACCCCTCGGACCTGGTCGGCTGACGCGGCGAAGGGCACACCCGCCCCGTTCGAGTGACTGCGGACATATCCCCGATCGCCCGGGGTACCTCCGCGATGTTCGGCAACACAACGTCGAGGACTGCGCAGAGAAAGGCGAACAATATGCGGGCGAGCGTGGGTGACCGACTCCTGGTCCACGGGCGGATCGTGGGCCAGCACGACCGGACGGCGGAGATCATCGAAGTGCTGGGGGAGAACGGCTCGCCGCCCTACCGTGTCCGGTTCGAGGACGGCCACGAGACCCTCATGAGCCCCGGGCCGGACACGGTCGTACGCGCCTTCTCGTCCGACTGAACCGGGCCGGGCCGACGGGGAACGGCCGGCGGACACCCCCACGATGGCCGGTGCGCGCCGCTTGCTGACGGAACATCACGGCTACCATGAAGCGTGCTTTCGGTTGTCGTGGCGCCGTGGCGGCGCACTCCGGTGGTGCTGCGGAATGCGGAGGTGCCGCACGACGCGGCCAGCACCATGAAGATGGCCGTGCTGGCGGCCCTGTACCGCAGCGGTGTGGACATGGACGCGGCCGTGCCCGTGGTGAACCACTTCCGGTCCGTCACCGGTCGGACCTACCGCATCAGTCGCGAGTCGGACAGCGATCCGGTGCCCTGGGACCGGCTGGGCGGCACGGCGCCGCTGCGCTGGCTCGCCGCGCGGATGGTCACCCACTCGTCGAACCTCGCCACCAACCTGTGCCTGGCGCAGGTGGGGCACGACGCCGTGGCCCGCGTATGGCAGCGGGCCCAGGCCACCGGCAGCGCCAGCCCGCGCGGGATCGAGGACCACGCCGGCCGCGCGGCCGGCTTCCGCAACCGGGTGACCGCCCTCGACCTCGTACGGCTGTTGGCTTCCCTGGAGCCCGAGCTGCTCTCCCTGCTGGAGGGGAACGTCCATCGGGTCGACCTCGCCGCGGGACTGCCGCCCGGTACCCGGCTGGCCGGGAAGAACGGGTGGTTCCCCGGAGTGCGGCACAGCGCCGCCGTGGTCCACCCTGACGACGCCGCCCCGTACGCGCTCGCCGTCTGCTACAGCGGGCCGCTCGCCTCCGGGCACGACGTCGACGACCCCGCCGCGGGGCTGTTGGCCCGCATCTCCGCCGGTGTCTGGCGGCGTCGCCACTCCCTCCCGGCGTGATGTCGCCGGGCCGCCCCGCTCGTGGGCGGCAGGTGCCTGGTCCGGCGGCGTGACGCCGGGCGGTGGCCCTCAGTGCAGCGGTGCCAGGGGAGCTGCGGTCCGGCGCCGCCCCATGGGTGCAAGGGCGAGGACGGCCACGTCGTCGTGGAAGAGCCGGGTGTGCCGGGGCAGGTCGGTGTTGAGGAACTCGATGACCTCGGCCGGGGGCGGGGCGGGGCGACCGGTGAAACGGTGGTGCAGCCGGTCGAGGAAGGGGTAGAACGCGCCGGTCACATCGCGGGCTTCGATCAGGCCGTCGGTGCAGAGCAACAGGACGTCGCCGGGGCCGAAGGGGTGGGTGTACGCGACGGGGGGTCCGTCGGCGAGGGCACCGAGGCCCAGCGGGAGGGCCGGTGGGCCGGTGAGGGTGATGACCGCGCCGCCGGAGATCAGCACCGGTTCGATGTGGCCGTGGTTGACGATCGTCACATGGCCGCACGACGCGTCGTACTCGATCAGGGCGGCGGTGACGAAGAGTTCGTCGTCGCGCAGCTCCTCCGCTTCCCGGGCCATGCTCCGTTCCATGCGCTGCGCGACCGCCCGCAGGTCCCCGGCGTCGTGGACGGCCTCGCGGAAGGTGCCGAGGAGGTCGGCGACGGTGCGCACCGCCTTCAGCCCCTTGCCGCGGACGTCGCCGATGATGGCGCGGGTACCGGCCTCGGTGGGGCGGATGTCGTAGAGGTCGCCGCCGACCATGGTGCCGGCCTCCGCGGACCGGTAGAGGCCGGCCGCCAGGACGTGTCCCACCTCGTGCGGGATCGGCCGGAGCAGAGTGCGCATCAGGGCCTCGGCCACCGAGTGGGCGTGCACCAAGTGCCGCTCCTGGCGCCTTCGGTGGACGGCCAGCACCACGCCGAGGAGACCCACCATCCCGGTGGCGATGTACGCGGCGACGTAGTGGTTCTCCCACAGCTGGTGGATGTTGCGGCCGGTGCAGCACGGGGTGCCGGCCAGCACTCCTTCCAGGCCGATGGCGAAGACCGCGGTCAGGGCGACGCTGACCGGGCCGAGGGTGTACGCGGCGGTCACCGGCAGGGCGATCAGCAGGAAGCTGACCGCCCAGAAGGCGGGGGTCACGGGTTCGAGCAGCAGGACGATCACGACGTAGGCGACGGGCAGCCAGCGCAGGGCCGCGGGCGGGCGGGGCACCTCGAAGCTGCTGTTCTCCACGTCGCCCGCGGTGTCGACCAGCCGCACCGGCCCGTCGGCGGGACGGCCGCGGCCCGACCGGTCCTGTCGGTTCCCCGTCCGGTCCCGTGGGCCACGGCCGATCCGCTCGCGGATCCGCGCGGGCCACCTGTACACCATGGACTCCTGATGCGCTGACGCGACCGTCATCAATGGCCACACCCTGACGCAGCCGGCCCACGGGAGGCCGCCATTACTCCCCTCATCGGCATGTCAGCGCCGCGGCACTCCGCCCCCTAGTCGGACGTCGCCTGCCGGGGTGCCGCTGTCGAGAACCAGCGCAGGCCCGGTGTGGTCGCGGCGATCAGGGTGACCGCGGTGATGCACAGCAGGCCGCCGCTGATCACGGCGGTGGCGCCGGACGTCGCGCCGGCGAGCAGACCGCCGCGCATGTTGCCGAGGTCCGGACCGGCCTGGCCGACGATCTGCTCCGCCGCGCCGACCCGGCCGAGCAGGGCGTCCGGGGTGTGCAGTTGCACGATGGTGCTCCGGGACACCACGGAGACGGTGTCGGCGGCACCGGCCACGGCCAGGAAGAACAGGGCGGCCCAGCGGTCGGACGCCAGCCCGAACAGGGCCAGGGCCGCTCCCCAGGCGGCCGATCCGCCGAGCATGACCAGACCGGGTCGGGACAGGCGGGTGTACGTACCGGAGAACAGCGAGGCGAGGATGCCGCCGAGGGCCATCGCGGTGAGGAACAGCCCGAGGGCGCGCGGGTCGTTGCCGAACCGTTCGGCGTTGAGCAGCGGGAACAGGCCGACCGGCATGGACAGGACGGTGGTGGCCAGGTCGGTGAGCAGCGCGCCCCGGACGGCCGGGGTGCGCACGAGGAAGGCCAGACCGTCCAGCACCCCGCGCGGGCCCGGCCGGGCCGGCTCGCCTCCAGGGCGCATCGTCGGCAGGCCGAAGACGCCGTGGAACGCCATCGCGAAGGTGAGGGCGTCGATCAGGTAGCAGCCGGTGACGCCCAGCCAGCCCAGGACCAGTCCGCCCAGTGCCGGGCCGACCAGCATGGCTCCCTGGAAGGCGATGCGGTGCAGCGCCAGCCCGGCCGCCAGTTGGCTCGTCGGCAGCAGCCGCGGGATGAACGTGCGCGCTGCCGGCCCACCGCCGGCGACGAAGCAGGACTGCACCGCGACCAGCGTCAGCACCCCCGCCACCGGCGCCTGGCCGAGTGCCGCTTGCCCGGCCAGGAGCAGCGAACACCCGGCCTGGCCGGTGGTCATGACGAGGGAGAACCTCCGCCGGTCCACGCGGTCGACGACGGAGCCGGCGAAGAGTCCGAAGGCGACGACCGGGAGGGCCTGGGCCAGGCCGACGGCTCCGGTCCAGACGGCGCTGCCGGTCTGCTGCCAGACCTGGAACAGCACGGCGACGAGCGTCATCTGACTGCCGAACCCGGAACAGGTCCGGCCGATCCACAGCCGCCGGAAGGCGGGCGACTCCCGCAGCGGGGTCACGTCGACCAGCGCACGCCTCATTGCCATGGTTCCCATGCCGGGTCCGCCGCGAGCTTCTCGGTGATCCGGTCATGGAGGCTCTTGCGCTGCAACGCCCGCTCGATGTCGGTGACGACCTGGCTGAGCGGATAGGGCACCTCCGCCTCGATCTCGGCGAGGGCGGCCTCGGTGGCCCGCCACTCCGCCGCGAGCCGACCGGCCATCCGCCGGGCCTTGGGGGTGAGCGTCACCTTCTTGCTCCGGGCGTCGGGGCCCGCGACGGTCCGCACCAGGCCGGCGGCACGCATCGCGGCCACCTTCTGGCTGAGCGCCGAATGGGTGCGGTGCACCGACGCGGCGAGCTGGGTGATGGTCATCGGTCCGTGGGCGTGCAGCCGCAGCAGCTCCATGACGAAGCTCGGCTTGAGCCCGTCGATCCGGGCCTCCTCGTAGACGCGGGCGATGTCGGCGTCCATCGCCTCCTGTAGCAGCCGCAGGGGGCGCCAGAGGCTCTGCTCGGTCGGGTCGGGTGCATCGGTCGGGTCGGGTGCGGGGGCATCGGCCATACCCGGATCGTAACAGTGCTTATATAAGTGCCGTTACGTTTACGTCGGCGGCGGGGTCAGGGGCCGGGGCGCGGCGGGGCGGGAACGCGGGCGAGTGTTGCGCGGACCCATTTGCCGCCCGCGGGGTCCGGCACGCAGGTCCAGGACCGGGCGAGCGCGGCAATGATCGTCAGCCCGCGTCCGCTGTCCTCGTCGTGGTCCGCCGTGCGCTGGACGGGCAGACCTGTGGACCCGTCGTACACCTCGATGTGCAACACCTCGGGCTCCGGCGTCAGCCTGAGGGTGAACACGGCGTCCGGACCGCGCTCGCGCCCGCGTTCGGCCCTCAGTCGGTCGCCGTGGCAGATGGCGTTGGTGGCCAGCTCACAGACGATCAGCACGGCCGCTTCGACGACGTCTTGGACCTCGCCCCACTGCCGCAGGGACGTTGCGGTGAAGTCGCGCGCCTGCCGGGCGGAGGGCAGGACTGCCGGCAGCGTGAGCGAGACGGGCGCCAGTCCGACCTCACGGGCGATGACGCATTCGGCCACAGCAGTCATTTTTCTCAATCCTTCAAGCAAGCGGGTGCGCGAACGGCACGGCCGCACATGCAAAATGCGGTTCTGCTCGAATGAGCACTGGTAGCTCATATATGCAATTACTCCTCCATTAAAGATCCGCACAACGCGGTGTCAATGGTTTTCCGAGGGCCTTTTCAAAGATGAGCTCACACTGCTCACACGAGCGGAATCACCGGCCGCGCACGACGCGGCTTTCATTTCACGGCTCCAAGAGACAGGCCCTGGACGAGTTTGTCCTGGGCGGCGAACCCGGCGATGAGGACGGGGAGGGAGATGACGGTGGCGGCGGCGCACACCTTCGCCAGGAACAGTCCCTGGCTGGTGACGAACCCGGTGAGGAAGACGGGGGCGGTGCCGGCGACGACGCCGGTCAGGACGCGGGCGAAGAGGAGTTCGTTCCAGCTGAAGATGAAGGAGATCAGGGCGGTGGCGGCGATGCCGGGCATGGCGACGGGGGCGACGATGCGGAGGAG
>NZ_JBEZIX010000078.1:0-35433 GCF_040651315.1 Streptomyces sp. NPDC048506
CCCCAGGATCAGTCACCCCCACTCACGGGAGGGGACGGGTCGGAGGGGCAGGGGTGTGGGACGTAAAGCGAAGCAGTCCCACACCCCTGCCCCGGAGGACCGTCACCGCGCCCGACAACCCACGCCCGCCGCAGGCGCAACGGCGAGACGACACACGGCGGGAAAGCCAAAAACGTGGGGCGAGCGCCGGCCGCCAAGGCCACGGCGGGAAAGCCAAAAACGTGGGAGGGCCAACCAAGGGTTACCCCAACGGCCCAGAAAGCCACCCCGCCGCCGCCGTGCGGAAGGTGGTCGGGGGGAGGGTGCCGGCGCCCTCGGGGATCCGGCCGAGGAGGGGGGCGCCCGCGGCCTGCGGGAGGTCGGCCAGGTTGCAGCGCGCTGCCAGGTCGGGCTCGGCCGGCCAGCTGCCGACGACCACGCCGGGGGAGTCGAGCCCGTACTGGCGCAGGGCCAGCGCGGTCAGTGCGGTGGTGTTGAGGGTGCCGAGGCCGGCCTGGACGACCACCAGGACCGGCGCGGCCGCCAGCCGGGCGGCGTCCGCGAGGGTGTGGCCCTCCGCGTCGAAGCGGACCAGCAGCCCGCCCGCGCCCTCCACCAGCACCAGATCGTGCGAGGCGGCCAACTTGGCGGCCGCCTCGGCGATCTCCTGGGGGCCCACCGTCGGCAGGCCCGCCCGCGCCGCGGCCGTGGCGGGCGCCAACGGCTCGGGGTAGCGGGCGAGTTCGAGGGTGGTCACCGCGCCGGCCAGCCGCTCGACCTCCGCCGCATCGCCGGGCTCGTGTGCCGCGACGCCGGTCTGAGCCGGTTTGAGCACCGCCACCGAACGGCCCTCGGCGAGCGCCACCGCGGCGATCGCGGCCGTGGTCACCGTCTTGCCGATCTCCGTGCCCGTGCCCGTGACGAACAGCACCGCCATGTTCTCGCTCCCCGCTTCCTGTCAGCCCTCGCGCGCCGCGGCACACACCGCGGCACAGATCCGTGCCACATCGTCGTCACCGGTGATGTACGGCGGCATGGTGTAGATCAGATCCCGGAACGGGCGCAGCCACACGCCCTCCCGGACCGCCGCCCGGGTCGCGGCCGCCATGTCCACCGCGTGGTCGAGCTGGACCACACCGATCGCGCCCAGCACCCGTACCTCGCGTACGCCCGGGGTGTTCCGGGCCGGCGCCAGCCCCGCCCGCAGGCCGGCCTCGATCCGTTTGACCTCCTGCGCCCAGTCCTGGGAGAGCAGCAGCTCGATCGACGCCTCGGCGACGGCGGTGGCGAGCGGGTTGCCCATGAAGGTCGGGCCGTGCGCCAGCACCGGCAACTCGCCGCGGGAGATGCCGTCCGCGACGGCCGCCGTGCACAGCGTCGCCGCCAGGGTGAGGTAGCCGCCGGTCAGCGCCTTGCCGAGGCACATCACATCGGGTGCGACACCGGCGTGCTCGGCGGCGAAGAGGGCGCCCGTCCGGCCGAAACCGGTGGCGATCTCGTCGAAGACGAGCAGCACGTCGTGGGCGTCGCAGGCCTCCCGCAGCACCCGCAGATACCCGGGCGAGTGGAACGACATCCCGCCCGCGCCCTGCACCACGGGCTCCACGATCACCGCGGCCAGCTCCTCGGCGTGCCGGCCGATCAGCTCGCGCAGGTGCGCCGCGTACGCCTCGTCGGGCGCCGCGTCGAAGCCGGCCGGCGGCGGGTCCGCGAAGATCTGCCGGGGCAGCACCCCCTGCCACAGTTCGTGCATCCCGCCGTCCGGATCGCACACCGACATCGGCTGCCAGGTGTCGCCGTGGTAGCCGCCCCGCCAGGTCAACAGCCGCTGTTTGGCGGGCTTTCCCAGCGAGCGCCAGTACTGGAGGCACATCTTGACGGCGACCTCGACCGACACCGATCCGGAGTCGGCGAGGAAGACGTGCTGGAGCGGCTCGGGGGTGATGTCCACCAGCCGCTTCACCAGTCGGACGGCGGGCTCGTGGGTGAGCCCGCCGAACATCACATGGCTCATCCGCTCCAGCTGGCCGCGCGCCGCGTCGTTGAGCACCGGGTGGTTGTAGCCGTGCACCGCCGACCACCAGGAGGACATGCCGTCCACCAACTCGTCCCGGCCCTCGGCCGGTTCGGCCAGCCGGAGCCGGACGCCGGACGCCGACTCGACCAGCAGCGGTGCGGCCGTACCGGGCATCGGCGCGTACGGGTGCCACACGTGCTGCCGGTCGAGCGCCAGCAGATCGCCGGGCCCGAGCGGCTCAGGCATTGGGCGGGAGGTCGGTGCCGGCGCCGCGACGGCGCACCGCGACCAGGTCGCGGCGGGCTTCCTCGGACGGGGCGGCGGCGGTCGGCGCCTCGGCGTCCCCGGCGGTGGCGGCTTCGGCGTCCGCGCCACCGCAGCCCGCACGGCGGTGCTCGGGCAGTGTCGTGGTGTCCGTGTCCTCGACCTCGAAGCCGGCGTCCGCGATCATCGCCAGGTCGTCCTTGCCGGCCTGGCCCTCGCTGGTCAGATAGTCCCCCAGGAAGATGGAGTTGACCAGGTGCAGGGCGAGCGGCTGGAGGCTGCGCAGATGGACCTCGCGGCCGCCGGCCAGCCGCACCTCGATGTCCGGGCAGACGAACCGGACCATCGCCAGGATGCGCAGCGCGCGCTGCGGGGTGAGGTTCCACTCCTTGGCGAGCGGGGTGCCCTCGAACGGGATCAGGAAGTTGACCGGGACGGAGTCGGGGTCCAGGTCGCGCAGCGCGAAGACCACGTCGACCAGGTCGGCGTCGCTCTCGCCCATCCCGGCGATCAGCCCGGAGCAGGCGGACATGCCCGCCGCCTGGGCCTGCTGCACGGTGGAGACCCGGTCGGAGAAGTCGTGCGTGGAGCAGATGTCGCCGTAGGTGGCTTCCGACGTGTTGAGGTTGTGGTTGTACGCATCGGCACCCGCCGCGCGCAGCCGCTCGGCCTGGCCGTCCGAGAGCAGACCCAGGCAGGCGCACACCTCCACGCCCTCGTTCTGCTCCTTGATGGCGGAGATGGTCTCCGAGACCCGGTCCACGTCCTTGTCGGTGGGGCCGCGGCCGCTGGCCACCAGGCAGACCCGCTTGGCGCCGCCGGCCACCCCGGCCGCGGCCGCCTGGGAGGCCTCATCGGGCTTCAGCCAGGTGTACTTGAGGATCTCGGCCTTCGAGCCCAGCCGCTGGGAGCAGTACGAGCAGTCCTCGGGGCACAGGCCCGACTTGAGGTTGACGAGGTAGTTGAGCTTGACCCGCCGCCCGAACCACTGGCGGCGTACCTTTCCGGCCGCGGCCACGACGTCGAGCAGTTCGTCATCGGACGTCGCCAGCACGGCCAGCGCCTCTTCACGGGTCGGCAACTCGCGCCGCAGTCCCTTTTCCACCAATGCGTTCAGCAGGTCCATGGCGATGATCCTGGACTACGTCACCGTCCCGGGCCAAGGAGGATTCCCACAACGCGCGGAGATCGGGGTGTGTGTATCGCCACACTGTGGGCGTGCGGAACGACCGCTAACGTCTATCGACAGCCCACAATCGAGGCCGACAGACGAAGGACGCCGATGCCGCAGGACTCCGCCCCACCGCTGCTCCGCGACGCCCCGCCCACGGTGCCCTCGGCCCCGCACTCCGCCCCGCCGTCGGACGGCGCCCCTCCCTCCCGGCAGCTTTACGGCGCGGCCTTCGACTGGATCGACGCGGCGCGCGCCGAGCGCCAACGGGCCGGCCTGGTCCGCGTCCTGCGCCCCAGGCCCGCCGACTCCACCCTCCTCGATCTCGCCAGCAATGACTACCTCGGACTCGCCCGACACCCCGAGGTCACCCACGGGGCCGCCGAGGCGGCGCACCGCTGGGGAGCGGGCGCAACCGGCTCCCGCCTGGTCACCGGCAGCACCGAGCTGCACGCCCGACTGGAGACGGAACTCGCCGCGTTCTGCGGCTTCGAGGCCGCTTTGGTGCTGTCGTCCGGCTATGCGGCGAACCTCGCCGCGGTCACCGCGCTCACCGCTCCCGGCGCGCTGGTGGTCTCCGACGCCGGTAACCACGCCTCCCTCATCGACGGCTGCCGGCTCTCCCGGGCCCGGACGCACGTCGCTCCGCACGCCGACCCGGAGGCCGTGCGCGCCGCGCTGACCGGCCACGAGGGCCGGGCGCTCGCCGTCACCGACTCGGTGTTCTCGGTCGACGGCGACGCGGCGCCGCTCCCGGCGCTCGCCGCGGCCTGCCGGACCCGGGGCGCCGCGCTGCTGGTCGACGACGCACACGGTCTGGGTGTCCTGGGGGACGGGGGGCGCGGTGCGCTGTGGGCGGCCGGACTGGCCGGTGACGCCGATGTGGTGGCCACGGTGACGCTCTCCAAGTCGCTGGGCTCCCAGGGCGGTGCGGTGCTGGGCCCGGCCCGGGTCATCGAGCACCTGGTCAACACCGCCCGGTCGTTCATCTTCGACACCGGCCTCGCCCCGGCGGCGGTCGGTGGCGCGCTCGCGGCGCTCCGGCTGCTCGACCGGGAGCCGCAGCGCGCCGCCCGCGCCGGACGAATCGCGCGCGAGCTGTACGAGCGGCTCACCGCGGCGGGCCTGGCGGCGGTGCGGCCGGACGCCGCGGTGGTCTCGGTGCGCGCCCCGTCACCGGAGGCCGCGGTCCGCTGGGCCGCCGAGTGCCGTGCCGCCGGGCTCGCGGTCGGCTGTTTCCGGCCGCCGTCCGTACCCGACGGGATCTCCCGGCTGCGGCTCACCGCCCGCGCGGACCTGACGGACGGCCAGCTCGATCGGGCGGTCGGGACGATCGTGGCCACGGCACCGACCGGCTGAAGCGACAACGGGTCCGGCCGCCACCGGACCCGCCGCGTCCGGTTTGCCCTCAAATCCGGTCTCGCGTAGCAGAGTTCACCGCATCGAGCGATAGATATCTGTATGTGTTGGTGGATCCGGCATCACACCGGCAGCATGGGTGGCAGTCTGGCGCACAGCAGAAGTCCGAGGTCGCATCGGCATTCCGTGCGGCATCCCGACTCCCGGGTCACGACCTTCCCAGGTCAGGGCCGGAGCCGGGGCTCGGTGGGAAAGGGACAGCCTCGCGATGGCAGACCACCATGAATCCTCACTCACTCTGCCGAGCGCCCCGGCCTCGGTACTCCTCGCCCGAAGACACACCCTGTCGGTGCTCGCCGAATGGGGCCTGCCGGGCGACTCCGACACCGCCGACTCCATCCGTCTGATCGTCTCCGAACTCGCGACCAACGCCGTTCAGCACACCTTGGGGCAGTCCCCGACGTTCACCATCGAGCTGCGGCTCGACCGCGACGAGGTGCTACGGGTCGGGGTCACCGACAGCCACCCCCGCCGACCCCGCCGGCTGCCCGCCGCGGTGCAGCAGGACAACGGCCGGGGCATGGCCATCATCCGCTACCTGGCGGCGGAGGCCGGCGGACGCCTCTCGGTCGTCCCCACGGCCGCCGGCGGGAAGACCGTCTGGATCACGATGCCGTGGAAGGTCACGGTGTGTTGACGGGGTGGTGCAGGAACCTTTCGCTGCGCTTGGCTGCCCCCCCCGTTTTTGGCTTTGCCGCCGTGGCCCGGCGGCCGGCGCTTTCCCCGCGTTTTTGGCCCGTCTCCTCCCGTGAGTGGGTGGAGATGCTCGGTGGGGGTGAGCCTGGGGGGTCGTGTGTGCGGTGGACGGGGGGTGCCCGTCGGCGGGTTACGTTCGGGGCGCGCTACATGAGCGTCAGGCCGAGGTTCTCCTCAAGTGCCTTCGCCTGCTCGGGTGTGGCGAGGACCATGATGCTGTCGTAGCCGTGGTTCGGTTCGCGTTCGAAGTCGACGAGGTGGAATGCGCGGGGGTCGTCGTCGGGGGAGAGCTCGTCGATGGCGTTGATGGCCGCGTCTTGGTCGAAGTACTCATAGCGGTCCCCGAAGTGTTCGGCCGAGATGGCGACGAGCCGGCCGTTCCGTTCGAACTCCAGGATGTCGTCGCGGGATCCGCCGATCTCTTCCCCTTCGTGCAGGCGGACGTTGCTGACGGTGACCGCGCCGTGGGTCAGTGCGGCCGCGTCTTCCAGGAGGCTTGTGTAGTCCTGTTCCAGGTCGTCGATGTCGTCGGCGTGGACCGAGACCGCCACGTCGAACTCTTCGAGCGCGCCGGCGACGCCGTAGGGGGTCAGCCTGTCGTGTGCATGGTTGGCGTACTCGTCAAGGACGTTCTGCACCTTCTCGGGCGGCACCATGCCGATCTCTTGAAGGACTTCCCCCACGCCTGCCAAAGTAATCGATGAAACGTTCGACATGGGGGTATCTTGCCAGGCGGGGTGCTTCCGCGTGGCCGTATTCGGGGGAGCCGGGCCGACCGACCTAGAGCGGTGGTTCCCCGAGGAGTTCCAGCAGCCATCTGGCGCTTTCTGCGGCGGTGGTTGTCGCTGCGGTGTCGGATGCCGTGGGGAAGAGGCGGCCCCAGGAGCGGGCGCGGCTGGTGGCGCCGAGTCGCCCTGCCAGGGTCACCGCGTGTCGCAGTTCTGCCGCCGTCCGACCGTTTCCCGTCCAGGGTTCCAGGTAGGCGTCCCGCAGCCGGGGCAGCGCCTCGGGGCCGTAGCGCTCGCGGGCTGTCCGGGCGGGGACGAGGAAGCTACAGAAGGGATGGGAGACGGCGGCGTCGCCCCAGTCGAAGAACGTGAATCGACCCGCCTCGGGGTGGAACAGTTGACCGTCGTGCAGGTCGGCATGGTCGAGCGAGTCGGCGATGCCCAGTTCGGCCAGCTCCGTGCACCAGTCCACCAGGCGCGGCCGCAGCGCGTGCAGCCGGGCGCGAGCGTCCGGCACCAGTGCGGTGTTCGCCGCGATGCCTCGTCGAAGGCGTCGGGGAGGGCGGCCGTTCGTGCGCTGGGGACGCCGAGCAGTTCGATCTCCGTGGCGTACGGGGTCAGCGCGCGCTGCATGTGCGCGTACTGGCGCAGCGGCTCTTCCCAGGCGCGTGGGTCGGCGGGGGCACGGTCGAGCACTGCCCTGAAGAGGTCACCGCCGTCGGGAAGCAATGACCACCCCTGGTCGACGTCGACGGCGAGGGGTTCGAGTACGTGTTCCGGGACCCAGCGGGACAGTGCGGCGGTGAGCGCCGCCTCGAATGCGCCGGCGGGCGGATTGGCCTTGAACCAGACGGCGGTGTGACCTGCGACGGGCATCCGCACCAGGACGGACCACGGTCGTAGCCGGACGCTGCGTCCTGCTGTTTCGCGCAGGCCGCGAGCAGCGAGCTCGCGCTCGGCCCAGCCCAGGGCGGTATCGCGCCAGGCTCCTTGCGCCCAGGGCGCGATGGCATCCGGGTACTGTCCCCGGTCCACGAGCATCGACGCATCGTGCTGCATCGCGCCATCACAGCACGGAGGCCGCCGGGTCTCCATCGCTTTCAGAGCACCCGTCCGTACCGGACGGCGCGGGTCCAGATCTTCTCCATGCGCACCACGTCGCCGGTCTTGGGCGCATGCCAGATCCGGCCGTGGCCGGCGTAGATGCCGACGTGGTAGATGCCGCTGCCCGAGTAGAAGAAGACCAGGTCGCCGCGTTGGCGGGCGGAGGCGGGGATGTGCCGGGTGTGGCCGTACTGTGCGGCGGCGCTGCGTGGTAGGGCCCGGCCGGCGCGTTTGAACGAGTAGAGCGTGAGCCCCGAGCAGTCGAACCGGTACGGTCCCTGGGCGCCGTACTCGTAGGGGGAGCCCCGCTTGGAGGCCGCGATCCGCAGCGCCTGGACGGAGACGGACACGGCTTCGGCGTCCGTGGTGGTTCCCGGGGCGAGGGCGGTCCCGCCGAGGGTGGCCAGGGTCAGGGCGGAGACGGTGCCGGCGCGCGCCAGCAGGTTCGGCGTGTGCATGCGCATGGTCATGCGCAACCCTTCGTCAGCCGCCTGCGAAGGGAGACCTGTCGGGTTCGGGCAGGCGAAGATGCCCGGCCGTGCGTACGGCTTCACCCCAAGGAGTCCGTCGGCCATGAGGCCCGGACCCCGTCCTGCTCGGGTCCTCCGCTCCCGCCGATCCACGTCGTCGACCTGACGTCCGGTACGGCGGCGGGATTGGGCGCCCGTCCGGACCGCCCCGTCGTGGTGACGGGGTCTTGTCGTCGAAGGGATCGTCACGCACCCGCCACCCGAATTCCGAGTTGAAAATGCCGTATGTGAGATGGGTCATATTTAGCCCAAATGGTGACACTTAGGGCTTCGGGTGGCCGAGGGCCGTGTGTCGCGACCCCCGGACCTGGGGCGAAACATCAAGGGGCAGGGGAATGTGGTCGGTTCCGCGCAATTCGTGGCCCCTTTACAACAGGCGTGGACGCTACGCCGTCCGGGCAGCCCGGTGCGCGTGTCGGATCAGATCGTGTCGTCCGGCGGCACCGTCACCAGTCCGGCCCGGCGCTCACCGTCCAGTACCCGCAACGCCCGTGCCAACGTGTCGCGGTGGAACTCGTTCTCCCCCCGGTTGTGCATCAACGTCAGCGCGTCGCGCAGTTCGGCGGCCTTGCCGACCAGTGCCTGGGCTGCGCGCAGACCGCTGTAGGTGTGGCCGCTGCGCGCCGGGTTGATCCGGCCCAGCAGGTCGACCACCTCCAGGTAGCAGTCGATCAGCTGGCCCTCGGCGCGCGTCAGGGCGGGCAGCGGTGGTGGTTCGGGCGGCAGCATCCGGCTCACCCGGCCACGGGGCGGACGGCCGACTGCTTGCGGTTGCGGGTGAGCCCGTCGATCAGGCCGTACTCCTGGGCGGCGGGGGCGTCGAAGATCCGGTCGCGCTCGATGTCGGCGGCGATCCGCTCGCGGGGCTGCCCGGTGTGCAGCGCCAGCATCTCCTCCAGCTTGTCCCGGGTGCGCAGCAGCTCCTGCGCCTGGATCTGTAGATCGGTGGCCTGGCCCTGGACCGGTTCGCTGAGCGACGGCTGGTGGATCAGGACCCGGGCGCCGGGCAGCGCCAGCCGCTTGCCCGGGGTGCCGGCGGCCAGCAGCACCGCGGCGGCGGAGGCGGCCTGGCCGAGGCAGACCGTCTCCACATCGCAGGACACGTAGCGCATCGTGTCGTAGATGGCGGTCATCGCGGTGAACGAGCCGCCGGGGGAGTTGATGTAGAGCGAGATGTCCCGTTCGGGCGCGGCGTGTTCGAGGTGGATGAGCTGCGCCATGACGTCGTTGGCCGCGGTGTCGTCGATCGGGGTGCCCAGGAAGACGATCCGCTCGCTGAGCAGCTTCGAATACGGGTCCATGGTGCGCGTGCCCTGGGAGGTGCGCTCGGTGAACTCCGGCAGGACGTAGCGGGCCGTCGGTTGCAGCATGGCTGCCCCTCTCCTCTGTAAAAAATGTACAGGATGTACATCCCGTTAGAATGGGAGCATGGCCTATGAAATTCCGGTGACGCAAGCCCGGGCGGAGCTGGCGGATCTGATCAACCGCGTCGTCTACGGCGGTGAGCGGGTGGTCGTCACCCGGCACGGCAAGCCGCTGGTGGCGCTGGTGTCCGCCGCTGACCTGCAACTTCTCGAAGAGCTGGGGCGGCGCGAGCAAGGCGCGGAGGACGAGCAGGTGATCAGCACGGTCTCGACCGTGCGGCAGCTGTCGTCCGCTCCGGGCGAACGGCGGCGGTTCGGGATCGCCGCGGAACACCGCGACCCGGCCGCCGGGGATCGGCGACCGGGTCGGGAGAGGTGACGGTCAGCGGGCGCTGACCGTGCGAGTGGGCAGTCGGCTCAGGAGCTGAGCTGCCACACGGCGTTGGCGATGGCGTCGGTGTTGTTGTCCAGCGCCTTGTCGTCGATGTTCTTCGAGGTGTCGCAGGACTGGTGGTAGCAGGCGTCGAACGCCTTGCCCGCCTCGCCGCCCCAGTTCTTCGCCTGCTCCTCGGTCTTGATGTAGTCCGCGCCGGAGAAGAGGCCGCCGACCGCGATGCCGGCGTCCTTGAAGGGGGCGTGGTCCGAGCGGCCGTCGCCCTCGGTCTCCTTCTCGGTGGCGATGTTCTTGCTGGCGAACCAGTCCTTGAACACCTTCTCCAGGCGGGCGTCGTCGTCGTAGACGAAGTAGCCCGGGTTCGGCGAGCCGATCATGTCGAAGTTCAGATACGAGTCGATCTTCGAGGTGTCGGCGCCGAGGCTGTCGACGTAGTGCCGCGAGCCGACCATGCCGTCCTCTTCGTCGCCGAACCAGGCGAACCGAAGGTGCTTGGCGGGCTTGAGGTTCGACTTGGCGACCGCCAGGGCGACCTCCAGGATGCCGGCCGAGCCGGAGCCGTTGTCGTTGATGCCGGGGCCCGCGTCGACCGAGTCCACGTGGGCGCCGACCATCACGGTCTTGCCCTCGTCGCCGCCCGGCCAGTCGGCGACGAGGTTGTAGCCCTTGGCGCCGTTGTTGTCGAACTCCTGGACCTTGGTGGTGAATCCGGCCTGGTCCAGCTTGCCCTTGATGAAGTCGACGGACGCCTTGTGGCCCGGCTGTCCGTGGGCGCGGTTGCCGCCGTTGGCGTCGGCGATCGACTGGAGCTGGTCCAGATCGGCCTTGACGGCCTTGACGTCGATGTCCGGGGCGGCGGCCGGCGCGGGGTCGGCGTGGGCGCCGGCCGCGGTGAAGAGGGTGGCCGCCAGGGCGGCGACCGTGCCGGTGGCGAGCGCGGCCCGGCGTATTCGTGTAGAGCGAGACACAGTAAGGCTCCGATACTGGTGTGGGGGGTTGGTGCGGAGCGATTTGACGCGCCCATGAGGATTGCGATCACTTTACGAATCGTCAAGAGCGCATATCGGACTGCTGTGTTCGCAGAGCGGGACATGGGTCATATGTGGCGATCGGTGAGGATTTGACGTTGTGTTACGCCGCCCGATCCTCGGCCCTGACGCATGGTTGGGGGGCGGAATGCGCCAGGCGTTTCGGTGCGCGGCCGGGTGTGCGCGACCTGTGTGGCGATTCCGGGATGCGGATTTCCGTGCGGTAACGGGCGGGGGTGGCGCCGTGTTACCTGGGCCGCGGAAAGGGGTGTCGGCGGGGCCCTGGATGTAACGTCGCCGAAATCCCGCCGAACTAGCCTCCATCCGTGGGGTTCTTGATAGCCAAGTGCTGGAAGTCGGTTTGCTCCCCCTTTAAATAGTGCGTGATACATCTATCGTCACGGGTGTGTCCACGCCTGTGACCTGGGAAGATGCGTCCCGGGCGGTGAAGACTGTGAGGTGGAACGTATGCAACTGACCCCGCATGAACAAGAGCGATTGATGATTCATGTGGCGGCAGATGTGGCCGAAAAGCGACGGGCTCGCGGGCTGAAGCTGAACCACCCGGAGTCCATTGCGCTGCTGACCGTGCACATTCTCGAAGGCGCCCGGGACGGCCGTACCGTCGCCGAGCTCATGTCCTCCGGCCGCAAGGTCCTCGCCCGCGACGAGGTGATGGAGGGCGTGCCCGAGATGATCCACGACGTACAGGTCGAGGCCACCTTCCCCGACGGCACCAAGCTCGTCACCGTTCACGAACCCATCAACTGACCGCGGGAGAGCAGAAGATGATCCCGGGACAGATCCTCTACGCCGACGAGCCGGTACGCCTCAACGAAGGCCTTCCCGTCACGCGCATGACCGTCCTCAACGCCGCCGACCGCCCCGTCCAGGTCGGCTCCCACTACCACTTCGCCGAGGCCAACCCCGGCCTCGACTTCGACCGCGCGGCCGCGCACGGCAAGCGGCTCAACGTCGCGGCCGGTTCGGCCGTGCGCTTCGAGCCCGGCATCCCCACCGAGGTCGAGCTGGTCCCCCTCGCGGGCAAGCGGATCGTCGCGGGCCTGCGCGGCGAGACCGGAGGCACCCTCGATGGCTGAGCTGACCCGTCAGGCGTACGCCGACCTCTTCGGCCCGACCGCCGGCGACCGGATCAGGCTCGCCGACACCGACCTGGTCATCGAGATCACCGAGGACCGCTCGGGCGGGCCCGGCCGGGCCGGTGACGAGGTCGTCTTCGGCGGTGGCAAGGTGATCCGCGAATCGATGGGCCAGTCCCGCACCACCCGCGCCGAGGGCGCCCCCGACACCGTGATCACCGGTGCCGTCGTGCTCGACCACTGGGGCATCGTCAAGGCCGACGTCGGCATCCGCGACGGCCGGATCACCGCCCTGGGCAAGGCGGGCAACCCCGACACCATGGACGGCGTCCACCCCGACCTGGTCATCGGCCCGGAGACCGAGATCATCGCCGGCAACGGCAAGATCCTCACCGCCGGCGCCATCGACACCCACGTCCACTTCATCTGCCCCCAGCAGGCGGACGAGGCGCTGGCCTCCGGAGTGACCACCCTCGTCGGCGGCGGCACCGGACCGGCCGAGGGCAGCAAGGCCACCACCATCACCCCCGGCGCCTGGCACGTGGCCCGGATGTTCGAGTCGATGGACTCCCTGCCGGTCAACGTCGGACTGCTGGGCAAGGGCAACACCACCTCCCTCGCCTCGATGCGCGACCAGCTGCGGGCCGGGGTCCTCGGCTTCAAGATCCACGAGGACTGGGGCGCCACCCCCGCCGTCCTCGACGCCTGCCTGAGCGTCTGCGAGGAGAGCGGCGCCCAGCTCGCGATCCACACCGACACCCTCAACGAGGCCGGCTTCCTCGGCGACACCATCGCCGCCATCGCAGGCCGCTCCATCCACGCCTTCCATGTCGAGGGCGCCGGCGGCGGCCACGCCCCCGACATGATCGCGATGGTCTCCGAGCCGAACGTGCTGCCGGCGTCCACCAACCCCACGCGGCCGCACACCGTCAACACCGTCGAGGAGCACCTCGACATGCTGATGGTCTGTCACCACCTCAACCCGGCCGTCCCCGAGGACCTGGCCTTCGCCGAGTCCCGGATCCGGCCCTCCACCATCGCCGCCGAGGACATCCTGCACGACCTCGGCGCCATCTCGATCATGTCCTCCGACGCCCAGGCCATGGGCCGGATCGGCGAGGTCGTGCTGCGCACCTGGCAGACCGCGCACGTCATGAAGCGGCGCCGCGGCGCGCTGCCCGGCGACGGCGGCGCGGACAACCACCGGGCCCGCCGCTACGTCGCGAAGTACACCATCAACGCGGCCGTCGCCCAGGGCATCGACCACCTCGTCGGCTCCGTCGAGGGCGGCAAGCTCGCCGACCTCGTCCTGTGGGACCCGGCGTTCTTCGGCGTCAAACCGCAGCTGGTCATCAAGGGCGGCCAGATCGCCTACGCGCAGATGGGCGACGCCAACGCCTCCATCCCCACCCCGCAGCCGGTCCTGCCCCGCCCGATGTTCGGCGCCACCGGCAGGGCCCCCGGCAGCAACTCGGTCAACTTCGTCTCCCAGCAGGCCATCGAGGACGACCTCCCCGGGCGCCTGCCGCTGGCGAAACCGTACGAGGCGATCCGCAGCACCCGCGGTGTCACCAAGGCCGACATGCGCAACAACGACGCCCTGCCGCGCGTCCAGGTCGACCCCGACACCTTCACGGTGACCATCGACGGCGAGCCGGTCGAGCCCCACCCGGCGCGCGAACTGCCCATGGCCCAGCGCTACTTCCTCTTCTGACGCGCCGCCATGACACCACCGATGAACAGCCGGGACCGCCGATGAGCCGCGCAGCGCTGCTGGTCCTCGCCGACGGCCGGTTCCCCGCCGGAGGGCACGCCCACTCGGGCGGCGCCGAACCGGCCGTCGCCGCGGGGCGCATCACGGACGCCGCCACCCTGGAGGCCTTCTGCCGGGGCCGGCTGCACACCGCCGGACTGGTCGCGGCGGGGCTCGCCGCCGCGGCCGCGGCCGGCCACGACCCGCTCCTCCTGGACGACGCCGCCGACGCCCGGACGCCCGTGCCGGCGCTCCGGCAGGTCGCCAGGCGGCTCGGCCGGCAGATGATGCGGGCGGCCCGCGCCACCTGGCCGAGCCCCGCCCTCGACGCGCTCGCCGCGGCCCGCCCGCGCGGTGCGCACCAGCCCGTCGTGCTGGGACTGACCGCCCGGTCCGCCGGTCTGGATCCGCTCGACGCCGCACACGCGGTGGCGTACGAGAACATCAGCGGCCCGGCCACCGCGGCCGTCCGGCTGCTCAGCCTGGACCCCTTCGACGCCACCGCCGTGCTCGCCCGTCTGGCCGCCGACCTCGAACGGGTCGCGCAGCAGGGCGCCGAGGCCGCGGCGCGCGTCGGCGCCGAAGGAGTCGACGCCCTGCCCGCCGCCTCCGCGCCGCTGCTCGACATCACCGCCGCACAGCACGCGGCCTGGCCGGTACGCCTCTTCGCCTCCTGACCCCGTCCGGCCCCCGCCGGACCCCGCGCCGCCCACCGGCGGCGGTACGACCCACCGGAGCTGACCATGCACCTCGACCACCAGGACACCTTCCCCGAGCGCCACACCTACAGCGCCGCCGCTCCGGTACGCCACGACGGCGTCCGGCGCGCCCTGCGCATCGGTCTGGGCGGCCCGGTCGGCACCGGCAAGACGGCCACCGTCGCCGCGCTCTGCCGCGCGCTGCGCGACGAGCTGTCCATCGCCGTCGTCACCAACGACATCTACACCCGCGAGGACGCCGAGTTCCTGCTCCGCGAGGCGGTGCTGCCGCCCGAGCGGATCGCGGCGGTGGAGACCGGGGCCTGTCCGCACACCGCGATCCGCGACGACATCTCCGCCAACCTGGAGGCGGTGGAGGACCTGGAGGACGCGGTGGGCCCGCTGGACCTGGTCCTGGTGGAGTCCGGTGGCGACAACCTCACCGCGACCTTCTCCAAGGGCCTGGTCGACGCCCAGATCTTCGTCATCGACGTGGCGGGCGGCGACGACATCCCGCGCAAGGGCGGCCCCGGCGTGACCACCGCCGACCTGCTCGTCATCAACAAGACCGACCTCGCCCCCTACGTGGGCGTCGACCTGGACGGCATGGCGCGCGACGCCAAGGCACAGCGCGGCGGCCTCCCCGTCGCCTTCACCGCGCTGAAGTCGGAGAACGGCGTCCGGCCGGTGTCGGACTGGGTCCGTGCCCGGCTGGCGGAGTGGACCGCGGGGGCGGCATGACCCTCGCTCCGTCCCCACAGTCCGTGCGGCCACCGGCCGCCGAGCCCGCGGCCACCGGTCTGCGCGCCACCGCCCGCATCCTCGCCCGGGTCGATGCGTACGGCACCACCCGGCTGCCGGTTCTCGACGGCGACGGCCCGCTCGCCCTGCGCCGGGTCCGTGCGGCCGCCGGCCGGGCCGCGGTCTGTGTGGTGGGCGCCATGAGCGCTCCGCTCGGCGGCGACCGGCTGGGCATCGAGGCCACCGCGGAGGCGGGCGCTTGGCTGTCTGTGACGGCCGCCGCGGCAACTGTCGCGCTGCCCGGCCGCACCGCCGCACCCGCCACGTACGACGTGCGGCTGACGGTCGGCGACGGCGCGCGGCTGTACTGGCTGCCGGAGCCGCTGATCTCGGCCGCGGGCAGCGACCTGCGGATGACCACAACCGTCGAACTGGCCCCCACCGCCCGCCTGGTACTGCGTGAGGAGCAGGTCCTGGGGCGCAGCGGCGAACAGCCCGGAGCGCTGCGCAGCCGGCTCACCGTGCGCCGCGCCGGCCGCACCCTGCTCGACCAGGAGACGGCGTACGGACCCGGCGTCCCCGGCTGGGACACCTCCGCCGTCCTGGGCGGCAACCGTGCCGTCGGCCAACTCCTCGTCGTGGACCCGGACTTCGAGGAGGAGCCGGCCGAGGCGCGGCTGCTCGGCGACGCACCGGGCGAACGGCCCGGCGAGGGCACCGGCCCGGGCCGGGGGACCGGCGTCCTGGCGCCGCTCGCCGGCCCCGCGGCGCTGGCCACGGTGGTCGCCCCGGACGCGCTGCGGCTGCGGCGCCTGCTGGACGAGGCCTACGAGACCCACGAGGCCTACGAGAACCACACAGGCCACGCAGCCCACGCGGCCGGCGTGGCCGACGGGGCCGACGGGGCCGCCCGGAGGACCGCCGCCGGGTGAGCCTCACACCTCCAGTTCGGCTTCCAGTCGGCCCAGCCGGTGGCGTGCCAGGGCGAGGTTGGCGCGCTTGCGGTCCAGCACCAGGTAGAGGAAGAGCCCGTTGCCGCCCTTGCCGGTGACCGGGCGGATGATGTGGTACTGCGCGGTCAGGGTGATCAGCATGTCCTCGATGGCGCCCTGGAGTTCCAGCATCTCCATGGTGCGCATCTTCGCGCGGACGACGTCGGTGTTGCCGGCGGCGGCGATGTTGAGGTCCAGTCCGTGGCTGTCGCCGAGGGTGGCCAGCGCCATGCCGCTGGTGTAGTCGACGAGGGCGACGCCTATGGCGCCGTCGATGGTCGACATCGCCTCGGCGAGAGCGGATTCCATATGAGCCATGAGAGGTTCAGACCTTTCGGTTCTTCGATGGTGTTTCGGTGTGACAGGTGGTCGTGCCGTGCGGTGAGCGCACCCGGTTGGGCTATGGATGGCCGTTCACTGCGGCGGTGGCGCATCGACCAGCGCGCCGATGCGTTCGGCCGCCCGCCGGGCCTCCAGATGGAGCCGTCCCACGTTGGTGTCCGGGCCGGCCACGGCCGTGAGAACCGCGCGGCGGCCGGCCGCGTAGGCCGCGATGTAGCCACCGGTGCCGCGCGTCAGGGACTCCTCGAAGCCGCCCTGCCCGGTCGCCTCGGTGAGGCGCTTGGCGACGCCGATGGCCGCGGCGGTGAGCGCGGCGAGACCGTCCGGCTCGATGTCCGGCAGGTCGTGGGCGATGACCATGCCGTCGGCGCTCGCCACCATGCCGCCCTGGAAGTGCCGCACCTGACCGCGCAGCGTCAGCAGTTCGTCCCGTAGCCGGGGCTCTATCGTCATCAGTCTCCTTCTCGTGGTACGCCGTCTGATGGCGCGCCTCATGCGGTGCACGATCGTCGATCGCAACGGTTCACAGGTTCTCCTCCAGCGCCCTGCGCAGTCGGACTAGGAGGGCGACGTCCGGATCGGCGGTAGCGGGGATGTCCGGTACCGGGAGTCGCCAGGCCGGGATACGGCGTTCGGCGGCGGACGGCGAAGGAGCCTGAAGGCTCGCTCCAGGCAGCCGCCGGGGCAGGGCGTGCGCCGGCGGCATCCGGACCAGCCCGACCGCGGCGAGCCGGCGGACGTCCAGCAGCGTCATGAACGCGGACTGGCCCAGCGCACGGGCGAGTTCGTACGGGGTGTGCCGGCCGTCGGCACGGCCCAGCAGCCGCCGCTGCCGGCTCGTGGTGGGGACCTCGCCGGGTGGGGCCACCGGAACGACGGGTGTGGTGTCGGCCGCCGCCCAGGGGTGCAGCCGGTCCAGCAGGGCGCGACGGCGGTCGGTCGCCCGCAGCAGGGCGGTGGCGCTGATGGGGCGGACGACGCCCAGCCAGTGCCCGGTGCCCGGGGTGAAGGAGGTGGCCTCCGGCGGCAGCGGCAGCGCGAAGAAGGCCGCGTCGAGGAGCGCCGCGAGATGGCAGATCTCCAACTCGCTCTGGGTCAACCAGCCCTCGCTGACCAGGAACTGGCCGCCCCGCCGCTGCCGCCCCGCCGTCTCGGCGGCGTCCCGCCAGCCCTGAGGTGGCACCTTGCCGGCCGCGGTGAGCCGTACGCCCAGCCCCGGCGCGGCGGCGCCCTCGACGCAGGTGACCGCGCCGTCGAGAAGGTAGAAGCAAGCGTGCGGGCTGCGGAGGGCGCCGGTGACGCGCTCGGCGGCGAGCCGGTCGAGCAGCCCGCCCGGCGTGGGCGGGCGGGGGGATATGGGCAGGCCCATGGCTGGTTCCCTAACCGTTCGTGCTTCGTGCGAGGGGCGGAGCCGCGGCGGTCAGGAGGTGACCAGCTCCGCCGCCAGATCACGCAGCCGCAGCCGGGCGACGGCGAGATTGGCCTGCGCCCGGTCCAGCCAGAGGTAGAGGTAGGTCTGGCTGTCGAAGGCGGTGTGCACGAAGCGGATCAGGTGGTAGCTGCCGGCGGCCGTGATGATGAGGTCCTCAAGCGCCGGACCGGTGGTACCCGTGGTGTCGAAGGTGGCGTTGCGCGCCAGGGCCTGCACGACGTCGGCGGTGTCCGCGGCGGCCGTGTCGTGATCGCCGTGCGGTGCCCGTCCGGCCGTGCCGAGCGTCAGGCCGCTGGTCCAGTCGATCAGTCCGGCCCCCAGGACGCCCGGGATCTCCATCGCCTGGGACAACACCTGATCGATACCCGGCACTTCGGAGCTCCTTCGCGGCGGCAGGGGACGGGGTGCGAAAACGCCGAAGCCCTCCCTTTGTGGCGGTGCGTGGGAGAGCCTTCACGGAAGGTTACTGAAGGTGTGCGGGTGGCACATGCCTCCTGGGCAGGTCTGGTGCAATTGACGAAATCTCGCCCCTCCAAGGCGCTGTGGTGGCCAACGCAGCCGGCTGCGGCCCGTCCGCCGGCCGGTCGCGGCCGGGCCCGCGGGTTCGGCCGTGCGCCGCGTCTTCCCTCGTCAACTGGCCTTTGCCCGCCGTACGTTGAGAATCCCGACGCTGCGATGGGGGCCGCGCAACACCGCGCGCCGCTGTCCGCACGGCTTGGCCGAATCACAGGGGTTCCGCCCGCGATCTCCGGCCGTTTCCCGCGCGGAGTCCGACGGAACCGAAAACCTACAGCTTGGTAAAGAATTGCGGGTCAAACCTGTTCAGGAGGGGACAGCACACGACAGGATCGCCCTGTAGGCCTGTGATCAACGCCGCCACAAGTGGCAATCGAGCAGGGGGAAACCACCACGTGAGAAGAACAGCAGCGCTCGGCGCCGCCGGCACCCTGGTGACCGGCGCGCTCCTCACCGGAGCGATAGCCGCCACGCCCGCCAGTGCGGGCGAGCACCCGAAGAGCGGAACGGCCGAAGCGCGCGGGGTACAGACCGCCGCCGCACGCGCGGCCAAGAAGGGCATCGACTGGCAGGACTGCCCCGCCGACTGGGGCATGAAGGCGCCCGTCCAGTGCGGTTACGTCACCGTCCCGGTCGACTACGCCCGCCCCAACGGCCGGACCATCAAGATCGCCGTGGACCGGGCCGTCAGCACCGGAAGCAAGCAGGAGCGGCAGGGCTCCCTCGTCTACAACCCCGGTGGTCCCGGTGGTTCGGGCATGAGGTTCCCCACCCGCATCACCACCAAGAACCCGCTGTGGGCCAAGACCGCCAAGGCGTACGACTTCGTCGGCTTCGACCCGCGCGGGGTGGGCCACTCCGCGCCGATCTCCTGCATGGACCCGCAGGAGTTCGTCAAGGCCCCCAAGGCCGACCCGGTGCCGGACAACGAGGCCGACAAGCGCGCCCAGCGCAAGCTCGCCAAGGAGTACGCGCTGGGCTGCGCCGAGCGCAGCGGCGGCCTCCTGCCGTACATGACGACCGCGAACACCGCACGCGACCTGGACGTGATCCGCGCCGCGCTCGGTGACAAGAAGCTCAACTACCTCGGCGTCTCCTACGGCACCTACCTGGGCGCCGTCTACGGCACGCTCTTCCCGAACCACGTCCGCCGGATGCTCGTCGACAGCGTCGTCGACCCGGCCCGCGAGAAGGTCTGGTACCAGGCCAACCTCGACCAGGACATCGCCTTCGAGACCCGCTGGGGCGACTGGAAGAAGTGGGTCGCCAAGAACGACGCCACGTACCACATCGGCAACACCTCCGCGAAGGTCCAGGCCGCCTGGGAGAAGCTCCGGGCGACCGCCAAGAAGGACCCGATCGGCGGCGTCGTCGGCCCCGCCGAGCTGACCGGCTTCTTCCAGAACGCGCCGTACTACGACTCCATGTGGGCCGAGGTCGCCGGGGTCTGGAGCGCCTACCTCGCCGGCGACAGCAAGCCGCTGGTGGAGAACGCCGGGCCGCACCTCAAGGACACCGCCGGCAACATCGCGGCGGAGAACGGCAACGCGGTCTACACGGCCGTCGAGTGCACCGACACCAAGTGGCCCACCAGCTGGCGGAAGTGGGACCGGGACAACACCCGCATCCACCAGCAGGCGCCGTTCATGACCTGGTCCAACGCCTGGATGAACCTGCCCTGCGCCACCTGGCCGGTCAAGCAGCAGCGCCCGGTCGAGGTCACGACCGGCAAGGGCCTGCCGAGCGTGCTGATCGTCCAGAGCACCCGTGACGCGGCGACGCCGTACCCCGGCGCCGTCGAGCTGCACAAGCGCTTCGCGGGTTCCCGCCTGATCACCGAGCGGAACGCCGGATCGCACGGCGTCACCGGCCAGGTCAACCCCTGCATCAACGACCGGGTCGACGCGTACTTCGTCGACGGCAAGGTCGACGCGGCGGACGTGACCTGCGCCCCGCACGCCACTCCGCAGCCGACCAAGCCGACGGCCAAGGCCGCCGCCAAGGCCGCCGCGGACCTCCCGGCCGCGCGGTGACACCCCGGCAGTGACAACACGACGGGGCGGCCGGAACGCCTTCGGCATCCCGGCCGCCCCGTCCAGTCAGCCGGCCGTACGTCGCGTGCGGGGACTTTGTCCTCCGCACTCCCGTCGCCTCACGCCGGGAACACCTCACGGAATGCGGCCCTGGTCGGGGAGTCCTCCTGACGGTCCAGCACCGCGAACACGACCCGGTCGAACCAGCCCGCGAACCGCCCGGTACCGAGCAGAGCGGTGGCGAACGCCCCTGCCACGTCGGCCGGTTCGTTGCGGAACACCCCGCAGCCCCACGCGCCGAGCACCAGGTGACGGTGCCCGCCGGCCGCCGCGACCTCCAGTACCCGCTCCGCACGCGCCGCCAGCGCCGCCGGCACCCGTCCGACCTCGGCCGGCCGCTGCCGGGCGATCACCCCCGCATTGGGCGCCGCGGCCGTCAAGAACCCGGCCTCGTAGGGGACTTCGAGCAGCGTGCCCCGGTCGTCCCGGAACACCGGCACACCGGGGGAGAGGATCACCCGGTCGCTGTAGAACGGACTCGGCTCGGCCCGGTGTGCCGCATAGAACTCCGGTGCCTGACGCACACAGGTGTAGAGCGCCGACCCGCGGCACAGCGCCTCCTCCTGGGCCTGTGCGCCGTTGAGATAGCCGCCGCCGGGATTGCGGGCCGAGGCGAAGTTCAGCACCGCGAGCGGCCCACCGCCCGCCTCCGCCAGCCGCCGGCCCGCCGTGAGACTGCCCTCCCCCGTCACCTCGAACACCGTCGCGCCGGCGGTGGCCCGGGGCGCCCCCACCGCCACCGGCTCCGGCCCGTACATCCGGGTCCCGGAGCGTGCCCGTTCGACCGCCTCCGCGATCTCCACCAGCCGTCCGCTCGGTGCGCGGTACGCACCCGCCGCCACGATCCGCTCCGTCTCCTGCGCCATGCCGCGCAGCCGGGCACTCACCGTCGGCACCCTCGTATCCCTCGCTTCATGGTGATCAAGCTACGGGGCGGGCGGCGCACTCCGCGACCGGAATTCGCGCGCGGCGGTCCTCCGCGCGAAGGGCCTGCGCGGAGCATCATCCCCGCTCGTCCCGCCCGGCCAGCCAACGGTCCTCCGCCGCATACCCGAAGAGCTTCTCCTCCGGGTAGTACGACGCCATCGTCGGGAACGCCTCCTGCCAGTCGCGGCCCTTGATCCGGTCGACCAGCCACGCCACCGTTCCCGGCAGCGAGTCCTCGTACGTGGTCACCGCGCGGTAGCCCAGCTCGCGCTCCGCGGCGGCCATGTCGTAGACCATCGGGTGCCGCAGCGACCACGGGGTCTCGCCGACGCCGGACGACGGGGGAGCGCCCTCCACCGTCACGATCTCACTGGCCGGCGCCCCCATCGCGGCGTCCACCGCGACCGCGATCTCGGCGACCGTCGGCGCCTGCGGATCCCCGGAGTTGAGCACCCGCGACCCCGGCCGACCGGCCGCCAACCGGATCTGCTCCGCCAGGTTGTCGACGTGGGTCGGCTGGAAGCGGCTCCGCCCGCCGTGCGCCAGCACCCGCACCCGGCGGCCGTCCAGCACCCGCTTGACGAAGTACAGCTCGCGGGGGAGCACGCTGTACGGGCCGTGGACGGCGCCGGCCCGCAGCAGCGTCACCGGCAGCCGGTCGCCCGCCGCCAGCAGTGCCCGTTCCAGGGCGACCTTGCGTGTGGTGTAGTCGTCGTCCCCGGGCGGCACGGTCCGCTGGGACTCCCCAAGGGGCACTGGATAGACCGGGGAGCCGTCCGGCTCGTCCTGCGTCCTGAAGCTCCGCCCGTGGCCGTCCTCGTAGACCGCCCCACTGGAGATCACCACGGCCGAACCGATCCGGTCCGCCAGCGCGGTCAACTGCCGGGCGTGCGCGGCACCGTAGGCCACACAGTCCACCAGGACGTCACACCCGTCGCCGACCAGTGCGGCCAGCGCCTGGTCGTCCTCGCGGTCCATCGCCACCGTACGGACGTCCCTGGGCCATGAACCGTCCCGTCCGCCGCGCCGGGACGCCGCCCGCACCCGCCAGCCGTCCCGCGCCAGGGCGCGCACCGCCGCCCGCCCGATCTGCCCGCTCGCCCCGACCACCACTGCGCTGCCCGATGTCGTCATGCGGCGACCCTATGAACCGTCACGACGGCGCCGCCGGACGGTTCGCCCGTGGCGGAAGGACGACCGCCCGGCAAGCGGTGCCGCCGGCGACCACCGGCAGCACCGGTCATGAAAGGGCACGGACCGTTGCCAACTCTCATGAACCGTCATGAACCGTCATGAGGAAGGGGAGTCCGGCCGCCGGCTCTGGCCGCGCGCCCGTGCCTGCGCCGCCGCCTTGGCGTCGACCGCGTAGCCGTCGACGTACTCCTGCCCGGACAGGGTGAGGATCGCGTACATGATCTCGTCGGTGACGGCGCGCAGCGCGATGCGTTCGTCCGCCATCCCCGCGTACCGCGAGAAGTCCAGCGGCGCTCCGAAGCGGATGGTGATCCGCATGATCCGCGGCAGCCGCCGGCCGGTCGGCTGCGCCTCGAACGTACCGATCATCGCGCACGGCACGACCGGCACCCCCGCCTGGACGGCCATCGACGCCACCCCGGTGCGGCCCTTGTAGAGGCGGCCGTCGTGCGAGCGGGTGCCCTCCGGGTAGATCCCCAGGAGCCGGCCCTTGCGCAGGACGGAGAGACCCGAAGCGATCGCCGCCTGCGAGGCGCGCCCACCGGAGCGGTCCACCGGAACCTGTCCCACCCCTCGGAAGAACGCCGCGGTCAGCCGCCCCTTCAGCCCGGGCCCGGTGAAGTACTCGGCCTTGGCCAGGAACGTCACCCGGCGCGGCACGATCGCCGGCATCACGAAGTGGTCCGCGAACGAGAGGTGGTTGCCGGCGATGATCGCCGCGCCCTCCTCCGGTACGTGCTCCAGCCCCTCGATCCGCGGCCGGAACACCAGCCGCAGTAAGGGACCCAGGAGGACGTACTTCAGCACCTGGTAGAACACGGGGGCGGCTCCCTCTTCCGTCGGTCTTCCTCGCAGCGTCGTTGCAGGTCACGAGGGTTCTCGGAAGGGGCAGTGAGTGTATGGGCAACCGCTCGCCCGGTCACCACCACCGGCCGGATCCGGAGCCGTTCGGCCAGGCGGCCCGGCCGCCGCTCCGGCAGGTCGCTTTGGCATCCCCGGACAACTTTGAACTCCCGCTGAACCGACGGCGGTCGGCGCTCCGTACTGGCCGGCAACCGTGCCTGAACCCAGGGTGTTCCAGGCAGAGGACAGGAGCCGAACATGTCCCGCAAGAGAAGAGTGACCCGTCGACAGAAGGTCGTCGTCGGGGTCAGCGCCGCGGCGCTGGTCGGCGGTATCGCCATCGCCACGACCGGCACCAGCCAGGCCTCGGTGGCGTGCGACGGACTGGCCACCGCCCTGAGCAACAACCAGAAGTTCATCGCCGATCAACAGGCCCATCCCGACGCCCAGTCGGCGGCGCGGATCGCCAACCGGCAGGCCGTGATCAAGGAGATCCAGGTCAAGCAGCAGGCCGCCGGCTGCGGTTCGGGAGCGAGTGGGGGAGACGCCGCGGCGGCCCCTCCCGGCTCCAGCGCCCCGCCCGGCACCAGCGCCCCGCCGGCGTCCGAGGAGCCGCCGTCCTCCGGGGCGCAGGCACCGCCCGCCGCGGGCGATCCGTCCGCCTCCGCGGCACCCCCTGCCGCCGGTGGCGACGTCGTCTGCCCCGGTTCGACGGTGACCCTCTCCGGCGAGGGCGGCGCGCCGGCGGCCTCCAGCGACCAGTTCCCCGCCGGTACCAAGCTGAAGGTGACCAACCTGGACAACAACAAGTCGACGACCGTGTCCGTGACGTCCACGTCGGGCAGCTGCGTGCTGCTGAACAACGCCGCCTTCGAGCAGGTACGTGAGGAGGGGAAGTTCCTGATCCGCCGCGCCCGCATCGAGCGCGTGGGGTAGTTCCGGTCCGGTGGCCGGTGACGGAGTCGCCTCCTCCGTCGCCGGCCACCCTGGTGCGCGGCGCCGTACGGGCGACGTCACGGCGTGGCCGCTTGTGCGCGGGGGCCGGGCGAGGTGGCCTGATCCCACCGAGCGTTCCCAGGAGACATCGATGCCCGTCAGCCGCCGACGCCGAACCCCCCGTGCCGCCGTGCCCACCGTTGTGCTCGCCACCGTGTCCGCGGCGCTGGCCGGCACGTTCTGCGCCGCCCCGGTCGGTGCCGCCGAGCCACCGCCGCCGGCCGCGATCGAGCCGCCGCCCGCCGCCTCCGCATCCCCGTCGACCGACACCGACCAGGGGCTGCTGCTGACCGTGTCCGGCGACGACCACACCTGGATGCGGGGCGTACGGCTCAGCTGCCCGGACACCTACGGCAGGCATCCGCGCGCCCTCGCCGCCTGCGACGCACTGACCTGGGCGCGCGGGGACATGGACGCGCTGCCCGGCGAGCCGCACCCGTGCACCAAGCAGTACAACCCGGTCACGGTCACCGCGACCGGCACCTGGCGCGGTGGCCCGGTGAACTGGCGCAAGCAGTTCCCCAACGCCTGCACGATGGACTCCGCCACAGGCCCGGTCTTCCGCTTCTGAGGCCGGCCGTCCCGTCACCCGGCCGTCCCGTCACCCGGCCGTCCCGTCACCCGGCCGTCCCGCCGCGCCCGCAAGCGACCTCAGACCGGTCGCGCCGCCACGACCCCGATCGTCACCAGCGCCAGGACCACCCACGAGAACCAGACCCAGCCGTTGGCGCCCATCGCCACGGTGTACGCGGTGGCCACCACCAGCCCGCCGACGGTCAGTACGGCCATCGTCCTAGCAGATCCGGGCATACCCGCACCCTCCTCACGCCGGCCCGGGGCGCTCATGCCACGGGCCGCGGCCATGGGACCATCGTCCCCGGCCGCGGCCCGTGCCGCCAGACGGTCGACCCGCCCTCACCGCCCCCGGGCGTTGAGCGAGGCCAGGTAGGCGTTGTAGTCGGCCAGGTCCCGGTCACCGTTGCGCTCGGCGGCCCGGTCGGCGCGCTGCGACTGGCGCTTCTCGGACTTGTACCACTGGTAGACCAGCGCGATCAGCACCACGACGGACGGGATCTCGCTGAACGCCCAGGCGATGCCGCCGGCCGCCTGCTGGTCGGCGAGCGCCTCGATCCCCAGCGAGGCCGGCGGATGCACGAAGGTGTCGACCATCGGCTCCGACGCCATCATCAGCGCGATGCCGAAGAACGCGTGGAACGGCATCCCGGCGAACAGCTCCAGAATCCGCATCACATGGCCCGGCCGGTGCGGCCCCGGGTCCACGCCCATGATGGGCCAGAAGAAGACCAGACCGACGGCGAGGAAGTGCACCATCATCCCGATGTGCCCGGCCCGGGACTCCATCAGGAAGTCGAACAGCGGCGAGAAGTAGAGGGCGTAGAGGCTCGCGATGAAGAGCGGGATGGTGAAGGCGGGGTGGGTGATGATCCGCATGTAACGGCTGTGCAGCAGCGCCACCAGGAGTTCGCGCGGGCCCTTGCGGCCGCGCCCCGCGGTCGGCAGCGCCCGCAGCGCCAGCGTCACCGGCCCCCCGAGCAGCAGCAGGATCGGCGAGAGCATGCTGACGACCATGTGCTGGACCATGTGCACGCTGAACATGGCCATGCCGTAGTCGTTGAGCTTGGTGCACATCACCAGTGCCACCGTCAGGACGCCCAGGACCCACGCCACGGTCCGGCCGACCGGCCAGGCGTCCCCGCGTCGCCGCAGCCGGACCACCGCCCAGCCGTAGAGCCCGAGGCCCAGCAGGCAGCCGACGAGGAAGACCGGATCACCCCCGAACTCCAGGCCCCGCCCCAGCGTGAACGGCGGCAGATCCATGTTCATGCCGTCCATGCCGTGCCCGCTGTGATCCATCCGCTCGCTCCTGATTCGTACCAATGCTCCGGCGACAAGAGTAGAACCGCCCCCGGCCGGACCCCGCGGCAGGGCCGCATATCGGGGCAGTGGTCGGGGGCGGTGGGTACGACAGGGATCAGCGCGCCACGGTCGCCGTGGTCACAGCACGCACTCGGCCTCGTCATAGCGCTCCGCGGGCACCGTCTTGAGGCTCTCGACCGCCTCGGCCAGCGGCACCAGCGTGATGTCCGTGCCGCGCAGCGCGGTCATCATCCCGAACTCCCCGCGGTGCGCGGCCTCCACCGCGTGCCAGCCGAAGCGGGTGGCGAGCACCCGGTCGTAGGCGGTGGGGGTGCCGCCGCGCTGGACGTGGCCGAGGATGACCGGGCGGGCCTCCTTGCCGAGGCGGTTCTCCAGCTCCACGGAGAGCTGCCGGGCGACGCCGGCGAACCGCTCGTGCCCGTAGACGTCCGTGCCGCCGACGTCGAAGGACATGGTGCCCTCGCGCGGCTTGGCGCCCTCGGCGACGACCACGATGGCGAACTTCTTGCCGGCCTCGAAGCGCGCGGAGACCCGTGCGGTCAGCTCGTCGATGTCGAACGGCCGCTCCGGCACCACGATCGCGTGCGCACCGGCGGCCATGCCCGAGTGCAGCGCGATCCACCCGGTGTGCCGGCCCATCACCTCGACGATCATCACGCGCTGGTGGGACTCGGCGGTGGTCTTGAGCCGGTCCAGCGCCTCGGTGGCGACGCCCACCGCGGTGTCGAAGCCGAAGGTCACGTCTGTGACCGCGATGTCGTTGTCGATGGTCTTCGGCACGCCGACGATCGGCAGCCCGGCGTCCGACAGCAGCCGGGCCGCCTTCAGCGTGCCCTCGCCGCCGATCGGGATGATCGCGTCCAGGCCCAGCTCGGCGACGTGGCCGCGGGCCCGCTCGACACCGTCGCGCAGATGGGCGGGCTGTACCCGCGACGACCCGAGGATGGTGCCGCCGCGCGCCAGGATGCCGCCGACGGCGTCGAGGTCGAGCTTGCGGTAGTCGCAGTCCAGCAGGCCCTTCCAGCCGTCGCGGAATCCGATCACCTCATCGCCGTGGTCGGCGGTGGCGCGGTGGACGACGGAGCGGATGACGGCGTTCAGACCGGGGCAGTCGCCGCCGGAGGTGAGGACACCAATGCGCATTGCTCGAAAACCCTCTGCAACTCAACCGGGGGGCCCGGACCCCGTCGTCCGGTTGGATCCCGCTCACCCTACAAGCGCGAGGCCTCCCGACACACGTACGCCCGCAGTGCGGACTGCGGGCGTACGAAAAGGTGTGGAAAAGGGGCAGAGAGACGCAGAGGAAGGGCGTCGGATCAGGCGGGCTGGGTCGCCGCCGCGATCCGCTCCTGGCGCAGCGCCTCGTACCACCGGTCTTCCACCGGCGGCAGCGCATTGACGTCCAGCGCCAGCTTGAGCAGCAGGTCGGCGATGTGCGGATTGCGGGCCATCACCGGGCCGTGCATGTACGTACCGAAGACGGTGTCGTTGTACGCGCCCTCGTAGCCGTCGCCGACGCCGTTGCCCTTGCCGAACCGCACCTTGGCGAACGGCCGGGCGGTCTTGCCCAGGTGCGTCACGCCCTGGTGGTTCTCGAAGCCGGTCAGCGGCGGCAGGCCCAGCTTCGGGTCGATGTCGGCGAGTACGTCGCCGACGCAGCGCTCGCCCTCGCCGCGGGTGCTCACCACGTCCAGCAGCCCCAGGCCCTGCTGCCGCTCGCCCAGGTCGTTGATGAACTCATGGCCCAGGATCTGGTAGCCGGCGCACACCGAGAAGACGATCGCGCCGTTGGAGACCGCGCGGGACAGCCCGCCGTCCCGGATCAGCCGCTCGGAGGCCAGTCGCTGCGGCCGGTCCTCGCCGCCGCCGATCAGGTAGATGTCGCCCGAGGTGGGGATCTGCTGGTCGGAGCGTACGTCCACGCGCTGTACGTCCAGACCGCGCTGGCGCGCCCGCCGCTCCACCACCAGGGCGTTCCCCTGGTCGCCGTAGGTGCTCAGCAGGTCCGGGTAGATCCACACCAGGCGCAGGCTGTTGTCACTCATGCTTGCTCGTCCTTGTTCGTCAGGGGGTGGATCCCGGTCAGTTGCCCACGCGGCGGCGCAGGTCCTGGAAGGCGGTGTAGTTGGCGATGACCTCGATACGGCCGGGCGGCGCCAGCTGGACCGCCTCGTCGAGGCTGTCGCACACCTGGAAGTCGAGCCCCGCGACCTCCAGCCGCACCGCCAGGTCCAGCTTGCGGTCGCCGAGCACGAAGATCGGGTGGCCGGCCAGCCGGGTGTAGTCGACGTCCCACAGCCAGGAGGTGTCGGTGCCGTCCGCGCCGCGCGCGTTCACCGACATGATCACCGGGGTCGGCGGCGGGTCGATCAGCGAGAAGGTCTCCAGCCAGCCGGCCGGGTTCTTCGCCAGCAGCAGCCGCAGCTCCCGCTGCTGGAACGTGACCACGTCATAGCGGCCGGCGACCGCCTGCACCGAGAACATCCGCTCCAGCGCGACCTGCGGCGGCACCCCGAAGGCGGCGGCGACCGCGGCGGAGGTGGTGGCGTTGGCCTTGTTCGCGCGGCCCGGCAGCTGAAGCTTGATCGGCCAGGCGCTGCCGTGCGGGTCGAGGACGTGGTCGCCGGAGAGCGCCCAGCTGGGCGTGGGGCGACGGAAGCCGCACTCGGCGCAGAACCAGTCGTCGCCGGGGCGCTGCATCACACCACCGCAGGACGGGCAGGACCAGGCGTCGTCCTTCCACTCCTGGCCGGCCGCGACCCACACCACGTTCGCGGACGACGAGGCCGCCCAGACGATCAGCGGGTCGTCCGCGTTGGCGACGATCAGCGCCTTGGAGCCGGACAGGCCCTCGCGCCACTTCTCCGCCAGCATCCGGGTCTCGGCGGCGCGGTCGAGCTGGTCGCGCGAGAGGTTCAGCAGCGCTATGGCCTTGGGCGTCACATCGCGGGCCACGCCCGCGAGGTACTTCTCGTCCACCTCGATGACGCCGTACTTGGCGTCCGAGCCGCCGGCCAGCGCGGACGTGATGCCCGCCGGCATGTTGGCGCCGAGCGCGTTGGAGACGACCGGTCCGCTGGCCCGCAGCGCCTCTGCGATCAGCCGCGTCGTGGTCGTCTTGCCGTTGGTGGCCGACACCAGGACGACGTCCAAGTGCCGGGCCAGCCGCGCCAGCAGGTCGGGGTCGAGCTTGAGTGCCACCCGGCCACCGATCACCGATCCGCTGCCGCGGCCCGCCGCGCGCGACACCGCCGCCGCGGCCTTGCCTGCCGTCACGGCCAGCTTGGCCCGCGGCGACAGCGGCTCCGTGTTGCCTGCCATCGTCCTTGATCCTCCTTGCATCCGGCGCCCGCTTGTCGTGAGACTGCCGGTGGAACGCTCCCTCCGCAGCCGATGACCGGCCGGAGGCTTCGGTCGGGGATCAGCCTATCGAGATCCGGCCGCGGGCCCGAACCCCGCCACCCGTGAGGCGACATCCGGTGCGCATCGGACCGTACGCTTGAGCCCATGCGTTCCCGCACCATCCCCGGCAGCTCCGGCCGGCCGCACCCCCTGCGCCTCCTCGGCGATCCCGCCCTGACCGGCCCCTGTCGCGAGGTCACCGCCTTCGACGGCGAGCTGGCCCGGCTGATCGAGGACATGTACGCGTCCATGTACGCCGCGCACGGCGTCGGCCTCGCCGCCAACCAGATCGGGGTCCCGTTGCGGGTGTTCGTCTACGACTGCCCGGACGACGAGGACCGCCGCCACCTGGGGCACCTGGTCAACCCCCGGCTCGTGGAGACCGACGGCCCGGTCGTCCGCGGCCCCGAGGGCTGTCTCTCGCTCCCCGGTATCGAGGCCGGCACCCCGCGTCACGACCGGGCGGTGGTGACCGGCTTCAGCGCGACCGGCGAGCCGCGGACGGTGACCGGTACCGGATTCTTCGCCCGCTGTCTCCAGCACGAGTGCGACCACCTCGACGGCGGTCTCTACGTCGACCGGCTGTCCGGGCTGCGCCGTCGCCGGGCGCTGCGCGCCGCGGCCAGGGCGCCGTGGGCCGCCGGTGCGGAACGGACGGCGGCCACCGACCGCTGAGCGGCCGGGCGGGCCCGTCCCCGTACCGGCCCGCCCGCCGTCAGAATCCCGGTCCGCCCGCGCGGTCCTCGACCGCGGCCAGCTGGCCCCACAGCAGATCGGTGAGTTGCTGGACCAACTGCTCGCGGCTGCAAGGGCGTTCGCGCAGCCACCAGTCGCCGGCCCCGTGCATCATGCCGACGATGCCGTGCCCCCAGACGCGTGCCGTCAGCTCGCCGCCGGGCCCCAGGTCGAGCCGGTCCGTTATCACCTTGGCCAGCTCCTCGCCGAGCCGGCGCAGCAGCGGGGCGGAGTGCCGTCCGACGTCGAAACCGGACTCCGAGGCGCCCGCCTCCGAGGGGTGCATCAGGAAGCGGTAGACCTGCGGGCGGGTCTCGATGGCGAGCAGATAGGCGTCGAGGGTGGCCTCGACCCGGTCCCGGCGCAGCACCGGGGCGTCCAGCGCGATCCGCAGGTTGTCCAGCAGCGCGTCGGTGTGCCGTACGGCCAGCGCGCGGTAGAGCCCGCCCTTGTCGCCGAAGTGCCGGTAGAGGATCGGCTTGGTGATGCCCGCCTCGGCGGCGATGGCGTTCATCGACGCGTCCGGGCCGTCGCGCAGCACGATGCGCTCGGCGGCCTCCAGCAGCTCCCGCCGTCTGCGTTCGGTCGCCGATTGCTGGCGGCCGTTGTGCTTTGTGCTCTCCATGGTCGTGCTCCCCACCCATTGTGTATCCGTGGCGCTGGCGCAACGTAACACCCGATCTCGCTCGCGAATTCGTCCCAGGGGGAGTTGACATCCCTTACTGGCGAGTAACACACTGCGGGTTACCGCTAGTAACATCTGTACTGCCCGCAGCACTGGAGGGGACATGGCCGAGTTCACCATGGAGCTCAACGACGAGCAGAAGGAAGTCCGTGACTGGATTCACGGCTTCGCCGCGGACGTCATGCGCCCCGCCGCCGCCGAGTGGGACGAGCGCGAGGAGACCCCCTGGCCGGTCATCCAGGAGGCCGCCAAGATCGGCCTGTACTCGCTGGACTTCTATGCCCAGCAGTTCTTCGACCCGACCGGCCTCGGCGTCCCGATGACCATGGAGGAGCTCTTCTGGGGCGACGCGGGCATCGCGCTGTCCATCGTCGGCACCGGCCTGGCCGCCGTCGGCGTGCTCGCCAACGGCACCGAGGAGCAGATCGGCACCTGGGTCCCGCAGATGTACGGCGATGCGAACGACGTCAAGGTCGCCGCCTTCTGCTCGTCGGAGCCGGACGCCGGCTCCGACGTCGCCTCGATGCGCACCCGGGCCGTCTACGACGAGGCCAAGGACGAGTGGGTGCTCAACGGCACCAAGACCTGGGCGACCAACGGCGGTATCGCCAACGTCCATGTCGTCGTCGCGGTCGTCGACCCCGAGCTGGGTTCCAAGGGGCACGCCTCCTTCATCGTCCCGCCGAACACCCCCGGTCTCGCCCAGGGGCAGAAGTTCAAGAAGCACGGCATCCGCGCCTCGCACACCGCCGAGGTCGTCCTGGAGGACGTCCGGGTCCCCGGCCACTGCCTGCTCGGCGGCAAGGACAAGCTCGACGAGCGCCTCGCCCGGGCCCGGGAGAAGGCCAGGGTCGGCGGTGAGAGGGTGAAGAACGCCGCGATGGCGACCTTCGAGGCGTCCCGCCCGGCCGTGGGCGCCATGGCGGTCGGCACCGCCCGTGCCGCCTACGAGGAGGCCCTGGAGTACGCCAGGACCCGTGAGCAGTTCGGCCGCCCGATCATCGACAACCAGGGCGTCGCCTTCCAGCTCGCGGACATGCGCACCCAGATCGACGCGGCGCGGCTGCTGGTGTGGCGGGCCTCCTGGATGGCGGCCACCAGTAAGAAGTTCGAGCACGCCGAGGGCTCGATGTCCAAGCTCTTCGCCAGTGAGGTCGCCAAGAAGGTCACCGCCCAGGCCGTCCAGATCCTCGGCGGCAACGGCTTCACCCGCGAGTACCCGGTCGAGCGGATGCACCGCGACGCCGCCATCTACACGATCTTCGAGGGCACCAGCGAGATCCAGCGGCTGGTGATCGCCCGGGCGCTGGCGGGGGTGCCGATCCGTTAGCGCGCGGCTGCCGGGGCGGGCGGTGGCCGCCTCCCGTCCCGGCGGTCAGCGGCCCGTGGGGCTCGGCTCCAGGTTGCTGCACATCCGGGCCAGGACGGTGACGGTGCCGACGTACTCCTCGTCCGTGACATCCGTCATCAGGCGGCGGCGGGTCGCCGTGACCAGCCGCTCCACCTCGGCGTGCGCCGTGCCGCCCTCGGGTGTGGCGGCATACGTCCCGGAGGTCGCGTCGTGGGTGATCCAGCGGCGGGCTTCGAGGTCGGTGGTGACCTCGTCGAGCGTGACGGCGCCCTCGTCCCAGAAGGGGCGCAGCTTCTCGGTGAGCGTACGGGCGTCGTGCGGCCCCGCGGTGGCGAGGTTGTGCAGCACCTGCCGGTGGCGGCGGGTCAGGCCGCGGTCGGCCAGGGTCTGCTGGAACACGTCCTCGACGTGGTGGAAGCGGCCGAGGAGGCAGGGGAGCCGGTCGGGGTGCGCGGGGTCGCCGAGGCGCTGCGGATCGACCAGCCCCGGGCCAGTCGCCTGGTGGCGTCGGCGGTCGCGGCCGGTTGGGTGCTGCGCCGGGCCGACCAGGCGGACGGGCGCCGCGCGCCGCTCGCCCTCACCCCGGCCGGCCGCGCCGTACTGGAGCGGGCGCACGCCTTCCGCCGCACTGCGGTGGAGCGGGTGGCCGTGGACTGGTCGGAGGAGGAACTCGCCGTCTTTACAAGGCTGTTCGCGCGCTTCGTGGACGGCTTCGGGGGGTTGCGGGAGGCCGACTGATCGCCCTCCGTCGTGCGCCGCCGAGGTCGTGGCGGCGCCCCGCCGTACCGCCGGCGCCCGGCCCGCCGGGAACGCCGGCGGCTCCCGACGCCCCTTCGTCACTCCTCCGTCACCTCGCTGAGCAGCCACTGAGCCGCGTATCGGGCATCCGCCCGGTGCGCGGCTCTTTGCGTGCCCGTGGGTGCCCCGGCTGTCCCTCGCCTCTTGACGGGTGATGCGCCGCGCTCTACTTTCCTTCCATAAAGCAAAACATTAATTCCATGATACGGAATTAATCAGCTCTGGCCCTTCGCCGGAACCAGCCCGTGACAGGTCGACGCAGGAGTACTCGATGCCTCGAATGACAGCCGCCCGTGCCGCGGTGGAGATCCTCAAGCTCGAAGGCGTGACGAACGCGTTCGGTGTGCCGGGTGCGGCGATCAACCCCTTCTACAAGCAGCTCAAACTGGCCGGCGGCATTGCTCACACCCTCGCCCGGCACGTCGAGGGCGCCTCCCACATGGCCGAGGGCTACACCCGGAGCAACCCCGGCAACATCGGCGTCTGCATCGGCACCTCCGGCCCGGCCGGCACCGACATGATCACCGGCCTGTACTCCGCCATCGGCGACTCGATTCCGATCCTGTGCATCACCGGCCAGGCGCCGACCCACGTGATCCACAAGGAGGACTTCCAGGCCGTCGACATCGCCTCGATCGCGGCCCCGGTCACCAAGAAGGCCACCACCGTCCTTGAGGCCGCGCAGGTCCCGGGCGTCTTCCAGGAGGCATTCCACCTGATGCGTTCCGGCCGCCCCGGCCCGGTCCTCATCGACCTCCCGATCGACGTCCAGCAGACCGAGATCGAGTTCGACCCGGAGACCTACGAGCCGCTCCCGGTCTACAAGCCGGCCGCGACCCGCAGGCAGGTCGAGAAGGCCATCTCGCTGCTGAACGAGTCCGAGCGCCCGCTGCTCGTCGCCGGCGGCGGCATCATCAACGCCGACGCCTCCCACCTGCTGGTCGAGTTCGCGGAGATCACCGGCATCCCGGTCATCCCGACCCTGATGGGCTGGGGCGCCATTCCGGACGACCACGAGCTGAACGCCGGTATGGTCGGCCTCCAGACCTCGCACCGCTACGGCAACGCGAACTTCCTGGAGTCGGACTTCGTCCTCGGCATCGGCAACCGCTGGGCCAACCGCCACACCGGCTACAAGCTGGACGTCTACACCAAGGGTCGGAAGTTCGTCCACGTCGACATCGAGCCGACCCAGATCGGCAAGATCTTCGCCCCGGACTACGGCATCGTCTCCGACGCCAAGGCCGCGCTGGAGCTGTTCGTCGAGGTCGCCAAGGAGCTCAAGGCCGAGGGCAGGCTGCCGGACCGCAACGACTGGGCCGCCGCCACCCAGGAGCGCAAGGCCGAGTTGCAGCGCCGTACGCACTTCGACGACATCCCGATGAAGCCGCAGCGCGTCTACGAGGAGATGAACAAGGCCTTCGGCCCGGAGACCCGCTACGTCTCCACCATCGGCCTCTCCCAGATCGCCGGCGCGCAGATGCTGCACGTCTACAAGCCGCGCCACTGGATCAACTGCGGCCAGGCCGGCCCGCTCGGCTGGACCATCCCGGCCGCGCTCGGCGCCGCCACGGCCGACCCGGAGACCCCGGTCGTCGCGCTCTCCGGTGACTACGACTTCCAGTTCCTCATCGAGGAGTTGGCGGTCGGTGCCCAGCACAAGATCCCCTACGTCCATGTGCTGGTGAACAACTCCTACCTGGGCCTGATCCGCCAGGCGCAGCTGGGCCTCGACATCAACTTCGAGGTCAACCTGGAGTTCGAGAACATCAACTCCCCGGAGCTCGGCGTCTACGGCGTCGACCACATCAAGGTCGCCGAGGGCCTGGGCTGCAAGGCCATCCGGGTCACCGACCCGAACGAACTGGGCGCCGCCTTCGAGGAGGCCAAGAAGCTCGCCGCCGAGCACCGGGTGCCGGTCGTCGTCGAGGCGATCCTGGAGCGGATCACCAACATCTCGATGAGCACCACCTTCGACATCAGCGACATCAAGGAGTGGGAGGAGCTCGCCACCGAGCCCGGCCACGCCCCCACGGCGATCAAGCCGCTCAAGTCCTGAACCGGAGTCGATCCGGACGGCGGGTCGGGCGCGCTTGACCCCCGTGCCCGACCTCGCCACCAACTCGTAAAGCAGAAGTAAGAATCCGCTATCCGGAAGGAGCGCCGGCCCTCATGGGTTTCACGGACATGCGCTTCAACGTCAATCTGTCGATCCTGTTCACCGAGCTTGCGTTGCTTGAGC
>NZ_JBEZIX010000079.1:0-34834 GCF_040651315.1 Streptomyces sp. NPDC048506
GCGTCGACGTGCTCTTCGCCATGCTCAGAGACGGCACCTTCTACGAGTCACGACCAGCCGTCCCTGCTTGACCAAACCCATAAGGGCACCCCCCCGACCCGCCGCACTCCCCGCCCCGCCCCCCGCCCCGCCCCCCCGACCCGCCACACCGCCCCGCCACACCGCCCCGCCACACCGCCCCGACACGGACACGTACGCCCACCACGGAGGCCGCTCCGCCACCGCGATGCGCCCCGCCGCCTGGCCGCTTCGCCCCGGTATCTCCGCTCGTCTCGGCGTGGCGTCGTTGCCGTCCCGCGCGCAGGGCCTTCAGGAGCCGGCCGGGAAGCGGCGTCCGAGGGCTCTCGTTCGCTGAGGCGTCCGGTGGTGGCGGCGATCGCGGCGCGTACACCCGTCGGCGACAGCGCAGCCGGCCCCGGACGATCGGCACCGCCGGGATCGAGGACCCTACTGGCGCGCCAGCCCGTGGCGGTCGGCCCAGGCGTGCACCGCCGCGGCCAGCTCCTCGGGGCGGTCCTCCGGGGAGTGGTGGCCGGCGCGGCCGTGGTGGGAGACTTCCAGGCCCGCGATGTTCTCCTCGCACCAGGCCACCGTCCCCCGGTCGGTCATCGCGCCCGGGCCCGGCTCGAACGCGGCGAGCAGCTTGGGGACTTCGGGGCTGGCGGCCAGCCAGGCGTCGTAGTGCTCGACGCGGGCCACCACATCGGCGGGTTCGCCGTCCAGCGGCATCATGCGCGTCCACGCCAAAACCGGGCGGCGGCTCTGCGGGGTCGGGAAGGGGCGGCGGTAGACCTCCAGGTCGGCAGGGTCGAGCGGGGTGGCGAGTGTGTCCGGGAGCCCCTCGATGAACAGCGACTTCTCCAGGATCATGGCCTCGCCCACCCCGGGCGTGCGCAGCAGGGTGAACAACTCCCGGCCCGCCGCCGGGAACTCGTCGCCGACCAGCGGCTTGATGATCGTCTCGGTGAAGGCGAGGCCGCGGACGCGGCCCGGGAGACGGGCGGCGCGGTCGAAGGCGAGCGCGCCGCCCCAGTCGTGGCCGACGAGGACGGCCTCGGCAAGGCCGAGGGCGTCGAACCAGGCGTCGAGGTACCTGGCGTGGTCGTCGAAGGAGTAGGCGAGGTCGGGCTTGCCGGAGTCGCCCATGCCGATCAGATCGGGGGCCAGCAGGCGGCGGTCGGGCGCGGCCACCCCTGGCAGGACGTTCCGCCACAGGTGGGAGGAGGTGGGGTTGCCGTGCAGGAAGACGAACGGCAGCCCGTCGGGGTCGCCGGACTCGCGGTAGTGGAGGGTGGAGTCGAGGACGGGGAGGGTGGGCATCGCGGTGTCACGTCGCTTTCCGTACGGGGGTTCAGAGGTTGAGGCTCAGGACGCGGTCGACGACGATCTCGATGACGACCAGGTCCAGCGGGTTGGGCGGGGGCGTGCAGTAGCGGGCGGTGTAGCGGCGGACCGCCTCGGCCAGGCGCTCGGGATCGTCGGTGACGGCGGCCCGCCCTTCGAGGGTGACCCAGCGGAAGCCGTCCGCCTCGCAGAGCGCGACACGGGCCGCCGGTCCGCCCGCCGCCACGTTCCGGGCCTTGCGGGTCCCTGCCCGGGTGGTCACCCGGGCCAAGACCGAGGCCGCGTCGAAGGTGAAGCGGACGGGGGTGACGTGCGGGGTGCCGTCGGGGCGGAGGGTGGTGAGGGTGGCCGTGCGGGGGCGGGTGAGGAACGCCCCCGTGCCGGCCGGGACTTCGACTCTCGCCCGGCTCACTTCTTCTTCACGCCCTCGTTCCAGATCAGCTTGGCGATGTTCGGTTTCACGGCCGTGGTGATGACGCCCATGGCCGTGCGGACGTATCGCCGCTCCGCCAGCTCGCGCAGCATGCTCGCGGCCAGGTCGGCACGGGCGGTGAAGACGCCGTCGGCGCTGGTCTCGGCGGTACGGTAGGCCGTGACGGCGGGGTGGTCGAAGAGGCCGGAGGGCCGGACGAGGGTCCAGTCGAGGTCCGTCTGACGGATCAGGGCCTCCATGCGGCGCATGTCCTCGTGGAGGGTGCGGCCGAGGCGTCGGTTCACCAGCGGGTCGAGCACATGGTTGAAGAAGTGTGCGCCGGTGGGGCGCCAGTGCGGGTCGGCGATGCTGGAGCTGACGGCGAGCAGCCGCTTGACGCCGTGGCGGGCCATGGCCCCGGTGATGGCCATCGCGCTCGCCGAGTAGGTGGTGATGGTCTCCTTGCCGAAGCGCGCGCCCAGGGTGGACAGGACGGCGTCCGTCCCGCCGATCGCGGCGTCGACGGCCGCCGGGTCGGTGGCGTCGGCGACGGCCACGGCGAGGCCGGGCCGCTCGGCGAGGGAGCCGGCGCGGCGGGTTACGGCGACGACCTCGTGGCCGGCGGCGAGGGCCTGGTCGGTGAGGTGGCGGCCGGTCGGTCCGTTGGCGCCGAAGACTGCGATACGCATGGTGTCGGGTCATCCCTTCGTGTGGTTCGCGGAACGCCCTTGACTGTGCCGACCACGCAACGCAGCCTCAACGCTGATGAATAACGACGCCGCTGCCCCCGCCCGCACCCGAGGCCGCCCCCGCGGCAACCCGCCGACCCGCGAGTCGATCGTCTCGGCGGCCCACGCGCTGTTCCTGGAGCGCGGATACCGGGGCACCACCGTGCGCGCGGTGGCCGGGGCCGCCGGGGTCGACCCGGCGCTGATCGCGTACCACTTCGGCTCGAAGAAGGGCCTGTTCGCCGAGGTGATGCAGTTCCAGTGCGCCAACGCGCTGGCAGTGGAGGCCGTCCTCGGCGGCGACCCGGACACCCTCGCCGACCGCCTGATCGACGCGGTGACGGACCTGTGGGAGGACGCCGACTTCCGAGAGCTCACCGGTCAGGGGGACGAGGCCGCCGAGGTGATCCGCGAGTACCTGGAACACGAGCTGCTGGCCAGGCTTGTTGAATTTCTCGGCGGCCGGGACGCGACCGCCCGTGCCACGGCCGTGGTGACGGTCCTCGGCGGCCTCATCTACACCCGCTACCTCAACCCCCTCCCCACCCCCGCCTCCCTCACCCCGTCCGAGACCCGCCACATCCTCACCCCGGCGCTGCGCGCGGCGCTGGCCCCGAGGCCGCGCACCGCGACAACCACCGGCGCAGGCCGTCGAGGCTGACCGGCCTCCGGTGGAGTCGCCGGTGGAACGCGCGTCAGACGTACCGGCGGGTGGTGCCGCCTGAGGTCGTGTCGGGTTTCGTGTGGAGGACTTCGCGGGCCTGCTCCGCGGCGCGGGCGATGTTCTCGGAGACGAAGTCGACGAAGCGGGCGATGTTTTCGAGGCGCGTGGCGGCCGGGGTGCCGGGGCCGAGGACGTTGACGCCCGCTCGTGCGGTTTCGGCGACGTGGGCGGTGCCGCGGGCGTCGGCCATCATTGCCTGGTACCAGACGTCGTCGTCGATGACGTAGCGCTCGCGGCGGCGTTCGTCGCGTTCCCGGCGGACCAGTCCCTGACCTTCGAGGAACGCGATCGCCTTGGAGACGGACGCCGGGCTGACCTGGAGGCGCTGGACGAGTTCGGACGCGGTCAGACTGCCCGCGTCGGTGGTGTAGAGGCAGACCAGCACCCGGGACATCATCGTGGGCGTGCCTGCCTGAGTGAGGACGGTGGTGAACATCTCCTCGTACTCCCGCACCGCCTCGGCGTCGCGTCCATGGGCCTGCGCAGGCGCCTGCGGCCCTCGGGGCGCGGCCTGCCTGCGGCGGCGGGCGCGGCGTGCGGTGGCGCGGTGGGCGAGATCGGCGCGGTAGTCGGTGGGGCCGCCGTTGCGCATCACCTCCCGTGTGATGGTCGAGGTCGGGCGGTCGAGGCGTCTGGCGATCTCCGCGTAGGCGAGGCCGTCGGCCAGGCCCAGCGCGATCTGCTGGCGTTCGGGCTGGGTGAGCCGGCCTCCCGGCATCGCGATCTCCTTCGTGGTCTGCGGCGTCTCCGACATAGCGTTCACTCCCAATCCATTGCAACGAATCGGCCGAGGGTTGTTGCATTCATCTCGAAGACCACTGCAACGATTTCCAGGATTCTACCTGCACTTATGGCGATTGTGCACTGCGATTCCGTTGTTGAACCCTCGAACGCAACGTAGCGTTTTCGCTATCGGAAACGGCGAGCTCGAAGAGGCGCGCGATCAGAAGAGGGAGAGCACGATGCAGAAGTTCGACGCCCCCACCCCGATCTCCGCTGTCCTGGACATCCCCGCGGGACGCATCCGGTTCATCGCTGCCGACCAGGCCGACACCACGGTCGAGGTCCGTCCCACGGACGCCTCGAAGAGTCGCGATGTGAAGGCAGCGGAGCAGACCGAGGTCGCATACGGCGATGGAGTCCTGCGGATCGAGACCTCGGCGGCGACGAACCGGGTCATCGGCGCTTCCGGATCCCTTGAGGTGACCGTCCGGCTGCCGACCGGCTCCCGGATCGAGGCGAAGGCGGCCAGCGCCGCATTCCGGGGGGTCGGACGGCTCGGTGACGTCTCCTTCGAGGGCGCGCAGGGCTCGGTCAGGCTCGACGGGGCCGAAAGCGCGAACCTCGCCCTCCTCGCCGGCGACATCTCGGTCGGCGCCGCCCGTGGAGTCTCTGCCGCTCTGGACGCCGGCACCGCCTACGGCCGGATCCACAACGCGCTCAAGAACACCGACGGCGCCGCCGGCCTGAACATCCATGCGACCACCGCCTACGGCGACATCACCGCCCGCAGCCTTTGACGCCATCCGGCCCCAAGAGGCCGACGAGACCGCCGAGATGCGCGGCGCACCCTCCCCACCGCGACATCACCATCCACCGCTCCCCATCCACTTTTCGACCTTGGAGAAGACACACCATGAACATCAAGCAATCCGCCTGGACCGGCATGGTGGCGGTCGATGACACCGCATTGGCCGTGACCGACACCGGCGGGCCCGGCCGTCCCGTGGTCTACCTCAACGGCTCCTACGCCGACCAGTCGCACTGGCGGCGCGTTGTCGCCGACCTCGGCATCGGCTACCGGCACATCACCTACGACGAGCGCGCCCGCGGCAAATCGAAGCGTTCGGCGGACTATTCCTTCGAGGCGTGCCTCCGTGACGTCGACGCCGTCCTCCAGGCCAGGGGCGTGGACCGGCCGATCCTGGTGGGCTGGTCCTATGGCGCGCTGCTCGCGATCCACTGGGCCGCGCAGAATCCGGACCGCGTCCTGGGGGCGGTGTCCGTGGACGGCGCGTTGCCGCACGAGTGGCTCGACGACGCCGCCCGGGAACACCTCCGGAAGCTGTTCCGGCGGCTGAGCCCGCTGTTTCCGCTCGGCCGCCCGCTCGGCCTGGCCGCGCGGATGAGTGCCATGCAACATGCCGAGATCAACATCGAGGCCAACGAGCTCTGCGCCCCCAGCGTCCTCGACCCGGTCTTCGACCGTCTGACCGTACCGGTCCGATACGTGGTGGCCACCGGTGGCAACTTGGGCGGCGACCCGAAGCTGATGGAACAGATCCGCGCCAACCTCGACCCGGTGGTCGCCCGTAATCCGAACATCCGGGTCAGCGCGAAGGTCGCGAGCAACCACTCCAAGATCCTCAGCAAGGAATTCCGAGCCGTCGCCAACGCGGTACGCGAACTCGCCGCCACCCACGGCCACAAGGTCGGCTGAGCTGTAGCGGACGGCGGAACGGCGAACACCGTCCGGCACCACCACCAGCACGGCCTGATCGACGAACCCACCGCTTCGCCCCGTCGTCGGAGCCGCCCGGCGCTTCTCCCGCCCCCACCCCCCACCCCACCCACCCGGAACCGGTGGCTGGCGGCCCCGTCGGCGCGAGACAATCGTTCGGGGCACCACACCGCACGGTGCCGCACGGACTTCGGGGGAAAGCCAGTGGAGATCGCGGAACCGACACCGCACGCCCGCTCAACAGACCGTGACGCGGGGGGAGATGGGCCGGTGGTCGCGCCGGCCGCAGCGCCGACGGGCGCACCACCGGACGGGGCGCCGGAGGCGGTGCCGCAGCTCTCGCTGGAGCTGCTGGTGCACGGCGTCGGCGGTACCACGGCGCAGGAGATGCTCGGGGATCCCCGCGTCCAGCTGATCACCGGCGACGACACCGCCGCCTGCTACCGCCGTACCGACGACGCGGACGCGGAGGAACGGCCCGAGGACTACCGCACGGAGCCGGTCCGGGAGGCGTACTGCTGGTCCAACCTCACGTCGGGCAACGGCGCCCGCGCCCTGTGGCTGATCCTGCTGCCCTTCATGGTCGCCAACCTCGCTCACTGGATGCGCCCGGCCGCACCGCCCGACCACCGGGCACAGCGCCTCTACGACCTGCTGGTGCGCATCCTCGCGCTCACCCTCACCGTCCTGCTCGCCGCCGCGGCCTGTGAGGTCGCCCTCGACCTCACGGCCTGGCAGTGTGCCGGCACCACCGCCTGCGCCGCCGGCAAGTCGTGGCTGGGCTTCCTCAGCCCGGACAACGGCGGCTGGTGGAGCGCCCCCGGCCGCCGTCTCGCGCTCGCCGCCGTGGTGCCGCTGCTCGTCATCGGCTTCCTGTGGTGGCTCTCGCACCGCACCTGGAGCGCCTACGAATCCGCCTCCCCGCCGCCCCGGATGCCGGGGAGTTCCCGCTACACCCCGCACGCCGAACGCACCGCGCTCAGCCTGGAGGGCTTCTGGTACGGCCGCCGGCTGGTCGCCCGGCTGCGCGCCGCGCACACCACGGCGGGCGTGCTCACCATCGCCGGGGTGCTGCTCGCGGCCGGCGCGCAGGCCGACGCGGGCGACGGCTACGGCGTCCTCGCGGTCACCGGGCGCGCGCTGAGCGCCGTGGTGATCCTGCTCGCCGTCGCCACCCTGATCGTGGTCTGGCGGACCGCACGCAGCGAGGCCGCACCGGACGACGCATCCGACCGGCTCGTCGTGCGGGCGCTCCCGTACGCCGCGCTCGGGGTGCTGGCGCTGATCGCGGTGCACACCGGCTGGGCGCGTCCCGGAGCCCGCAGCCACGGCCCGCTGCCCGGTGCCGCCGCGTTCGGCGGGATCGCGGTCTTCCAGGGCGCCGTGGTCCTCGCGCTGGCGCTGACCGCCTGGGTCCTCCAGCGCGCCGCCCGCAACGACGCCCGGACCGCGATGTGCGGCATGGGCGGGCCGGCCGTCGCCCTGCTGGCCTGCGCGGTCGGCGGCGTGCTGTCCGGGGGAGTGGCCCAGCGCTTCGCGGACTGGATGGACGGCGGCGCGACCCCCGGTCAGGCGCACGCCCCGATCCCCGGCCCGCCGGTCCTGCTGTCCTGGCAGGCGTCCGTCATCCCCGCGCTGCTGGTGGTGGTGGCGGTCGTCGTCGTGCTCGCCGCCGTCCGGGTCGTGGTCGTCCGACGGCGGGTCGCCAAGGACGTCCCCGGGCTCTACGACCCGCGTGAGCGCCCCGACGAGCGCCGTACGAAGCGGATCGCCGGCACCATCGCCGGGGCCGGGCTCACCGACGCCGCGCCCGTCCTGGTGGCGGCCACCTCCGTGGTCACCCTCGTGCTGGGGGCCGGCGCGGTGGTCGGCGCCTGGCTCACCGACCTGGCGCCCGGCCGGGCCACCGCCGGGGCGCCACCCGTCGTGCACGCCGCCGCCGAGACCGCGGAGTCCCTCGGCTCCTGGCTGATGAGCGCCGGCGTCATACTGCTGCTCACCATGGGCCGGCGCGCCTACCGTGACCACTCCGCTCGCCGTACCATCGGCATCCTCTGGGACGTCGGCACGTTCTGGCCGCGCGCCGCGCACCCCTTCGCACCGCCCTGTTACGCCGAGCGCGCCGTTCCCGACCTCACCTGGCGGATGGCCACCTGGACCGAGCGGTTCGACGGTCGCCTGGTGATCTCCGGGCACTCCCAGGGCAGCGTGCTGGCGGCGGCCGCCGTCTGGCAGCTGGACCTGGTCACCCGCAGCCGGGTCGCCCTGCTGACCTACGGCAGCCCCCTGGAGCGCCTCTACGGGCGCTGGTTCCCCGCCTACTTCGGGCCGCCGGCGCTCACCGGACTGCACCGCGAGATGGACGACTGGCGCAATCTGTGGCGCTTCACCGACCCCATCGGCGGACCGATCCGGCTCACCTGCGAGGACGGGCAGCGGATCGACCGGGGTCCGCTCCGCGATCCCCTGGCCTTCGGCCGTACCCTGCAACACCCGCTGCCCGCCCAGATCCTGGGCCACGGCGACTACCAGGCAGACCCGGTCTTCGATGCGACCCGCGCCGAGCTGATCGCCCGGCTCGGACCGGTCCCCGGCCCGCGATCTGCTGGTGTGGCGTCAGGGAAAGGCTCTGACGAAGCGTCAGGAGAGCGGCGACGTCAGGGCAGTTCGGGCAGGTCGTCGGCGTAGAGCAGGGACAGGTCGTCGGTGCTCGGGTCGGACAGCTGCGCGACCCGGCCCGCGTGCCGCTCGACCATCGCCTCGAACGTCTGACGCGCGGTGCGGCCGTTGCCGAACGAGGGGCCCTTGGGCAGCGCGGTGAAGTACTTCAGCAGCGCCTCACCGGCCCCGTCGGCGAGGCGGTACTCGTGCTCCTCGCCCTGCTGCTCGACGATCCGCAGCAGCTCCTCCGGGGCGTAGTCGCCGAAGGTGATGGTCCGTGAGAAACGGGACGCCACACCGGGGTTGACGGCGAGGAAGCGCTCCATCTCGGCGGTGTAGCCCGCGACGATCACCACCACCGCGTCCCGGTGGTCCTCCATCAGCTTCACCAGGGTGTCGATCGCCTCCTTGCCGAAGTCCCGGCCGGAGTCCTCCGGGGACAGGGCGTAGGCCTCGTCGATGAAGAGCACCCCGCCGCGCGCCCGGTCGAACGCCTCCTGGGTGCGGATCGCGGTCGACCCGATGTGCTCGCCCACCAGATCCACCCGCGACACCTCCACCAGGTGCCCGCGCTCCAACACCCCGAGGGAGTGCAGGATTTCGCCGTAGAGCCGGGCCACCGTGGTCTTGCCGGTGCCGGGGGAGCCGGTGAAGACGAGGTGGCGGCGCACGGACGCGGCCTTCAGGCCGGCCTCCTGGCGTCGCCGGCCCACCTCGATCATGTTGATCAGGCTGCGCACCTCGCGCTTGACGCTCTCCAGCCCCACCAGGGTGTCCAGCTCGCCCAGCACCTCGTCGGACGGCCGGCTGCCGACGGTCGGCTCCACGGTGGCCGGGGCGGCCGGGGGCGGGCTCTGCGCCGGGACGTTGCCCAGTAGCCCGGCCGTCTGCGTCGCGCGCTGCACGGTGGGCGGCGCCGCCCCGACGACCGGCTCCGCCGCGCGGCTCTCGTCGCTGGTGCAGTCCTGCACCGTCGGCCCGTCGCCCTGTCCGGCGCCGCCGTCGGCGAACTCGTAGCCGCCGCGGGCACACCGCTCGGTACGACACCGGGTCAGCGTCGTACGGCAGCCGTCGATCACATGGAAGCCGAAGCCGGAGCTCCCGGTGACCCGGCAGCCGTGGAAGGTGCCACGCCCCTCGGCCGACACGTAGAAACCGGCCTCCGTCGGTGCGCTGACCGTGCAGCCCTCGATGGTGGGGTCCGCCCCCTTGGTGACGATCACGCCGGTCTGCGCACCGTCGATGGTGCAGTTGGCGAGGGTGCCGCCGCTGCCGTGGTCGCGGAACCACGCACCGGTCGCCGCATCCCGGATCCGGCAGTCGTCGAGCTGTACGGTCGCCCCGTCGCTCACCGACACCGCGGTGTTGCGGACCTGCGCGATGTCGCAGTCGACGACGTCCGCGCGGGAGCCGCGGTCCAGCACGAACAGCGCGTCCGGGACGTCGTGCACCCGGGTCGCGTCGAGCACGGCGGTGGCGCCGTCGCTCACCCACACCGCGGGGTAGTCGCCCGTGCTGTCGTGGATCTCGCACTGGTTGGCGTCCACCCGGGTGCCGGGGTCCCAGACGGACAGCCCGTTGCGCCCGAAGTGCCGCACCGTGCTGCGGGTCAGCGTCAGCACCGAACGCGACCGCAGGTCGACCGCGTTCTCCGGGACGTCGTGGATGTCGCAGTCCGCGAGGGTGAGCACCGCGTCGGTGTCCAGGGTGACGCCGTCGGCGGAGGTGCGGTGCACCGTGCAGTCCGTCAGATGACCGGTGGCCCGCGCCGCCACCTGGATCCCCGCGCCCTTGATCTCGTACAGCTCGCAGCCCACCGCCTCCACCGCGCTGCCCTCGCCGTTGATCGACAGGCCGGCGCCCGAGGCGTGGTGGACCTTGCAGTTCTCCAGCCGCGGATGCGCGCCGCCGCGCACCGTCACCCCGGCCTGCCCGGCGGCCATCACCTCGCACTCGTCGAACAGGCCGCCGGCCCCGTCCAGGACGCTGATGCCGACCCCGCCGGCGTTGTCGACCGTGCAGCGCCGCACCGTGGGCCGGGCGCCGCCGCGCACCTCGATGCCGGACGCGGACCGGGTCACCACTCGCAGACCGGTGAGCTCCGGGGCGCCGTCCTCCACCAGCAGTGCCGGCGAGGCCGAATCGGTCGCCTCCAGGTGCAGGTCCTGCACGGTCGCCGAGGCCCGTATGGTCAGCGCCACCCCGTCCGCCGGGGCGATCCGCACCGCACCGCGCGCCCCGTCCGCACCGCGCAGCGTCACCGCGCGTTGCAGCACCAGGTTCTCCCGGTACGTACCGGCCGGGACGGTCAGCACATCCCCGTCCGCGGCCGCCTCCAGGGCAGCGGCGAGCGAGCTGTACTCCCCCGTGCGGCGCCGCCAACGCGATGTTCCGGAGTGCGTCACCTGGACCGAGCCCTGTGCCATGGCGCTGTCGTGCCCCCCACCTCGTGCGGCTGATGTCGGCCCGGCAGCCATCCGTCCGCGGATGTCCGCATTCGGGTCCTCCGGGCCCCAGCCGAGAGGCTGGCGCCCCCACCGTAGCGCGCCCGGCGGGCCGTAGTTGACACGGTCAGTGCCTGGTCAGCCGCGGCGGAGCGGCGCTCAATTCCCGGCGTCGGCGCGGCCCCAGTCCTGGCCCGCGCGTTCCCACTCCAGGTCCCAGCGGCGGAAGCGACGCGCCATCAGACGGCCGACGACCAGCCGTCGGCCGCCCTCGACCAGCCCGCCGGCCGCCGCCGCGGTGACCAGGCCGGCCAGCACCGCGTGCGTGCCGGCCGTGCTGACGTCCATCGGCCGGGGCATCACCCGGCCGTGGTCGTCGGTCCAGATCCGGAACCGTTCACCGGGCTCCACCGGACGGGGTGCCGCGACCTGCCCGACGTGCGCGGTGCCGTCCACGCCGGTCCACCGGCCGATGACCCGGCGGTGCGCGTCGCGCTGCGAGGAGGTCTCCGGATCGGGGTCGAGCGGGGCCCGGGAGACCAACCGGTCGACCACGACCCACACCAGGTGCCGCTGCTGGTGCTGCACCCGTACGGTCTCCAGCAGTGCACCGTGCGCCGCACGGCCGGCGAACCAGCCCACGCAGGGCGCCCCGAGGACGATCAGGAGGGCGGCGGCGAGCGCCACCCACGCCTCGATCCGATCGGTCCGGCGGCGCAGCGGATTGCGCCGCCAGCGCCGTAGGCCGTGTATCGCGCGCATCGTCGCCCCCTCTCCGTGTCCGTTGAATACCTCATCGGGGGCGCTTCGCGCGAGAGTTGTGCGAAGAAAGAACAACTTCACGCCGTACGGAGCGGGCTCTCGGCCGCACGGTGCCCTCGGCGCCTCGGCGCCACGGTCAGCGCAGCCGCACCGCCAGGGTCACCACGGCACCCGTCGTCACCGATCCGGGAGCCGCCGCGGTGACCGCGAACCGGTCCGCCACCAGGCGGGCCAGCCACAGCCCGCGGCCCTTCGTCGCGCCGTCCAGCCCCGGCAGCAGCTCGGGGATCACCGCCTCGCTGAACCCGGGGCCCGCATCGCTGATCCGGCACTCCAGCTCGTCGCCCACCCGGCGCAGCACCAGCCGCCCGGAGCCGCCGGCGTGCTCCACGGCGTTCCCCGCGATCTCGTCCACCGCCAGGACGAATTCGCCCCGCCGGGGCTCGCACAGCCCCTCCCGGGCCGCGCACTCCTCGACCAGCAGCCGCAGCTGTGGCAACAGCCGCGCGGTGAAGCGGCGCTGGAGCAGCCGGCGGCCGGACTCCTCGGGCGGGCCCGCCGGATCGGGGTTCACCACGGACGTACCACCTCCGTCAGCACCAGCAGCGGCACCGTCCCACCGCCCAGCCGCCGCAGCATCCGGCGCTGCCCGTGGTCGCAGCGCACCTCGACGAGATCGTGGCCGACGGCCTGATGGGCCAGCGTGAGCAGGCCGACGGCGCAGCCCACCGACAGGAAGTGCAGTCGGGTCAGATCCACCGTCAGCCGCCGGGCCGGTGCCGTGTGCGCCAGCGCTATCTTCAGGGACCGGGTGAAGGCGTCCTGGTTGGCGACATCCGCCTCGCCGATGAAGCAGAGCGCGCCGTCCGGGTCGCGCGCCGTCCGCAGACTGCCCAGCCGCTCCAGCAGCGTGCGCGGATGAGCCCGCTCCATGCCGGTGACCACCGAGCGGTCGAAGCGGCGCCGGTCGTAGGCGCAGATCTCCGTGTACGGCCGGCCGGCGAAGAGGGCGTGCGCGGAGGTCTCACGGCGCATCATCACCTCGACGTCGGCGCCGAGCGCGGCCACCCAGCCCATGTCGATGAACGCCCGCAGGCCGACGTACCCCTCGTCCGTGGCCCGGTCGGTCTCCTCGCGCAGTCGGGCCATCTGCCGCGCGGCGGTGAACTCGGTGTCCGGCGAGATCACCTCGCGCATGCTGCTCACCACCAACTGGCCGCGCTCGCGTGCCGAAACCGTGCTGCGGCTGGGGAAGTCGATCCTGGCCAGGACCTCGTCCCCCGGCACCTCGGGGCACGGCAGGACCAGCACCTTCTCGCCCCGCGCCAGCCCCAGGCGGACGAACGCCGCGACGACCTCCCAGCGCACCTCGTCATCGCCGTAGCCCACGAAGGCGTGGTCCCCGGGCCGCAGGTGCTGGACAGGAATGAGATGGTCGCTCCCGGTGTCCCTCGCAGGCATCGACACGCAGTCTCTGTCTCCCCTCGCCCTGCCGCGCCGACGACCGACGCCGCCGCGAGCACCTGCGGCGCGACCACGGCAAAGGGCCGCGCCGGCCGGTCAGTCGAGTATCTCGAAGGGGTCGCCGACACGGATCGTGCCGGCACCACGAGGTATCAGATTCTGGCCGAAGACCAGTCGGTCGCCGAAGCGGCGATGGCGGGCCAGGGTCCGCAACGGCTCCTTGCCGCGCTCGGCCGTGCGCTGGTCGGTGGTGGTGACCACGCAGCGTGCGGAGGGCTTGGCCACCTGGAAGACGACCTCGCCGATGCGCACCCGCCGCCAGTCGTCCTCCGCCCAGGGAGCCGTGCCGTCCACCACCACATTGGGCCGGAAACGGTTCATGGGCAGGGGGCCCTCGTCGGCGTGGTCGCCCTGCGCGATGAGCGAGTTGAGGGCGTCCAGCGACGAGGTGGTGGTCAGCAGGAGCGGATAGCCGTCGGCGAAGCTGACCGTGTCACCGGGCTCGGAGTACTCCGGGTCGACCGGCCGGCGCTTCTCCGGCGCGTCGAGATGGACCAGCCGGCAGGCGACGCCCAGATACCGGCTGAACCACTCGGCCGCGGCCGCGTCCGCGGGCACGGCCTCGACCTCGTCCTTCCAGACCTCCACCGGGACGGTCTCACCGCACCCGGGCACCTCGACCGTCAGCGGTGGCATGCCGGGCGCGGTGACCCGGAGGGCACCGCCCGGCAGCTCCTCGGCGCACGCCAACGCCAACGTCGGCTGCGGCCGTTGGGTGATCTGCCTGTTCTCGGCGTCCACCAGCAGCCATCGTCGGTCCCCGGCGAGCCCCCACGGCTCCACGACCGCCTCGCCGGGATCGGACCCCGCAACGGATTTGACCGGATAGAGATGGATCGACTGGAGCACGGGCTTCGGCATGCGTTCCATCCTGCCAGCAGCCTCGGACAGTTGACCGACCGCCCAGGTCAGTACCCGCGCGGGTACTGCCGGCCGTACGGATCGTCGTACGGCGTGGCCGGCCGCGGCGCGACCGGTGCGGCCGGCCGCATCGCCTCGTACCCGGTGCTCGTCCCCATGCCGGGGGCGGGGCGCTGGGGCTGCGGCTGCTGCGGGGGCTGGTAGCCGCCGCGGGTGCCGGCCTGCTGCGGGATGTAGGGCGCCGGGGTGTGCTGGAGCGGGGCGACCGGCTGTGCGGCGGCGCCCGGGTAGCCGGCACTCGGCGTGGGGTGGGAGGGCGCGGGCGGCAGGGCCGGGAGCGACGACGGCAGCGCCGGCAAATAGGACGAACCCGTGTCATAAGGGGACGGGTTTACCCGAATCGGGGCGATCTGCGGAGTTCCCCGTTCGGCGACGAGGCTGTCGTAGATCGGGGTGTCCGGGAAGGAGGGCGAAGCGTAGTAGCCGCCGCCGTAGGTAGAGCGGGGGGAGGTCATGCCTCATAAGTTAAGCCCACGATGTGCCGATTGGGGAGCCTGAAAAGAGGGTTGTTTTACGTGTTCACAGAGGCCCTGGATCGCCAATGCGAGCGAACTTGGGAAAATCGGTCGCGATCGCCCGTAGGAATCATGTAAAGACCTCGCTTCTTGCGGGTGAACAGGGGCCGTTCGTGGTCCTTCGGGCCAAGTAGGTTGAGGTGTGCCACCACTGACGGGGCACGGCGCAGGAGAGGAAGGCGCAGCGATGTCGATGCTGAAGGGCAGCAACGTTCCGGTCCCGGCCCCGGCGGTCCGGGTGGAGCTGGGGTGGCGAAGCGCCCCGGGAACGCCGGACGTGGACGCCTCCGCGCTGCTCCTGGTGTCCGGAAGGGTCCGCGACGACGGTGACTTCGTCTTCTACAACCAGGCCGCGCACCACTCCGGCGCCGTGCGCCACGAGGGCAAGCGGTCGGCCGACGGTGCGACGACCGACGCCCTCACCGTCTCCCTCGCCTCCGTCGAACCCGCCGTCGACACGGTGGTGCTGGCCGCCTCCGCCGACGGCGGCACCTTCGGGAGCGTCCCCGGGCTGCACATCCGGGTGCTGGACGCGGCCGGCGGCGCCGAGCTCGCCCGCTTCGACAGCCGGGACGCCACCAGCGAGAGCGCCTTCGTGCTCGGCGAGCTCTACCGCCGTCAGGGCGCCTGGAAGTTCCGTGCGGTGGGGCAGGGCTACGACACCGGGCTCGCCGGCCTGGCCACCGACTTCGGCATCAGCGTCGACGAGCCCGCGGAGCCGCCCGCCGCCCCCGCGCAGCCGTCGGCCACCCCGCCCGCCGCACCCGCGATGCCCACCCCGCCGCCCGCGATGCCCGCGCCCCCGGTCGCGCCCCCTTCCGTGCCTGCCGCGCCCCTGTTGCCGACGGGTCAACCCGCGGCGTCAATCCCGCCCCCGCCGGCGCACACCGCACCCACCCCCGCGCCCCCTGCCGTTCGTCTGACAAAAGTCACCCTCACGAAGGAAGCCCCCGCCGTCTCCTTGACGAAGCAGGGCGGCACCTCCGGCGCGATGCGGGTGAACCTGAACTGGACCGGCCCCGGTGCCGGCAAGCGCCTCTCCAAGAAGCTCGGCCGCAAGGCCATGCAGGCACTGGGCGCCCGCGGCGCGCTGCTGCCCCCGTCCGGGGAGCTGGACCTCGACCTGTGCGCGCTCTACGAGCTCACCGACGGCGCCGCCGGCGTGGTCCACCCGCTCGGCGGCAACTTCGGCGCCCTGCACGCCCCGCCGTACATCCAGCTCGACGGCGACGACCGCACCGGCGCGGTGGCGGCCGGCGAGAACCTGACCGTCAACCTCGACCACCAGGCCCGCATCAAGCGCATCCTGATCTTCGTCACCGTCTACGCGGGCGCCCGCAGCTTCGAGGGCCTCGACGCCATGGTCACCCTCCAGCCGCAGTACGGCGCCCCGGTCGAGTTCTCGCTGGACGCCTGCACGGTGCCCTCCACCGTCTGCGCGCTCGCCCTGATCACCAACACCGGCAGCGAACTCGTCGTCCAGCGCGAGGCCCGCTACCTCGTCCCCGAGCCCGGCGTCAGCCCGCAGCGCACCGTCGACCACGCCTACGGCTGGGGCCTGAACTGGTCCCCGGCCAGCAAGTGACACCGGCACCGGGGGCGCGGCTCACGGCGCCCCGTACGTCCGGCCCTTCCACGCCGCGCCGCGCCCCCGGTAGTGCTGTACCGCCGAGTCCACCGTCATCAGGAGGTACAGCAGCGCCGTGCCCGGCAGCAGCGGAGCCAGCCACCACGGCTGACGGTAGTAACGCAGCATCGGCAGGTACGTCCCGCACATCACCGCCCAGGCCGCACCGCCCAGCGCCGTGACCGCCGGAGCGCCGACGGCCAGACCGGACACCAGCGCGGCCGGCGGCGCGAGGTACACCAGCGCCAGCCCCAGAACCGTGCCGAGCAGCAGCAGCGGCCGGTGCCGCAGCTGGGCGTACGCACTGCGCGAGACCATCCGCCACAGCTCGCCCAGTCGCGGATACGGCCGCACGCTGTCCACCCGCTCCGCCAGGCCCAGCCAGACGGTGCCGCCGGAGCGCTTGACCGCCCGCGCCAACGTCACGTCGTCGATCACGGCGTGCCGGATCGCCTCCGGGACGCCCGCCCGCTCCGCGGCCTCCCGCCGCAGCAGCACACAGCCCCCGGCCGCCGCCGCGGTCCGCGCCCCCGGTCGGTTGACCCGGCGGAAGGGGTACAGCTGCCCGAAGAAGTACACGAACGCCGGCACGATCAGCCGTTCCCAGAACGTCACCACCCGCAGCCGCGCCATCTGCGACACCAGGTCCAGCTCCGCCGACCGGGCCGCCGCCACCAACTCCCGCAGCGAGTCCGGACGGTGTGCGATGTCCGCGTCGGTCAGCAGCAGGTACTCCGGTGCCATCCGCTCCCGCGCCAGCGCCATCCCGTGCCGGACGGCCCACAGCTTCCCCGTCCACCCCGGCCCGGGCTCGCCCGGTGAGGCGACGGTCAGCGGCAGTCCGCCCCGTGCGGCGGCCAGCTCGCGGGCCAGCGCGCCGGTCCCGTCCGTACTGCCGTCGTCGACCAGGTACACCTCCGCCCGGCCCGGGTACTTCTGCCCGAGCACCGAGGGCAGGCTCACCGGCAGCACCGCGGCCTCGTCCCGGGCCGGGACCACCACGGCGACCGACGGCCAGCGCTCCGGATCCCGGCGGGCCGGCAGCCGGACGTCCGTCCGCCAGAAGAAGCCCTGCCCCAGCAGCAGCCACACCCAGGCCAGCAGCGACCCGGCACCGATCCACTCCATCGCTCCCACGGCCGCAGTCTGCCCCACCGGCCTCCGGCGGTCCGTCTCCTCGGCGGCACGTGTCCCGCCCTGCCGGTATGACAAGTCGGACGTCCGGCCCAGTAAGGTGTCCGGGTGAAGATCGCGCTCATGGACTCCGGGACCGGGCTGCTCCCCGCGGCCGCCGCCGTGCGGCGACTGCGGCCGGACGCCGATCTGGTTCTCGCCTCGGACCCCGACGGAATGCCCTGGGGCCCCCGCACCCCCGACGACGTCGCCGCCCACGCCCTGGCCGTGGCCCGCGCCGCCGCCGCGCACCGCCCCGACGCGCTGATCGTCGCCTGCAACACCGCCTCGGTCCACGCGCTGCCCGTGCTCCGCGCCGAGCTGGAGCCCGCCCTCCCCGTCATCGGCACCGTGCCCGCGATCAAGCCCGCCGCGGCCGCCGGCGGCCCGGTCGCCATCTGGGCCACCCCCGCCACCACCGGCAGCCCCTACCAGCGGGATCTGATCGAACGCTTCGCGCACGGCGTGGACGCCACCGGCGTGCCCTGCCCGGGCCTCGCCGACGCGGTCGAGAGCGCGGACGAGGCCGGCATCGACGCCGCCATCGCGGCCGCCGCGGACCTCACCCCCCGCACCATCCGGTCCGTCGTCCTGGGCTGCACCCACTACGAACTGGTCGCCGAACGGATCCGCGCCGCCCTCCAGCAGCCCGGCGCCCCGGCGCTCGTCCTGTACGGCTCCGCCGAGGCCGTCGCCGCCCAGGCGCTGCGCCGCATCGGCGCCGAGCCGGCGCCCGCGGCCGCCCCGACCGGCGGACTCAGCGTGATCTTCAGCGGGCGCCCCGGCGCCCTGCCGGACGTCGCACTCGCCTACGCCGCGGGCCGACTGCTCGCCCGCAACAGCGCCGACACCGCGGATGCCCTGAGCGGCTGAACGGCCTGCCCGACACCCTGCCCGAGGGTGCGAAGGCGCGTACGCTGCGTCTCATGAGGGACCACCCCCACGAGGGGGCAGCAGCCCCCGACACGCACACCGGTACCGACGGCGGCAGCCCGGCAGCCCCCATGGCGGGCTCCCACGCGGAGCCCCCCGAGGTATGGCACGGCAGCGCCACCAACCGCGTCCAGTGGCTGCTGGCCGCGGTCGGCGCGGCCTGTCTGGCGCTGGGCATCGAGCTCGCCGTCGACAGCAACTGGACCTCGGGCCTGGCGCCCCTGGTGATGTCGGTCGTCGGCTGTGTCGCGGCCGGCCTGCTGGTGCTCTTCGGCACGCTCGCCTTCGTCCACGTCGCCGTGCGCGTCGACAAGGACTGTCTGGAAGTGCGGTGCGGCCACATCGGAGTGCCCCGCCGGCGGATCCCCCTGGACACCGTCGTCGACGCCGATGTCGCGCCCCAGGTCACGCCCCGCCACTGGGGCGGCTGGGGCTACCGCTGGCGTCCCGAGCAGGGCACGGCCGTGGTCGTCCGGCGCGGTGAGGGCCTGGTGCTCCGGCTCGGGGACGGGCGGACGTTCACCATCACCGTCGACGACGCCGAGGGCGCCGTGCGGGCCATCCGACGCCGGCTCCCGGGGCGCGACGGGACCCCGGCGGGCGCCTGAGAGCGGGGCGCGCGGAGCCGTCCCCACCCCGGGACCGGGGATCTTTCCGGGTGGTCCCGTAGGGTCGGAGCATGGGAACGCCCGATTTCATCCGCGACCTCCGGAGCTCCATCGGCCGGCAACTCCTGTGGCTGCCCGGGGTGAGCGCGGTGGTCTTCGACGACCAGGGCCGGGTGCTGCTGGGCCGGCGGGCCGACACCGGCGGCTGGTCGGTGATCGGCGGCATCCCCGAGCCCGGTGAGCAGCCGGCCGAGACCGCGATCCGCGAGGTCTTCGAGGAGACCGCCGTGCGGGTCGTCCCCGAGCGGGTGGTCCTGGTGGAGACCATGCAGCCCACCCACTACCCCAACGGCGACATCTGCCAGTTCATGGACGTGACGCTGCGCTGCCGGGCGGTCGGCGGCGCGGCGCGGGTCAACGACGAGGAGTCGCTGGAGGTCGGCTGGTTCGCCCCCGACGCCCTGCCGCGGCTCCACGAGTACTCGCTGACCCGCATCAAGCGGGCGCTGGAAGCCGGGCCGACGTGGTTCCGGGGGATGGACGAGCCGTCGGCCGGGGAGCCCGGCGCCCGGCAGGACTGAGGGAGCTGAGGGAGACACCCGGCGGACCCACCCCAGGGCTCACAGCTCCTCCGTCGAGGGCTCGCCCATCGGGTCGGACGGTTCGTCCGGCAGCGTCGGCAGCTGGGACCCGTCGGGGACGTCCGGCTCCTCGGAGGCCCCGGGGCCGGTGCCCTGATCGGACGGCTCCTCGGTGTGCATCTCGCGCTGGTGCTGGCGGCACGACGTGATCCAGGTCCCGGTGGGCCCGCTCTCGAACTGGCAGAGCCAGCCGCGCACGGACAGCGTCCCCCGGTCGTCACCGGCCTCCTGGGGCGCCCGTAGGAAGAACTCCGACATCACCTCGCGGGCCTCCGTGCACGCGACCGTCCCGCCGGCGCCCGGATCGGCGAACAGCGCGACATCACCGGCCGCGCCCAGGGCGCCCTTGATCTCGCCGCAGCTCACCGGCTGCCCGGGGACGGTCGGTGCGCCGTCGGAGCCGGGGCCGGAGCGCTGCGGGCCCGGTTCCGTGCCGTCGGCGGACGACGGTCCGGCGGGCGCCTCGCCCCCGCCCGAGGCAGCGCACCCCGTGGCGGCCAGGGCGAGCAGCACGGTCGGCACGGCGATGAGCCTCCGCATGTCGGACTCCCTTGTGGCGGCGGAGCGCAGTCGGCACGCTGCGTCGTACGACGCTAGGAGCCCCGCCCGGCAGCGTCGATCCGGGGCGGCCGTTCGGGTGAAGCACAGGCCGCGCACCCGGCCGCCGGCCCGGCCCGGGCGGACGTGCCCGGCCGCCACACCCGGCCCGCGAAGTGTGGTGCCGCGGCACATCGGAGCCGGCACGGGCCGCTGCCCAGGGTGCGGACATGACCGTGATCGGCACCCCGGACCCTCCCGCCGCCCCCGGTACACCGGGTGGCCCCGGCCCGGTGTCCCCCCTCGGGACCTGCTTCGCCTGCGGGATGAGCCCGGCCCGCACCAAGGACGAGCTGCACGTCCATGTGAACACCGGCGCCCGGCGCCTGGACCGGATCGGCCGCCTGCTGGGACCCGACCGGCAGACACCGGCGCGGGCCCTGGAGATCCAGCCGGCGCTGCGGCTGCACCGGCTCTCCGCCGCCGTGGCACGCGATACGGAGGAGTAATGGGCCGTCGCTCCGGGTGCGCGGCCCGACGGACTGCGGCAACGTGGACCCACGTGCCACCGACGTCCGACGGGGGCGCGGCGGGCCCGCTGCCCGTCTCCCGGAGCGTCCCACGGTCCGCCGTGCCCCCGCCGGACATCGCCTTCCTCGCCGCACCTCGCCCCGGCCGGCCGACCATCCGCTCGGCCCGGTGCCGGCGGAGGCGCGCTCAGGCCGGGGTGAGCGGGGCATCGCGTGCGCGGAGGGCCGGGTCACACAGGAGCTCAGTCGCCGGCGGTTCCGACGACGGCCCGGCATTCATCGGTGAACGCGAGAGCGGCCTGTGTGGCCAGTGCTTTGCGGCATCGGAGCTCGTTTGCTGCCTCCGTGACGCTCCCGAGGGATTGCAACCCTCTCAAGGCGTCTACGGTCGAGTCGGCTTCTGCGAGCAGACGCAACGCTGCGGCATGCACTGAAGACGGCCCCAAAAGGTGGAGTGAGCCGGTGGACAGTTCAACGTCACGGAGGCATTGCTCCAGGAGTTGAGGCAGCTCGTCAGTGTTTCTGCCGGCCAGGACTTGGGTTTCGAACCGTTGGACGACAGCCATGAAGTCGGTGCAGGCTTGCAGAACGATCCGGTAGGCATGCAGCCGTTCTTGCCGAATCCAGTGGGCGTGCTCGTTCTTCGCTTGCCCTTTGACCTGCTCGACGGCCGCCCTCACGGCCGCGTCGGCGCTGTGTCGCGCTGCTCGCCAGCTGGCCCATCCTCCGACGGCGGCTCCGATGACGGCTGCGGCGAATCCGACGATGGCCGCGTACAAGGCTGCCTTGCCCTCGTCCATGGGTCCCCCTTGGTGTGGTCAGTCGAGGTCTTGCAGGGCTTTTCCGGCGGTGGCCACGAACTCCTCCAGGTCGGCGCGGTACTTGACCTCGGTTTCATCTCGCCAAGGCGCACCGCCCGTGAGGTGGGTTGCGCCCCTCGCCGCGATGGTGGGGAGGATCTCCCAGTTCTCGGAGAGCTCTTGTCCGTAGGCGATGAACCGCTTGGCGAAGTGGCCCATACCGGCGGGGTCTTCGAAGCGGGCAATGGCGGCTTTCTCGTGGAGGGTGTGCAGGGCCGCGGTCATCTCTGGGGTGAACTTGCCGTCGCTGTTCTCGTCCTGGGTGCGGAAGGCGTGGTCGAACACTGATTTCACGTTCTGCATGGCGGCGAGTAGTTCGGCGTAGGCGTCGCGGCGTGTTTCGCGTCGCCACTGCTTGTGCTCGTTGTCGGCTTGTCGACTGGTTTGCCGGATGGACACGGCCCAGCCTCCTGCGTTGGTGGCGATGGCGACCGCGGAGGCGATGAGGGCTGCTATGACCGGGGGTTCCATGATCCGGACTCTAGTGGGCGAGCGCGGGGGTGGTTCCTGTGCGGCCTCAGGCCAACTCCTGGCGCAGCCAGGAGCGTTCCGCGCGGCTGGTGGCGCGGGCGATGGTGAGCATGCCGCGCCGGTAGGGGTCGTCGGTGTCGTCGACGCCCAGCGGGCGGTCACCGTCGTGGAAGAAGCTCGCGGGCTGTTCCAGGAATTCCAGCCGGCGGCGCAGGACCGCGTGCTGGTCAGCGATGTCGGGCAGATGAGAGAGGAAGGCCAGGACCGTGAAGTACCGGGTGCTGTCGCTGATGTCCAGGCCGTCGGCATCCCGGAGCCGATGCAGCAGCTCGCCGTGGCCGACGTCGGTCAGGCTCAGGGTGTGCCGCTGAGCGGCCGAAGCGCCCGGTTCGGTCCGCCGGTCGAGCAGCCCGGCGCCGACCAGCCGGTTGATCGCCGGGTAGAGGCTGCCGTCGCTGACCGGCCGGACATGGCCGGACAAGTGCGCTATCCGGTGGCGCAGTTGGTAGCCGTGCAGCGGCCCCTCGGCCAGGAATCCCAGTATCGCGAGTTCGAGCATGTTGCTACTCTCGCACATCGAAACGAGGTACCTCGAATCGATGTAAGGGTGGGGATGATGTACACCGAGGAATGGGTGACCGCGCGGGCGCGCAACGCTTACGAGCGCGGACGGGCAGCGTTCGACATTCGGCCCGAACGGGCGGCGCTGCTGGTCATCGACATGCAGGACGAATTCGTCCGGCCCGGCTGGAGTCCCTACTGGGTGCCCGCGGCGACCCGGATGGCGCCCCGGCTCCGGCAGCTGACCGAAGAATGCCGGGCCGCCTCCGTCCCGGTGCTGTGGACCATCTTCGACGACACCCATCTCGGACTGGACCGGCCGCACGCCTTGCGTTTCCTTCCGCATGCCGACACCGACTGGCGCCGGCCGGGCCCTGCCGCGGTGTGGGACCCGATGGGCCGCCGACCCGACGAGGCCGTGATCCGCAAGCCCTCCTACGGGGCGTTCTACGACACCCCGCTCGACACGATGCTCCGCAACCTCGGCCGCGACACGGTCATCGTCACCGGCACGCTGACCAACTACTGCTGCGGCACCACTGCCCGGCAGGCATACGAACGGGGCTACAAGGTCGTCTTCGGATCCGACGTCACGGCCACAGACGACGAATCCCGGCACGAACCCGAACTCGCCGTCCTGCGCAAGGGCTTCGCACTCGTACTGACCGCCGAAGAGATCGCCAACCGACTGGCCGCAGCCACCCCGGCGGCAGGGCACGAGGAGCGGGCGAACGTTGTCTGATGCGGCATCAGCTGGGATCGGTCCACCCCGTGAACGTCCCAGCGCCTGCCGTCCATCAGCCTCCTGACGCACCCCGTGAGCAGGTAGGAACGCGCAGGTCAGCGACCCATGTGGCGGGGCGTCATACTTCGGGGCGCGGTGTGCGCGCGGCACCCATGCCCACGGGGCGGCCGCCAACTCCGTGTGCGGGAACGGCGACCGGCCCCGCCGTGGGAGGGGTCGGGGGCGACCGCCATACTGCGTGCGAGCTTTCTCGTGTACCGAAGGGAACCGCGCGCCGTGTCCTCTCCTGCCATACCCACCCGCACGCGCACGTCGGTCGCCGTCATAGGCGCCGGGCCCGCCGGGCTCACCGTCGCGAATCTGCTGCGCGCGGCGGGAGTCGACTGTGTGCTGGTGGAGGCGGAGAGCCGGGAGTTCATCGAGCAGCGGCCGCGCGCCGGTTTCATGGAGGAGTGGGCGGTGCGGGCGCTGGCCCGGCACGGTCTCGCCGACCGGCTGCTCGAACGGGCCGAGACCCAGGCCGAGTTCGAGTTCCGGTTCGGCGGTGCCCGGCACACGGTGCGGACCGCGGAGCTGTCCGGGCGCCGTCACTTCGTCTATCCGCAGCCGCTGTTGGTCACCGACCTCGTCGCCGCGTACGTGGACCGGGCGGCCGGCGACGCCCGCTTCGGGGTGCGGGACGTGCAGCTGCACGACATCGACGGCGAGCGGCCCGCCGTGTCGTACCGGGACCCCTCGACCGGTGCCCGGCACCTCATCGAGTGCGACCTCATCGCGGGCTGTGACGGCGCGCGCGGGGTGACCCGGGCGGCGATACCCGACGGGCGGGCGGTCCTCACCCGCTATGACCACGGCGTCGCCTGGCTCGCGCTGCTCGCCGAGGCGCCGCCCTCCGCCGACGGGGTGGTCTTCGGCATCCACGAGCGCGGGCTCGGCGCCCATATGGCCCGCAGCCCCGACGTCACCCGCTACTACCTCCAGGTCGCCCCCGGCGAGGACCCCGGGAACTGGCCGCACGACCGGGTGTGGGACGAGCTGCGGATCCGCCTCGCCGCGTCCGGCGCCCGTCCGCTGACGGAGGGTCCGCTGGTGGAGAAGGTGGTCCTGGACATGCACAACTACGTGGTGGAGCCCATGGCGTACGGCCGCCTCTACCTGGCGGGCGACGCGGCGCACCTGGTCGCGCCGATAGCGGCCAAGGGCATGAACCTCGCCCTCAACGACGCGTTGCTGCTCGCCGATGCGCTGATCGCGCACCACCGCGGCGACGACAGCGGCCTCGCCGGCTACTCGGAGGCCTGTCTGCGGCGGGTGTGGCAGTACCTGGAGTTCTCGCAGTGGCTGTCCGAGGTGCTGCACGGCGCCTCGTCCGGCGACCGGTTCCGGGCCGGCACGGCCTCGGCCCGGCTGCGCCGGCTGCTGGCGTCGGAGTCCGCGGCGAAGGCGTTCGCCGGGCTGTACATCGGGGAGGAAGCCGACCTGTAACGCCGACGGCGGCCTCCGCGAAGTGGTAGAAATTCGGCGAAATGCAGAGTTGAGTGGAGGAGAGAAGGGAGACCGTCATGTCCTCCAAGCGCCGTCGCAAGAAGAAGTCCCGCCGCAAGGGCGCCAACCACGGCAAGCGTCCCCAGTGCTGAGCTGAGGACCGCGACCGGCCCTGGCCCCAGGGTGACCGTGAGCTCCCGGTACCCGTGCGTGTCCGCGCGGATACCGGGAGCCCGCGGCGGCGCCGTGGGGGATAGCGGTCAACCGCGCACAGGGCAAACCACCCCCCGGTCAGTGTCCGGACCTCCGACCGTGCGTCGACTGCCGTGCGCCGCCCCGAACTCCTGCACCACCGTGCGTCGACTTCTGCCGCGTGCCGTCCCGAGCCCCCTGCGCCTCTGCCGTCCCCGGGCCTTCGCCGGAGTTGTCGCTACGCCTTCGTCAGGGCCTCGGCTATGCGCATAGTGGCCTGGAGTTGGGTGGCGTCGCGTCGGACGGGGTTGAACGAGAAGACCGCGCGGCGCTGTTGGTCGACGGTCGCGACCATGGCCGAGGCGTAGCCGTAGCGCTCGCCGGTCTTGCCCCAGAAGGTGATGCCGTTGACCGTGACGGTCTGGAGTCCGGCGCCGTAGCGGGCCGGGGTTCCGTCCACCATCCGCACCTCGTCCGGCGGGAGGGTGAACATCCGCCGCAGCTCGCGCGGCGGTAGCAGTTCGCCGGAGAACAAGGCGGTCAGAAAGCGGTCCAGGTCGGCGGTGTGGGAGATCATCTCGCCCTCGCCCCAGGCCTCCGACTGGTCGTACTCGGTGATGTCCAGCAGGGAACCGTTCGTCATCTTCATATAGCCGTGCACATGCGGCCCGTGGATCCGGACGTCGTTGCCGGGCACGGAGGTGTGCCGCAGCCCCAGCGGGCGCAGGATGCGGCTGCCGATCACCTCGCCGTACCGCCGTCCGGTCAGTCGCTCGATCAGCAGCGCCAGCAGGACGTAGTTGATCCCCCGGTACTCCTGCTTGGTGCCGGGGGTGAACTTCATGGGGCCGTGTCCGACGGTCGCCACGATCTGACGGGGCGTCCACCGGTCGTAGCGGTGCCGGGCGATGGCCTCCGGCGTGGACAGGTCCGGTACGCCCTGCTCGTCGGGGAGTCCACTGGTGTGGTTCAGCAGCTGGAGCACCGTGATCGGCGGGAAGTCGGCCGGCAGCAGACCGGGCAGATGGCGCTGCACCGGCGTCTCCAGCGTGAGCCGGCGCTCGGCGGCGAGCTGGAGGACCACCGTCGCCACGAACACCTTGGTGATGCTGCCGATGCGGAAGGTGTCTCGTTCATGGACCGGGCGGCCGTCGGCACGGTCGGCGACGCCCGCGGTGCCGTACCACCGGCCCGCCGAGCCGCTCACCCGCAACTGCGCCGCGGTCAGCCGTGGATGCTCCAGGTCATGGACGGCGGCCCGGAGCGCGGACACGTTCAGCGGAGGGACGGGCGTGGTGTCCGCGGTCGCGGGACGGCGGGCCGGCCGGCGGGACGGTCCTGCCGCGGCGGGGCGGGCGGCGGCGTGCGCGGTTCCCGTCGTCGCGACGACCGCGGCACCGGACACGGCGGCAGCCACAACTGCCCTGCGGGACAGGGAACTCACGGAGTCAGAAGTCATGTGCAACAGCTTCCCGAGCCCGGGTCGCGTTGCCTTCAGGGCTTTCCCTGATGCGCCCCTGAGTCACCCCCGAGGCGTCCCGGACGTGCCCGAGCGGAAGCGGAAGCGGAAGCGGAAGCGGAAGCGGAATCGGAATCGGCAGCGGAAGCGTGCGCGAACCACGAACCACGAACCACGAACCACGAACCACGAACCACGAACCCCGAACCACGAACCCCGAACCACGAACCACGAACCACGAACCCCGAGGACCGAGCCACGAACCCTGAACCTTGATCCCGAACCCCGAGCCGTCCCGTACTCCCGGTGCGGGCGCATGTGACGGGCCGGCGTCAGGGACGCGGAGCGGCCGGGAAATTGCCCCGCTTCATGGCAAATTTCCCGGATGGCCTATCATCGACGGATGATCTTCATCGTCGTCAAGTTCCCCGTCAAGCCCGAGCACGCCGAGGAGTGGCCGAAGCACGTCGAAGCCTTCACCCGCGCCACCCGCGCCGAACCCGGCAACCTGTGGTTCGAGTGGTCCCGCAGCATGGAGGACCCCCACACCTACGTCCTGGTCGAGGCGTTCAAGGACGGCACCGGCGAGGCGCACGTCGACTCCGACCACTTCCGGGCCGGTCTGGAAGCCATGCGCCCCCTGCTGCGCCGCACCCCCGACATCGTGAGCACCGGCATCGAGGGCGCGGACGGCTGGAGCGCGATGGGCGAACTCAGCATCGACTGAGCGGCTCGCCGACGGCCGACGGCCGCACCCCCCGCCGTTCGTCTTCGACCGGCCGGCCCGCCGCGGACGAACGGCCCGGTCGGCTATCCGACCAGGTGCCCGAGGAACCAGTCCCGTGCGAGGACGGCGACCTGGTCGAGGGCGCCGTGCTCCTCGAAGAGGTGGGTGGCGCCGGGGATGACTTCGAGCTGGGTCTCGCAGCGCAGCGCCGCCTGAGCCTCGCGGTTGAGGTCGAGGACCAGGGGGTCGTTGCCGCCGACGATGAGCAGCGTCGGCGCGCGTACCCCGGCGAGCAGTGGCCCGGCGAGGTCGGGCCGGCCGCCGCGGGAGACCACGGCACCGATGTCGGAGCTGGGGGAGGCGGCCGCCCGGAGCGCCGCCGCCGCGCCGGTACTCGCCCCGAAGTAGCCGATCGGGACGGAGACCCGGCCGCGCAGCCAGGCGGTGGCGTCGGTCAGCCGCCCGGCGAGGGTTTCGATGTCGAAGACGTTCGCCCGGTTGGCCTCCTCCGCCGGTGTGAGCAGATCGAAGAGCAGGGTGCCCAGGCCCGCCTGGTTCAGGGCGGCGGCGACCAGCCGGTTGCGTGGGCTGTGGCGGCTGCTGCCGGAGCCGTGTGCGAACATCACCACGGCCTTGGCGCCGGACGGCAGATTGAGGTCCCCGGTGAGCCGGACGCCGGCGGCGTCGATCGCCACCTCTTCCTCCACGTCGACATCGGCCTCCGCGTCCGGATCGGTCAGCGCCTCCGTGTCCGCCCCGCGCGCGGCCTGCGCCAGCAGGGAGACGACCTCGTCGTCCGGGGTCTGGGAGAAGTCCCGGTACCACTCGCCCACGGCGGAGAAGCCGAACGGCGTGGACAGGCAGACGAATTCATCGGCCTTGGTGCGGAGTCGCTCGGCCGCGTCCGGTGGCGCCACCGGCACGGCCAGCACCACACGGGACGCGCCCTGCGCCCGTACCACCTGACAGGCGGCGGCCGCGGTGGCGCCGGTGGCGATCCCGTCGTCCACCACGATCGCGGTCCGACCGTCGAGCGGCAGCCGCGTCCGGCCGGCCCGGAACCGGTGTGCCTGGCGTGCGAGTTCCGCCTGTTCGGCCCGCTCCACGGACTCCACGTCGTCCTGGTCGAGTCGGCCACGGCGGACGATGTCGTCGCTGATCACCCGTACGCCGCCCTCACCGATGGCGCCGAACCCCAGCTCGCGCTGGTAGGGGACGCCCAGCTTGCGGACCACGATCACATCGAGCGGCGCCTTGAGCGCGCGCGCCACTTGGAAGGCCACCGGGACCCCGCCCCGAGGCAGGCCCAGTACGACCGGATCTTCCCCCTCCAGGTGCCGGAGCGCTTCGGCGAGGCGCTGCCCCGCGTCCACGCGGTCGGTGAACAGCACAGTGTGCACCCCCTACCCAGGGGAGACGGAAGCGACGTCCACACCTCACTTCGACCAAACCGCAGATGCCGGGCGCACGCAAGTCGGGTGGCCCGCACCACCGGGCGGTGGTGCGGGCCGTGCGCGGGCGCGGCGAGCCGTGGTTACCGTCGGCGTATGAACGGAATCGGAGCGGTTCTGATCGATATCGACGGGGTGCTCACGGTGTCCTGGAAGGCGCTGCCCGGCGCCGTCGAGGCCATGGAACGGTTGCGGGCCGCCGGGCTCCCGCTGGCGCTGGTCACCAACACCACCTCCCGGACCCGCGCCGTGATCGCCGCGAGACTGGCCGGTGAGGGGTTTCCGGTCGTGCCCGACGACATCCTCACCGCCCCCGCGGTCACCGCCGCCTACCTGCGGGAACACCATCCGGGCGCGCGCTGTCTGCTGATCAGCAGCGGCGACGTCCGGGACGATCTGGCGGGCGTGGAGATCGTGCAGCCCGCCGAGGGGGCCGACGAGGAGGCGGGCGGGGCGGCGGACGGGGGGCGGCCGGCGCCGGACGTGGTGATCTTCGGCGGGGCGGGCGCGGAGTTCAGCTACCGGGCGCTGAACGGCGCCTTCCGGCACCTCCAGCGCGGTGCCCGCCTGGTCGCCATGCACCGCAACCTGTACTGGCGCACGGCCGGCGGGCTCGACCTCGACACCGGGGCCTTCCTGCTGGGGCTGGAGCGGGCGGCCGGGGTCGAGGCGGTGGTCACCGGTAAACCGGCCGCGACGTTCTTCGCCACCGCGCTGGCCCACCTCGGCGTCGACGCCGCGCAGACGCTGATGGTGGGCGACGACATCCAGTCCGACGTGCTCGCGGCCCAGCGCTGCGGGATCACCGGCGTGCTCGTCAAGACCGGCAAGTACCTGCCGGAGACGCACCGGGCGGCCGACGGCAGACCCGACCACGTGCTCGACTCCTTCGCCGATCTGCCCGCCCTGCTCGCACGGTGAGCGCCGGATTACGGCGGCCGGAGCGCCGGGCCATGTCGGTTGGAGCGCCGGACCACGGCGGCCGGAGCGCCGGACCGCCCGCCGCCCGCGGGATCACGGCGGGCCCGAGGCGCCGGGTGTGCCCGGGGGGCCGAGCAGCGCCGCGATCTCCGTGGCCGTCCAGTGGCCGCGGGCGCCCGGGCAGCTCGCCAGATAGTCGGCGATCCGGAGCGGGCTCCATCCGTGGGCGGCGACAAGGCCGGCCGCGATGTGCTCCAGGTAGGCCGCCGAGGGCGGATTGAGGCCCACGCCGGGGTCGGTGCTGCTCCAGGGGGCCGTGAAGGTCAGCACCGGGTAGCCGTCCAGCAGCCCGGCGCACACCAGCGTCTCGTAGCGGCCCGGGCCGAGCCGGGCCCGGCCGTGCATCAGCACCTCGGTGAGGTCGAGGTCCTCACCCGGGGCGCGGTACATCTCCTGGGCCGCGATGTCGGAGAACTGAGAGGCCGTCACCAAGTAGGCACGGGCCGGAAGTTCGGCCGGTCCCTGGAGGTCGGGGCGGCGGTCGGGGTCGTAGAAGGCCCGGCCGCCGCCCCAGGTCTCGGACTCGGTGGCGAAGTACATCAGCCCGGGCAGCATCACCGGAGTGGTACGGGCCGGGGGACGGGGGTCCCGGCAGCCGGGGGTGCTGTGCCGCCCGCCCGGCGGCCGGCCGCCGGCGAGGTAGCAGGTCAGCCGGTCCAGGTGCATGTTGGAGCCGTACGCCGCGTACCAGAGGCGGCGGGTGCGGCTCAGGGTGCGGACGGCTTCGGCGGTGCCGCGCCACGCTTCGAGGCGTCGGGGCCTGGTCACGGGCCCACGCTACGCGGTGGTCGCCACACGGCTGCGACGGCGCCGCCGCGGGCGCACCATGGCCCTATGTTGCTGGCCGCCCTCGCCCAGGCGTCCCGTGCGGTCGCCGCGACCTCGGCGCGTTCGCGGAAGACCGCGCTGCTGGCCGCGCTGTTCCGGGACGCGGCGCCCGAGGACGCACCCCTGGTCATCCCGTACCTGGCCGGGCGGCTGCCCCAGGGGAGGATCGGGGTCGGCTGGAGCGTGCTGCGCGAGCCGGTCCCCGCCGCGGACCGGGCGACGCTGACCGTACGTGATGTGGACGCCGCGCTGACCGGCCTGGCGCAGGTCGCCGGGGTCGGGGCGCAGGGGGAGCGGCGCCGGCGGGTCCGGGAGCTGCTGGCCGCCGCGACCGAGGACGAGCAGCGGTTCCTGGTCGGGCTGCTGACCGGCGAGGTGCGGCAGGGCGCGCTGGACGCCCTCGCCGTCGAGGGGCTCGCCGCGGCGGCCGAGGTGCCCGCCGCCGACGTCCGGCGGGCGGTGATGCTGGCGGGTTCGCTCCAGGATGTGGCTCGGGCACTGCTCGCCGAGGGCCCGACGGCGCTCGCGGAGTTCCGGCTGACCGTCGGGCGCCCCGTCGGCCCGATGCTGGCGCACAGCGCCGCGTCAGTGGCCGAGGCCATCGACAGACTGGGCGCGTGCGCGGTGGAGGAGAAGCTCGACGGTATCCGCGTCCAGGTGCACCGGGACGGCGAGGACGTCCGGATCCACACCCGGACCCTGGACGAGGTCACCGGCCGGCTGCCCGAGGTGACCGCGCTCGCCCGGCAGTTGCCGGCGGCGCGCTTCGTCCTGGACGGCGAGGTGATCGCCCTGGACGACGCGGGCCGGCCGGTGCCGTTCCAACGGGTCGCGGGGCGCTTCGGCTCACGGGTCGACGTCTCCGCCGCGTGCGCCGCGCTGCCGCTGTCCCCGGTCTTCTTCGACGCGCTGTACGTGGACGGCCGTGACCTGCTGGAACTGCCCGCCGCGCAGCGGCACGGGGAGCTGGCCCGGCTCGTTCCGGAGCGGCTGCGGGTGCGCCGCTGCGTGGTCGAGGACCCGGCGGACGCCGGGGCCCGCGCGGCCGCCGAGGCGTTCTGGCACCGGACCCTGAGCCGGGGCCACGAGGGCGTGGTGGTCAAGGCCCTGCACGCCCCGTACAGCGCCGGCCGCCGGGGTGCCGCATGGCTGAAGGTGAAGCCCGTGCACACCCTCGACCTGGTGGTGCTCGCGGCGGAGTGGGGCCACGGGCGGCGCACCGGGAAGCTGTCCAACCTCCACCTGGGCGCGCGCGGACCGGACGGCGGATTCGTCATGCTGGGCAAGACCTTCAAGGGACTCACCGACGCCACCCTCGGCTGGCAGACCGAGCGGCTCCAGGAGCTCGCGGTGGCGGACGACGGCCATGTGGTGACGGTCCGTCCGGAGCTCGTCGTGGAGATCGCCTACGACGGACTTCAGACCTCCTCGCGCTACCCGGCGGGGGTGACCCTGCGGTTCGCGCGGGTGGTGCGCTACCGGGAGGACAAGACCGCGGCGGAGGCGGACACGGTGGACACGGTGCTCGCCGTGCACGCCGGAGGCGAGCTGGGGGAAGAGTAGCTCCATGACGGAGAAGCGGAGTGCCGGACTGCTGCTGTACCGGCGTGGCGGGAACGGCGTCGAGGTGCTGCTGGGGCACATGGGCGGGCCGCTGTGGGCCCGGCGGGACGCGGGCGCCTGGTCCGTGCCCAAGGGCGAGTACGTCCCGCCGGAGGAGGCGCGGGACGCGGCGCGGCGGGAGTTCGAGGAGGAGCTGGGGATGCCGCCGCCCGAGGGGCCGTACGTACCCCTGGGGGAGACCCGCCAGGCGAACGGCAAGGTGGTGACGGTCTGGGCGGTCGAGAGCGATCTCGCCCCGGAGCGGATCGTGCCCGGCACGTTCGAGATGGAGTGGCCGCGGGGGTCCGGTGCGGTCCGCAGCTTCCCCGAGATCGACCGGGTGGCGTGGTTCGCCCCCGGGGACGCCGCGGAGCGCATGGTCAAGGGGCAGCAGGTCTTCCTGGAGCGGCTGGCGGACCAGCTGGCGGACGGGGCCGGGCCCACCGGCGGTTGACGGGCGCCGTGCGCCCCGCCCCGCACCACGCGTGCACGCTCCGGGACACAATCCGCCCTGGACACTGCCGTTGCGCGCCGGGCAGGCTGAGGCGGGGCCGTACGGTAGGCCCCACAACGGGGGGCTCTGGGCAACAGGGTCATGAGCATGCCGCGGGGGCCGCATGTTGCGTATCCACTTCGAGGACCGCGATCTTGCGCGGGTGCGGATCGCCGCGGAACCCGATCCGCTCTGGGAAACGGTGCTGGCGATGCACCAGCTGGCACCGGCCGGACGCGGGGCGCCGGTGTACGCGTCCTGGCGCGACCGGGCCCGCCGGGAGCTGGACGAGCGGGGCCTGACCCGCGCCGCCCGGCTGATCAGCGGGCTGGCCCCGGCCGATGCCCGCTACTTCCCGGACTTCCTCACCCCGGATGCGGCCCGCGACGGTCTGCGGGCCGGGCTGGCGGCGGTCCGGGACACACCCGGGGCGCGGCTGGTCGCGGAGTCCGCCCGCGCCGCACTGCCGGCCCGGCTGCCGCGCTGGTACCGTGCGCTGGCCTCCGGCAGCCGGGAGCCGCTCGACGAACTGGTCGCCGCGCTCCGACAGGTGCACCGCGCGGTGATCGCCCCCGACTGGACGGGGGCGGCCGCCACGGTGGACGGTGACCGCGGGGCCCGCACCCGCAGCCTGTGCCACGGCGGTGTCGACGGGATGCTCAACACCTTCCGGCCGCTGCTGCGTTGGGAGCCGCCGGTGCTGTGCGTCGACTACCCCTACCCACGCGACCTGCACCTGCGCGGACGCGGATTGCGCCTGATCCCCTCGCACTTCTGCTGGCGCAGGCCCATCGCGCTCGCCGACCCGGGCCTGCCGCCGGTGCTGGTCCACCCCGTGGAGCACCCCACGGCCTGGGCGCCGGACACCTCCGGCAGCCGCCACCCCCAGGCGCTCTCGGTCCTGCTCGGCCGTACCCGGGCCCGTGTCCTCGCCGCCCTGGACGCGCCGGCCACCACCGGTGAACTGGCCCGCCGGCTCCGGGTCTCCGCCCCCTCGGCCAGCGAGCACGTCAGCGCCCTGCGCGAGGCCAAGCTGGTCCGCAGCCGCCGTGACGGCGGCTGCGTCGTCCACGCCCTCACCCCGCTCGGCACGGCGCTGCTGCACGGCGAACTCGCGTCCGCACGCCTGCCGTACTAGGGGCCGAGGAGGCGGGAGCCCCCTGCGGCTACGGCCGCACCAGGATCTTCCGGCCCCGGCCCGCCTGGAACCGCTCCAACGCCTCGGCGTAGTCGTCCAGTGGGAGCCGGTCGCTGATGAAGACGTCCGGGTCGAGGACGCCGGCCGCGAAGAGCTCCGCGGCGCGTTCATAGCTGTGCAGGACGGCCATCGAGCCGGTGATGGTGATCTCCTGGTTGTAGATGCGGTACGGCTCGATGGTGGCGCGGGCGGCGTAGTCGGCGACACCGAACTGGAGGAAGGTACCGCCCTTGGCGACCCGGCCCAGCCCGTCCTGGATGGCGCGCTCGTTGCCGGTGGCGTCGATGACCACGTCCCACCCGTACGGGCGGTCCAACGCGTCGGCGGAGTCCGCCGCGTTGCTGCACCCGAGGGTGCGGGCGGTGGCCAGCCGCTGGGGGTTGACGTCGACGACGTCGACGCCGGCGGCGCCGGTCCGCTTGGCGAGCTCCAGCATCATCAGGCCCATCGTGCCGGAGCCGTAGATCAGGACCTGGCTGCCCAGTTGCTGGGAGCGCAGGATGTCATAGCCGCGTACCGCGCAGGAGAGCGGCTCGATCAGCGCCGCGTCCTCGGTGCGGACGTGGTCGGGCAGCCGGACGCAGTTCGCGACGGGGGCGACCGCGAACTCGGCGGCGCCGCCGGCCGTGGTCACGCCGATCGCCGCCCAGCGCTCGCACAGGTTGTTGCGGCCGAGGCGGCAGTAGCGGCACTCGAAGCAGTAGAGGGACGGGTCGACCGCCACCCGGTCGCCCTCGGCGAGCTCGGTGACGGCGCTGCCGGTCGCCACGACCGTCCCGGCGAACTCATGGCCCGGAACGACGGGCAGGGTGGGCGCGAACTCGCCCTGGAGGATGTGCAGATCGGTTCCGCACAGGCCGCACGCGGCGACCTGGACCACGACCTCGCGCGGGCCGGGCGCGGGGTCCGCGACGGTGGCGATCTCCACCTTGCCGGGGGCGCTGATCACTGCGGCTTTCATTTCACGGCTCCAAGAGACAGGCCCTGGACGAGTTTGTCCTGGGCGGCGAATCCGGCGATGAGGACGGGGAGGGAGATGACGGTGGCGGCGGCGCACACCTTTGCCAGGAACAGTCCCTGGCTGGTGACGAGGCCGGTGAGGAAGACGGGGGCGGTGCCGGCGACGACGCCGGTCAGGACACGGGCGAAGAGGAGTTCGTTCCAGCTGAAGATGAAGGAGATCAGGGCGGTGGCGGCGATGCCGGGCATGGCGACGGGGGCGACGATGCGGAGGAG
>NZ_JBEZIX010000080.1:0-34178 GCF_040651315.1 Streptomyces sp. NPDC048506
ACCGCCACTACTGGCAGACCTGCACCTCCGACGAGATGCTGACCGCCTTCATCCCCTTCCACGACTGTGACGAGGAGATGGGCACCATCACGATGGTCGACGGCAGCCACCGCTGGAAGGAGATCGGCGGCAACGACGCGACCACCAGGCATTTCGCCGACCGCGACCGGTCGGAGCTGGAGGAGATGCTGGAGGAGAACGCCGCCTTCAACAACGCAACCGTCCGCAAGGTGCCCATCGTCATTCCGAAGGGGCACATCAGCTTCCACCACTGCCGCACGTACCACGGCAGCGGCCTGAACCGCAGCAACCGTCCGCGTCGCGCGATCTCCTTCCATCTCCAGGACCGGACCAACCAGTGGCGGCCGTTCAGGATCTCCACGGGCGACCAGGTCGTCTACAACAACGACGTACTGGTCCGGAAGACGGCCGACGGCCATCCCGACTACGCGGACCCGGACTTCTGCCCGGTGCTGTGGCAGGAGCAGCCGTAACGTCCCCCGCTCGGCGCATCTGCCGGGTGCCCAGACGCTCCCGAAACCCGAGGGCACCGCGCCACGCGTTGCGCGGCGCGGTGTGCGGCGCGGTGTGCGGGACATGGCGAGATCCCCGGCGCACCCGGCGGAACTGCCGTACGGTACTCCTGGGTTCGGGGCGTTCTGCGCGACCGGGCGGGTGAGGTGGCCCGACTGCCGGCCGACGCTTTGGCGGCGGGAGCGAACATCGAGGACATCCGCCGTGACTGCGGCGACGACGGGCCGGCGGGCTCGTGGAGTTCTTGAAGTTCTTGGAGCTCTTGGTACCGAAGGAGTCGACCGGTGTGCTCACGGCCGGTTTACGGCGCCGCGGTCGGACCGTCCACGCGGAGGCGTCGCAAGGGACACCCGAACGATACCGGGCCGAGGGCCTTGTCAAGCGATTCCAGGAGTTCGACCGTGCGGGCAGCAGTGATGTTCGGAGCAGGGGACGTCCAGGTGAAGGAGGTGCCCGACGCCCGGATCGTCCAGCAGACCGATGCCGTGGTGCGGATCACCCACGCCGCGATCTGCGGCAGCGACTTATGGCGGTACCGCAAGCTCGCGCCGACACCGCAGGGCGTCAGGCTCGGCCACGAGTTCATCGGGGTGGTCGAGGATGTCGGGACGGAGGTCACCTCCGTGCGACGCGGCGATCTGGTGCTCGTGCCGTTCAAGTGGTCCGACGGGACGTGCGAGTTCTGCCGTGCGGGGTTGCACTGCTCCTGTCTGAACGGCGGGTTCTGGGGTGGGGAACTGGACGGTGGTCAGGGCGAGGCGGCGCGCGTACCGCTGGCGGACGGCACCTTGGTGCCGCTCGACCTGGAGCCCGATGACCCGCGGCTGCCGGCGGTGTTGGCGCTGTCCGACGTCCTGTGCACGGGTCACCACGCCGCCCGTGCCGCGCGAGTCGGGCCCGGTGCCACCGTCGCCGTGGTCGGCGACGGCGCGGTCGGGCTGTGTGCGGTTCTGGCCTCCGCCCGGCTGGGTGCGGAGCGCATCATCGTGCTGGGGCGGCATGCCCGGCGTACGGACCTGGCGCGCCGGTACGGCGCGGTCGAGGTGGTCCAGGAGCGCGGCGCGGAGGCCGTCGAGCGGGTGCGTGCGCTGACCGGCGGGCACGGCGCGCATGCGGTGTTGGAGTGCGTGGGGACCGGGGCGGCGCTGCGTGATGCGCTGGACATGGCCCGTCCCGGCGGCGCGGTCGGCTACGTGGGGGTGCCGCAGGACGGTGACGGCGTCGACGTACGGCGGTTCTACCGCCGTAACGTCACCCTGGCCGGCGGGGTGACCCCGGCGCGGGCCTATGTGCCGGAGCTGTTGCCCGATGTGCTGTCCGGACGGCTGGACGCCTCCGCGGTCTTCGACCGCACGGTGGGCATCGACGGCATCCCGGACGGCTACAAGGCCATGGCGGAGCGCGAGGCCCTCAAGGTCCTGATCCGCCCCTGACCGCAGAGCGCCCCTGAAGCGTGGTGGGCCCCTGCCCACCACGCTTCAGGCTGTCCACACGCCACAGCACGGCATCAATCACCAATGGTGTCAATCACCACATGGCGTCAATCACGGCATGACGCCAGCCGCCTCACGGTGCCAGCTCGCCCTCGAAGACGGTCACCGCCTGCCCCAGGAGCGTGACCCGGTCACCGCGCAGTGTGACTCCCACCCGCCCGCCGCGTGGGGAGAGTTGCACCCCGTTGAGTTCGGTGCGGCCCAGCCGTCCGGCCCAGTGAGGCGCAAGGACGCAGTGGGCGGCGCCGGTGACGGGATCCTCCGGTATGCCGGCGGCGGGGGCGAAGACCCGGGAGACGAAGTCGTGATCGGCGCCGTCGGCCGCGCCTGCCGTCACGATGACCGCCCGGCCACTGAACTCCGCCAGCGCGACCAGGTCCGGGGAGAGCTCCTGCACGGCTGCCGCCTTCGGCAGTTCCACCAGGAGGTCGTGCTTGGCCCGGCCGGTCCACACCGGCTCGGTGCCCAGCGCCTCGGCGAGCCGCTGCGGCGCGGTGTCGGCGGTCGCCAGGTCCGCCGGAAAGTCCAGGGTGATGCCGCTGTGCCGATGTCGGCGGGCGGTCAGCACACCACTGAGGGTCTCGAAGCGGAGGGTTTCCTCCTGCTCCGCGCCGCGGGTCCGGTAGAGGACGTGGGCGGTGGCCAGGGTGGCGTGACCGCACAGGTCGACCTCCACCGTCGGCGTGAACCACCGGAGCCCGTAGGTGTCTTCGTCCACCGGGTGCACGAACGCGGTCTCCGACAGGTTGAGTTCGGCAGCGACCTGCTGCATCCAGTCGGCGTCGGCCGGCGCCTCCAGCAGGCACACTCCGGCGGGGTTACCGGCGAACGGCCGGTCGGTAAACGCATCAACGATGAAAGCGCGCATGTCGCCGACGCTACGAGCGGCGCGGCACTCTGGACGGAAATATCGGTAGTTGTCGCTCTTTGGACCACTACTGGGAGCCCAACGGGGCGGGGGGAATGGTCCGACAGGATGCTCTCGGCACCCGAGCGGTCGAGGAAGGAGATGGCGGCGGTCATCGCTGTTCGGACCAGTCTTCGGAGCCCAACGGGGCGGAGGGAATGGTCCGACAGGATGCTGTCTCGGTACCCGGGCGATCACTAGCATTCATCATCGATCGCTCAGCTACCGCCGGCCATCGCCATGAGCCGTCGTCGGGGCGGCGGGTGCCGGCGCACCCGCGTCCGGAAGGGCAGGCATGCACACCACGGAAGCCAAGGTCCCCCCGTTACTCCTCGCGGTGCTCATCTCCTTGAGCGTCGGCGGACTGATGTCCTCGGACATCAACCTCCCCGGACTGGCAGAGACCGCGCACGCGCTCGGCAGCTCCGTCTCGTCGGTCCAAGCCACGTTCAGCCCCTACCTCGTGGGACTGCTGGTGGCCCAACTGATCTACGGGCCCTGGTCCGACGCCGTCGGACGCCGACGGCTCGTCATCGGCGGTTTCTCCCTCTACGCCGTGGCCTCGCTGGCCTGCGCGCTGTCGTCGGACATCGCCGTCTTCGGCACGGCGCGGCTGCTCCAGGCGCTCGGCGCCGGCGCGGGCCTCGTCCTGGCCCGCGCCATCGTCGGCGATCTGTACGGGCAGCAGACCGCGGCCCGGGTCTTCACCACGATCATGCCGGTGGTCGGCGCCTCACCGGCCGTCTCCCCCCTGTTGGGCGGCTACCTGACCACGTACGTGTCGTGGAGCGCCCCGTTCTTCCTCACGGCTGCGATCGCCCTGCTCACCGTGCTCGCCGTCGTCCTCAAGGTGCCGGAGTCACTGCCCACGGAGCGCCGGGCACGGCGACTGCGCACCACGGTGGGCAACTACCGGAAGCTGCTGCTGAACGCCAGATTCTGGAGCTACGGTCTCAACCTCGGCATGGGGTACGCGGTGTACACCGGCTACCTGGTCGCCTCACCGGTCATCTTCCAGCGACTGGGCATGAGCACCGAGATCAACGGCTACTGCTACATCAGCATCGCCGTCGCCTACATCTCGGGAAACCTCGTCTCCCGCCGCCTCGTCAAACGGCACTCCGTCGACCGGTTGCTCGTCCGCGGCCATCTGATCTTCTCCACGGGCGCCCTGCTGCTGCTCGCCGTGGGACTGACCGATCCGCACACCCCGTGGCCACTGCTGATCCTGATGACCGCGGTGACCATCGGCAACGGCTTCCTCTTCCCGATGTCCGTGGCAGGCGGGGTGACCTCCTTCCCCACCATGGCAGGAGCGGCCTCCGGCCTGCTCGGCGCGGTCCAGATGGCCGGCGGCAGCTTCTCGTCGCTGCTCGTCAGCCAAACCCCGCCCACCATCGAGTCCTTCGCGATCCTGGTGGCGGCCTTCGCGCTGACCGGGCTGGCCGCATTCCACAGTCTGCGGGCCCTCGCGGCCCGCCCCACCACCGGCTCCGGCACACCGCCGTCGCCCCCTGCCACACCCGTGGCATCCGCAACACCGAACGAAGAATGAGGAGCACAACCATGGGACAGGTCACACGCCGCCTGGAGGAACTCGGGCTGACGCTGCCGCCGTTACTGCCCAAGCTCGCGAACTACATACCGACCAAGACGGTCGGCGAGCTCGTCTTCGTCTCCGGCCACGGCCCGCTCAACCCCGACGGATCGGTGAAGTACCGAGGCCGCCTGGGCGCGGACTTCACCGTGAACGACGGCAAGGAAGCGGCCCGACTGGTCACCCTGAACATCCTCTCCGCCCTTCAGGCCGAACTGGGCGACCTCGACCGCATCCGAGAATTCGTCAAGCTCCTGGTCATGGTCCAGTCCACCCCCGAATTCCAGGAACAGCACCTGGTCGCAGAGGGCGCCTCCGACCTCCTCACCGATGCCTTCGGGCTCGAATGCGGCTCCCATGCCCGCTCCGCCGTCGGCATGATGAGCCTGCCCTTCGGCATCGCCGTCGAAATCGAAGCCATTGTGCGCATCACGCCCTGACCAGCGCCACTGACCACGTCCACACCCACATGCACACCCACGCCCACACCCACACCAGCGGACACGCGGCGCCCGGCTGCCGCGTGGCGCGGTACGCGGTGCGCGGGGATTCGGTAGTCGTCTAGGGGTACACCTGTGGTGGGCGCGGGTGTACCGCCGGCGCGGACGGCGAGCGGCGGACGCAACACCGGGTCGTACACACGCCTTGCGCGAGTCACACGCGGGCCGCCTGCTCGTCCAACCAGTGGCGCAGCGCCGTGCGGTCCACCTTGCCGTTGGCGTTGAGCGGCATGGTCTCGACGGCGTGTACCGACGTGGGCACCATGTAGGGCGGCAGACGGTCCATCGACGCGGCGGTCACGACGGTCGGATCGGTGACCCCGGACATCACGGCGGTGATCGTCTCCGGGTCCGGCCACATCAGGCACACCGCCTCCACCGCGCCGGAGCGCCGCAGCACCGCTTCGATCTCACCCAGCTCGATCCGGTAACCTTCGACCTTGACCTGTTGATCGTTGCGGCCGATGCAGACCATCTGCCCCTGGTGCAGGCGCACCAGATCGCCCGTGCGGTAGTACGTCCTACCGTCACGTGCGAAGAAGCGCTCAGCCGTCAGGCCAGGCGCCCGCCAGTAGCCGGGCGTGGTTTGCGGACCGGCCACACACAGCTCACCGGTGGCCCCGTCCGCGACCGCGGCCAGGTCCTCGTCCACGATCAGCGTGTGCAGGCCGGGGTACGGCCGCCCGATCGGCACATTGTCGTGCACGCACTGTCCCGGACTCCGCTGTGGATCCCACCGGTGGACCGAACAGGCGACGGTCAGCTCGGTCGGGCCGTACAGGTTCTCCACGATCGATCCGGGCGCAGCGGCCTGCCAGGCCTCGGCGGTGGCCCTGGGCAACGCCTCACCGCAGAACAGACTCCACCGCAGCGTCGGCATGGACCCGGGTGTGAGCACACCCTGCTTGCGCAGCAGTGCGGCCACCGACGGCACCGAGAACCACACGGTGATCCCGTTGCGCTCCAGATAGGGGAAGGGCGCGGGCACCTCCAGCGGATCCATCACACAGACCCGCGCCCCGTGCTCCCAGGCCATGAAGAGGTCGAAGACCGACAGGTCGAAGGTCAGGTCGCCGATCTGGGTGAGCCGGTCCTCGGGCGTCAGCCGATAGCGCCGCTGGTTCACCTCGAGGAAGGACCGGACATTGGAGTGGGTGATGGGCACTCCCTTGGGCTCACCGGTGCTGCCCGACGTGAAGAGCAGATACGCCACGTCATCGCAGCCGGCCTCGCGCGACGGCGTGAGCGGGGCAGCTGCCGCCAGATCGGCCGCGTCCAGGACCGGGCCGTCACCGAGAGGGGGGACGCTCGCGCGCAGGCTGTCGGGGAGCAGCACGGCTGGCCGGCGCGGCAACCCGTCGAGCAGATCAGGCAACTGGCCCAGCGACGCCCCGTCGACGATCAGCGCATCGACGCCGGACTGCTCCAGCATGGCCCGGGTCCGCCGCACCGGGAGCTCGCGGTTCAGCGGGACGAAGGCCGCCCCGGCGAACAGCGCGGCGGCCACCCCCAGGTAGGCAGCCTCACTGCGAGTGGCCAGCACACCGACCCGTCCCGGCCGGGACCCGGCGGCCTCGACGAGCGAACCCGCCCACCGCCGCGCGGTGTCCGCGGCCTCCCGGTAGGTGTACTCGCGCTGCCCGAGCGTCAACGCCACGTGGGCGGGAAGGGTCTCCGCATGATGCAGAAGTCCGACACCCAGACGTCGGACAGGCGCCCCGACCATCTCAGCCCCACACAAACAGCACGGACCAGGACCTGGCGGGGGCCCGGCGGCAGTGGACGGGGGCAACGCGGCGGCGGCCGCCACGTGCCGGCGGCGGCGCCACGATACGGGGCCGGGATGAGTCGCTCATGTCTCCACCCTGCCGACCTCGGACGCTCATCGCCTGTTGACCGGCTGCGGTCAGGGGACCACCGGTCCCGCCACGGGACGATCCCGGAGACGTCGAGCGACCGCCCAGCACACGAGAGGCACTCCGGCGGCCCTGCCGAGTTGCGGAGAGGAGCGGACGCCGCTACCCGCCGTCCCGCTCTGCGCGGTGATGTACTTCGCGGTGATGTACTTCCTGTCAGCAGCAGCGGCCCCCGCTCCCGCGTGGGATGCGGGAGCGGGGGCCGTCGCGCCACCGGTGATCGTCAGGCGCTCACACAGGTGGCGTCGCCGTCGCGGACCCGGTTTCCGATCTCAGGACCCGACCTCTGTTCTCAGGGCCCGGTTTCCGTTCTTGGGACGGGTGCTGGGGTGTCGCGGTGGGAGAGTCAGCTGGTGCAGGTGTCGAGCATCGAGGCCAGGGCCTTCTTCTCGTTGTCGGTCGTGGTGAGTTTCCACACGGACTTGATGTGGGTGTAGTCCTTGGCGTAGGTGCACCAGAAGGTGTGGTTGGTCGGCTTCCAGTCGGCGGGCCCGCTGTCGCTCTTGGAGCTGTTGGAGGATTCCGAGGCGATCAGGAGCTGGGGGTCCTTGAGGTCGTTGCCGAAGGCCTTGCGCTGGTCGTTGGTCCAGGTGTCGGCGCCGGAACGCCAGGCTTCGGCGAGCGGGACCATGTGGTCGATGGTCGCCTGGGCGACGTCGGTGACGGTGGCGTCGTCGTAGACGGAGTACCACGAGCCGCTGGCGGGCTGACAACTGCCCGGCTTGTCCTGGACGTTCTTGCCGTCGCGGGCGAGAACCTCCTGGCGGGTGGTGCATCCGTCGGGTTGCTTGGACCAGATGTCGAACTTGTCACGGGCGTAGCCGTCCATGGAGTGCGGGGCGGCCACCGTCAGGGCGGCGAGTTCGGCGCGGGCGGTCGACGTCGAGGGCGGGGCCGGCGGATCGGCCAGTGCGGGGGCGGCTGTCAGGCCGACGGCTATGACGGCAGCGGCGGACACGCCCAGGGCAGCACGATGCATCAGGGTCTCCTGGAATGTGGGGGGTTGAGAGACTCACGTCGAGGAAACCGCACGAGTCGTGCCCACCGCTACGCGCGTTGAATGGACATGACAGCACTTTTCCCTCCCCATTACCGCCCGTTGAACACCGACCCCGTCCAGGCACCGATGGGCGCGGGGTCCGGGTCCCGGTCGGGGACCCGAACTCCGCGCCTTGCTACGGTGGTTCTACTTCCACGGTTCGGAGAACGACTTTCCGGGGACCGGCTTGGCGATCAGGGCCACCGCGATGAAGAAGTTGACCTGCCCGATCGCGATGGTCAGGGTGGCGAGCGCCTTGTCGTCGTAGTGCTCGGCCACTCGGGCGTACAGCTCGTCGGACACCCGCTCACCGTGTGCCGACGGCTGGAGCACCGCTTCCACCAGAGCCAGCGCGGCACGCTCGGCGGCGGTGAAGTACGGCGCGTCCTGCCACGACGCCACCGCGGTGATCCGCTCCTCGGACTCCCCCGCCTTGCGCAGGAATCCGGTGTGCAGCACGGTCAGGTAGGTGTTGCCGACGATCTGGCCGGCACGCAGCTGGACCAGGCTGATCGTCGACCGCGGTACCGAGCGGTTGCCGGTCGCCTTGAACAACGCCGCGGACACCTCCGCCAGCTCGGGGACGAGCTCCTGGGGGTCCTCGGGCATCCGCGGCCCCACCGGCACCTCCGCAGTGATCGAACGCGCTTCCATCTCCGTCTCCCTTCGGGCTTTCACGTTGCGGTCACTGCTCTGACGGATCGGCGTGGAGAAGTGTGACGGCGGCGTATCCGGCGACCGGGAGAAGCGGACGCGGCCCGGCGGCGTATCCGGCAGCCGGGAGAAGCGGACGCGGCCCGGCGACCTGTCCGGTCACAGGTCGACCTGCGCCAGCCGGGCCGCGTCGTAGCGCTCGCCCGCCACCGCGCCGCGCGGCACGGCCTCGTCGAGGGCCGCCAGCTCGCCCGGGGTGAGTGTGACGTCAGCCGCGGCCGCGTTCTCCTCCAGGTAGCGGACGCGCTTGGTTCCGGGCACGGCCGTGACGTCCGGGCCTTGGGCCAGCACCCAGGCGAGGGCGAGCTGCGCCGCCGTGACGCCCTTGGCCTCCGCCAGCGCGCGTACGCGCCCGACGAGCGCGAGGTTCAGGGCGAGGTTCTCCCCCTGGAACCGGGGCGCGGTGCGGCGGAAGTCCCGCTCGCCGTAGGCCTGCGGGCTGAGGGTCCCGGTCAGCAGGCCGCGTCCGATGGGGCTGTACGCAACGAGGCCGATGCCCAACTCGCGCATCGTCGGCAGGTGTTCGTCCTCGATGTCCCGGGTGAACATCGAGTACTCGTACTGGCCGGCGGTGATCGGGTGCACCGCGTGGGCCCGCCGGATCGTCGCGGGGGAGGCTTCGGAGATGCCGAGGTGGCGCACCTTGCCGGCGGCGACCAGTTCGGCCAGCGCACCCCAGGTCTCCTCGACGGGGACGGCCGGGTCGATGCGGTGCTGGTAGTAGAGGTCGAGGTGGTCGACGCCCAGTCGTCGCAGTGATGCCTCGCACGCGGACCGGACGTACTCCGGCCGTCCATTGACACCGAGCGGGGTGCCGTCGGGACGGCGCTCGACACCGAACTTGGTGGCGAGGACGACGTCGTCCCGGCGGCCCGCGATCGCCTTGCCGACCAGTTCCTCGTTGGTGAAGGGGCCGTAGGCGTCGGCGGTGTCGAGGAACGTCACGCCCACGTCCAGGGCCCGCCGGATCGTGGCGAGGGAACCGGCTTCGTCTCCGGGGGCGTAGTAGTCGCTCATCCCCATGCAGCCGAGACCGAGGGCCGGGACACGGAGGGAGGCGAGGGCGCGTGTGTGCATGGTGAAGTCCTTCGGGAAAGGGGGGAGTTCGGGCGACGGCCCGACGTCCTCGATTCTGGTCCCCGCCGGCTGCCGTTGACCAAGACCGGTTGCGCACCCTCCCGATACCCTGCGGGTATGACGATCGATCTGCGACTCATGCGGTACGTGGTGGCCGTGGCCGACGAAGGCGGGTTCCAGAGGGCCGCCGACCGGCTGCACATGGCCCAGCCACCGCTGAGCCGGCAGGTCGCCGCCCTCGAACGCGAGCTGGGAGTACGGCTCTTCGAACGCCGTCCCACGCGTCTCACCGAGCCGGGCAAGGTCTTCGTCGAGGGAGCCCGCGCCCTCCTCGCCGAAGCCGACGCCCTCGTGGAGCGGACCGTGCGCACCGCGCACGGCACGGCCGGCACGCTCCGGCTCGGCTATGTCACCAGCGCCGCCTACTGGGCCGTGCCCACCCTGCTGTCCGCCATGGGGGCCCGCCATCCCGGCGTCCGCGTCGAGACCCGCGAGATGTGGTCGGCCGACCTCACCGCCGCTCTCGAACACGACGAGATCGACGCCGCGCTCTCCCGCAGCCTCCCGCACCGGCCGGACCTGGCGCGCCTCACGCTCGTACGGGAGGGCCTCGTCGTGGTCGTCGCCACCGGCCACCGACTCGCCGGCCGGACCGAGTTGTCACTGCGCGAGCTGCGCAGCGACACCCTGCGGGTCATCCGACGCGACATCGCACCCGCCTTCCACGACGCGGTCCTCGCCGCCCTCCGCAGTACCGGCGAACACTTCCCGGTGGAGGAGGAGCCGGTACCGGGCTTTCGGCACCTCGTCCTGGACGAGCGCGCCTTCGCCGCCGTCCCGCAGGCCCTGGCCCGCCACCTGCCGGCCGGCACCGTCGCCCTGCGGGTCAGCGACGACCTGCCGGGCTTCGACCTCGAACTCGTCTGGCGCCAGGACACGTCCGCACCGCCCGTACCCTTGCTGGTTCGGGCGGCGCGGATGCTGGCGGCCCAGTGACGTGAGGTGTCGCCGGTCGCGGCACCGGGATGGTCAGGCAGTCCCGTGGGGAGTGGCGGCCGTCTTCCGTGGCATCCCGCGTCGCAGCCACAGCCCGCGGGCGACCGCCGCGCACAGCAGTGCGCCCACCAACGGCCCGCCGAACCAGATGGCCACGCCCGCGCCGATGTTGGCGCCGATCACACCGGCCGTGAGGATCCGCCAGCCGGGGAAGTGCCCGTGCGTGGCAGGGAGTTGGCCATGCTGCCATGGTGGTACCACGCGAGGGCGGGCCGCATGAGTACGGATACCTAGTCGCACCGGAACGCCGCGTGGTCAGGCGACCAGGCGGGGCAGCGGCTTCTCGTAGAGCCAGGAGTTCAGCAGCGGTCGGACCTGGTGGCCGGCGTGGCGTTCGGCGTGGGCCAGGAACGCCGCGGTGTCGGCGTCGGCGTGGCGGTGGGCGTCGTGCCAGCCTCGGAGCAGGGCGAAGAACCGGCTGTCCCCGATGGTCCGGCGCACGGCGTGCAGGGTGCAGGCACCGCGGACATAGACCCGGTCGTCGAAGATCCGGCGCTGGCCGGGGTCGGCGATCCGCAGGTCCTGGGGGCGGTCGCGCAGTGAGCGCCATTCGGCGCGGGCGATCTCCTCGGCGGTGTCCTCTCCGATGTGCTCGGACCACAGCCACTCGGCGTAGGTGGCGAAGCCCTCGTTGAGCCAGATGTCGCGCCAGTCGCGCAGGCTGACGCTGTTGCCGTACCAGTGGTGGGCGATCTCGTGGGCCACCAGGGTCTCCGCACCACGCTGCCCGTCGATGTGGTTGCTGCCGAAGACCGACCGTGTCTGGTTCTCGACCGGGGCGCCGAGTTCGGCGTCGACGACCACCGCGCCGTACGCCTCGAAGGGGTAGCGCCCGAAGTGGCCGCTGAACGCCCGGAGCATCTCCGGCTGCCGGGCCAGGTCGTGTGCCGCGTCCTTCGCCATCCGTGCCGGGTACGCGTTGTGCAGGGCGATCGGCGGGTGGTCCGGACCGAGTAGGGCGGTGCCGTGGTCGTGGTGGAAGCGGCCGGTGTAGAGCGCCGCGAGGTAGGGGGCCATGGGACCGGGATGGTGGTACGTCCAGCAGGTGCGCCGGCCGGTGCGGCCACTCTCCAGCAGGGTGCCGTTGGCCACGGCGTGGTGGCCTTGCGGGACGCTGACCCGGAAGGTGTAGGCCGCCTTGTCGTCCGGGCGGTCGTTACAGGGGAACCACGAGGGGGCGCCGGTGGGTTGGGAGGCGACCATGGTGCCGTCGTGCGGGTCTCCGGTGAGGTCCCAACCGATCTGACCGAACGGGGAGCGGACCGGCCGCGGCCGGCCACGGTAGTCGATCTCCATGGTGAAGCGCGCGCCGGTGGGCAGCGGGCGCGGGGTGCCCAGGTACAGCTTGCCGTTCAGCTGACGGGTGCGCACCCGGGTCCCGTCGATCCGGGCGGTGTGCGCGGTGAGCTGGGAGAGGTCGAGTTCCACCCGGTCCAGGCGCTGGTTGGCCACCGCCTCGATGCGGGCCCGCCCGTCGAGACCGGCCCTGGCCGGGTGGTAGGCCAGTCGTAGGTCGTAGGAGACGGTGCTGTGGGCGTAGGTGCCGTGGCGCGGGAAGTAGCGGGCGGCGAGCGGCTCGGCGAGGGCGTCCGCGGCCGTCGCGGCGAGCGGGAGCAGGGCGGCGCCCCTGATGAGGGCGCGCCGGCTGCATCGGGTCACGCGACTGCACCGCCTTCCATGCGGGTCGTGGCGGGGTGGGCCGGGCGTTCGCCGGCGATCGGGTTGCCGGCCCACCGGGTGTGCGCGGGCACGCTTTCGCCGCGCATGACCAGGGAGGACGGCGCGATCGAGGCCCGCGCCCCGATGTCGGTCCCGGGCAGCACGATGCCGTGCGGCCCCAGAGAGGATCCTTCGGCGAGACGGACGGTGTCCAGGCGCATGATCCGGTCGTGGAACAGATGGGTCTGGAGGACACAGCCGCGGTTGACGCTGACGCCGTCGCCGACGGTGACCAGGTCGGTCTCCGGCAGCCAGTAGCTCTCCAGCCAGACGCCGCGGCCGATCCTGGCACCGAGGCTGCGCAGCCACCAGTTGAGCACCGGGGTGCCGGTGAAGGCGCCGGCCATCGACGGGACGGCGAGGGATTCGACGAAGGTGTCGTAGAGCTCGTTGCGCCAGACGAACGCGGACCACAGCGGGTGCTCTCCGGGGGTGAAGCGGCCGACCAGCAGCCATTTCGCCGCGGTGGTGGTGAGCAGTGCGGTGAGTCCGGCGGCCAGCAGCAGCGGCGCGCCGACCAGCGCCGCGAGGCCGAGACCGCCGACGTCGAGGGCGTCCTGTTCGGTCAGCAGGATGGCCTCGGCGAGCGCCACCCCGCACATCAACGGCAGGACGCGGCAGAGTTCGACGGCGGCTCTGGCCAGGACCAGGCGGCGCGGCGGGGCGAAGGTGCGCGCGGGGTCGGTCCGGGCGGCGACGCGGGGCAGCGGCATGGCGGGCCGGCCGAGCCAGGACGTGCCGGGCTCGCCCTGTGCGGGGGCGTTGGAGAGCACGCCGACCAGGCTGTGGTCCGGGACGTCATGACCGGGGGCGACGATGCCGGAGTTGCCGACGAACGCCCGGCGGCCGATCCGTACCGTCCCCAACCGCAGCCATCCGCCGCGGAGTTCGAAGGGGGCGACGAGGGTGTCGTCGGCGAGGAAGGCGCCGTCCTCCACGTGCAGCAGGGACGGCAGCGGCAGCACGGTGGAGATCTCGGCGTGCCGGCCGACCTCGGCCCCGAGCAACCTCAGCCACCGCGGGGTGGCGAGGCTGGCGTAGATCGGGAAGAGGCTGCCGCGGGCGCCGTCCAGGAGACGGGTGACCAGCCAGGCCCGCCAGGCCACGCCACCGCCCGCCGGGTGCAGTCCAGGAGTGATGCCGCGGCCGAGGAGGCGTACCACCGCGGCGGTCACCAGGACCGAGCAGCCGGTGGTGACGACGGCGACGACCGGGGCGGCGACCAGCAGCCGCAGCGCTGCGTCGTTTTCTCATCCGTGCCTCATTCCCCTTTCAATGTTCCGCCAACACGTCACCCGCACGGACACCCGTCAACCGCGGGAGGGGACACCGTCCGGCGGTTTCGGCATCTGGATGGCCCTGGAGCGGACGGCCCGACGTCTGTTTGTATGGCCCCTGAACGGCACATCCAGGAGGTGACGGGCACATGGTGTCCACGGAGAGCATTCTCGCGTTTGCGGCGATGTCGCTGCTGGTGATCGTGATTCCAGGGCCGAGCGTACTGTTCGTCATCGGCAGGGCCCTCGCCCACGGCCGCCGCACCGCGCTCGCGACGGTCCTCGGCAACCTGGTCGGCTCCTACGTCGTGGTCATCGCCGTGGCGTGGGGACTCGGCGCGCTGGTGGAGAGTTCGGCGGCGGTGTTCACGGGCGTGAAGCTGGCCGGGGCGGTGTACCTCGTCTACCTGGGCGTGCAGGCCTTCCGGCACCGCAAGGAGATGCGCGCGGCGGTCATGGACAGCCCGGCGGGTGAGCGCCGCGGCGATCTGCGCACGATCCTGGACGGCATTGTCGTCGGCGTCACCAACCCGAAGGGCATCGTCTTCTTCGCGGCGGTGCTCCCGCAGTTCGTCGACCACTCCGCGGGGCGTGTCCCCCTCCAGATGATGGTGTTGGGCCTGGTCCCGGTCGCCATCGGACTGATCACGGACACCCTCTGGGGGCTGGGCGCCGCGGCGGCCCGCTCTTGGTTCGCCCGCTCGGACCGCCGGCTGTCGATGGCGGGCGGAGCGGGCGGCCTTGCCATGATCGGCCTGGGTGTGACGGTGGCCGCGACCGGCCGCGCCGACTGAGGACGACCGGGACTCCCCGGGTGGCGGGCCGCACGCGCTGCCCGACCCGGGCCATCATCGAGCGGGACACCGGCCGGACAAAGGGCTGATCCGCGGACCGCACCCCAAGACGGCGTCTACCGGAGGTAGTTCAGGTCGGGGCCACGCGGGTGCGACAGCCAGCTCGCACGGTCCACCATGGTGATCGACGAGTGGTTGTCCGACACCGGTTGCAGGGCGCCGACCGGCCATAGAGTGTCGTGGTCCAGCCGGAACGCCCCCGGAAGGCCCGGCGCTCCGAGCACCGTTGCGTGGTCGTGCAGAGCAGCGCCGTACGGTACGGCGAAGTAGATCGACCGCGGTACACGGAGCGGGTTGCGGGTCAGGTCGGTGTAGACGGAGGCGTTCTCGATCTGTAGGCGTCGGCCGCGCACCACGACGGCGGCGGGGAGGCCGTCCGCCTGTAGTCCGTAGCCCTCATACAGTGCGGCGATCCGACTGCCTGGCATCGACGCACAACCCCTACCGCTGAGCAGGTCGAGTCCCTGGTGGGTCAACTGCTGGGGCGGGGATCCGGTGCTGGAGTGGACGACGTCGACGGGGATCCGCCCGCAGTCGTCGTTCCCCGGGGCGACCGAGTGTTTGTCCGGACGGGACACGATGCCCGGTCCCTCCGACCACGCGGGACGGCGGCGCGAAAGGGCCTTGCGTCGGGCCGCCGGCCTGTAGTCCGCTGGCCCTCATGCGGAGTATGAGGAAGCGGAGCATCGCCACGCTGATCGCCGCCCTGGCCGCGGGCTCCCTGTGTGCCGGCGCACCGCATCCGCGTGCGGAAGCCGCCGACACCGACACGGGCACCGGCATCGGCATCGGCATCGGCATCGGGAGTCCACCGAAGCCCGCCGGACTGCCCCCGGGAGTCGATCTCGACACGGTGACGATCCCGGAACTCCAGGCGCGCATGTCGGACGGTTCCCTGACCTCGTCGGCGCTGACCACCGCCTACCTCCGGCGGATCCGGGCCATCAACCCGAGGATCAACGCAGTGCTGCGCACCGACCCGAGCGCCCTGCGCCAAGCGGCCGCCAGTGACGCCAGGCATCGGCACGGCGCCGCCCGTGGCCCGCTCGACGGCATCCCCGTCCTGCTCAAGGACAACGTCGACACCCGCGACATGCCCACGACGGCCGGGTCGCTGGCGCTGGCCGGCCGTCCGCCACGCCTCGACGCCGCCCTGGTGACCCGGCTGCGGGACGCGGGGGCGGTGGTCCTCGGCAAGACCAACCTGTCCGAGTGGGCGAACTTCCGTGCGGCGAAGCCGACATCGGGGTGGTCGGCGGTGGGCGGGCAGACCAACAACCCCTACGTACTGGACCGGAATCCGTGCGGGTCCTCCGCCGGTTCGGCCGCCGCGCTCGCCGCGTCGTTGGCGCAGGTGGCGATCGGCACCGAGACGGACGGCTCGATCGTCTGCCCGGCCGGGATGAACGGGGTGGTCGGTCACAAGCCCAGCCTCGGCCTCGTCGGCCGAGCCGGAGTGGTCCCGATCTCCGCCGAGCAGGACACCGCGGGTCCCATGGCGCGCAACGTGATCGACACCGCGCTCACCCTCGCGGTGCTCAGCGGGAACGGCACCGCACGCCCCGGCGGCCCCGTCGGCCTCCCGGACGGGCCGACGCGCTCCAGCGGCCTGCACGGCAAACGGATCGGCCTGTGGCGCCTGCCCTCGCTCGGGCCGGAGGTGGACGCCCTGATGACCCGTACCGCGCAGCGACTGCGCAGCGCGGGGGCAGAGGTCGTCGAGGTGACACCCCCGTACCAGAAGCGCCTCGCCGACCTCGAATTCCCCGCGCTGTTCAGCGAGTTCCACCGTGACATCGACGCCTACCTCGCCACCCGCGACGGCCCGCGGGACCTCGCCGAGCTGATCGCGTTCAACCGCGCCCACCGGGCGGAGCGGACCTGCTTCGCCGGCCAGGAGCTGTTCGAGCGGGCCCTGGCCGCGCCACCCACCACCGACCCGGAATACCGGGCCAGGCGTGCCGAGTTGACGGACCTGGCCCGGCGTTCCCTGGACGAGACGATGGCCGCCCACCATCTGGACGCCATCGCCTCGCCGACCAATCCGCCCGCCTGGACGACCGACTGCGTGCGCGGCGACAACGACGTGATCCCGTCCTCGACCCCGGCGGCCGTGGCCGGCTACCCGTCCTTGTCGGTGCCCGCCGGGTTCGTCGACGAGCTGCCGGTGGGCCTGCTCCTGATGGCCGGTGACCACCAGGACGCCAGGCTGCTGTCGTTGGGGGCCGCGGTGGAGCACCGGCTGCACGCCTGGCGAGCACCGCGCTATCTGCCGTCGGTGGGGCCCGACGGCTCCCGCTGAACGGTCCGGCGGCCGCACCGTCCGCCCCGCCACGGCCCACGACGCACGCATGCCCCACCCGCCCACCGACACCACCGCCACACACTGAGGCCCACGCCGGCCCTGCCCTCCATCGACCGCCCCTCCCTGTCGGACGATGCCCCTCGGACATGTCCTGGAAGACAGCGTCCAAAAGGACAATTTCGCTCAACATCGGCCCTTCGCCATCAGCAGCCGCGACAACAGCATCACCCACCACAAGCCGGTCCTGATCGTCACCTCCACCGCCCCCGGTTACCTCCCCTCCACCGGCTCCCTCCCGGCGATGCGCACCGTGCGCTGCGACTCCGAGCAGGTCACCAACAGCGGTAGGCGCGGCTGCGTCTACCCCTCGATCGTGCCGAACCTCTCCATCAGCCGCGCCAACCCCCAGTGGGGCGCCATGGCCAAGCACGTCTACCAGGCCGAACGGACCCTGCTGGGCCAGCCCGGATACGCCAAGCCGCTGCACCGCGCGCCCCCCGCGCAGGCGAAGGCGAACCGTCGGAAGACCTGCCCGAGCCGCCTGCCCCGCCCCAGGGGCAGGCAGTGCGACGAGTACCCGTACGCCTCTGCCCAAGAGGGCGGCGGCGTCATCGGCCTGACCCAGCCGCAAGATGATCGACACCGACCACAACCGCAAGGGCGGCACACAGCTCAACAAGTTCTACAACGCCAACCGCCTGCTGCCCGGTGACGCGTACTACTCCATCATCAAGTAGCCGGGGAGCGTGACGTGCCGGAAGGGCTCGTCGCGACCCGCCGCGGTCGACGTGGACGCCGCTTCGGGCACCGTGCCCGGAGCGGCGTTGCGCCGTACGGAAGGAAGGGGTGACCGGTGCGTCCTAGGATGAGCGGGTGACGCCACCTCCCGGCCCTTACAAGTTCACTGTGGCGGAGGGGCAGTTCTACCTCCTCGAAGACGGTGACACCGACTACTTGGCGACCCGCTCCGTCAACGCAGCGCTCCATGACGGGCTGGCCGCCGGCGGGAAGAACCACGTCTTCGTCAGTGCGGGCATCGGCATGGGAACCGCGATGATCTCCTTCCACCTGTCGCCCACGCCGTTGGAGCGGGACCGGGGCCAGGAATGGGAGGACATCGCCGAGCTGGGCTACACCTCCCCCATGGGCACTGCCCATCTGTCGCGTGCATGGGCCCCGGCGAGGAATCCGACGACCTGGCCGCCTACGAGGTCAACCTCGCCTTCAACGGTCCCGGCAGCTACCGGATGCGCGTCCACGCCCGCGGCCGGACCGTCGATCCCGACGGTGTCCAGGACGACGACGAGCCGATCGCCGAGCACTACCTCGTCCAGGTCCGGCCTGCCTGACTCACTGTCAGTTCCCGTTCACCCGGCCAAAAATCGGCCGGTCCCCCACGGCGGCGAAAGGCTGCCGGCACGCTGAGTCCTGCCAGGGAGGAACCACGTGGCAATTCTGCTCTATTACCCCCGGGTCACGCCGCCCACGGAGGTGATCCACCAGGCGCTCCTGTACTGGGACGGCATCGCGACCGTGGTGGGCGGACGCGCCGTCTACGAGGAGTTGGGCTCCCGCGAGTTGAAGGATCTCAAGGAGCTCGGGCTCTATACGCCTCTCCTGTCATCCCCGGAGCACACCCGTCGTCTCCTGGGGCTCGCGGACAGCGGCGGGAACGACTCGTTCCGCGTCCTAGCCACAGAACTGCGCCGACTCGCCACCGGCCCGGACTGCCCCGGGCTGTCCTCCGAGCCGGACGTCTTCCTCTACCGCCCGAAGATCGGAGGGCTCCGACTGGAACGACTGCTCCTCAGCCTCGGACTGACTCGGCCGACGGACCCAGCGCGGGCCCGCATCCCGGTGCCCCGAGAAGTCTTGCTCCTGATCACCGGCGCCCTCGCCCGAGAGTTCGCCGCCGAGGCCGGTCACCACTACGACAGGGCCTACGTCCCCTACACCGACCACGCCCCCGGCTACGAGCTGGGCCTGCGCGCAGCAGCACCCGGACGCGGCGTCCCCGCATGGGAGATGGAGCTCGGAAGACTGCTGCCCGTTCCCGCTCCTGACACCCCGACATCCGAGGTGCTGGCCTTCCGGGAGCGGTACGCCGACGAGCGCGTGCGCCTGATGCGTGCCCTCCACCGCATGCTCGGTGACCTGCGCCGCGACTACGACCAACCGGCCGATGTCCTGGCACAGCTGCGACGGGAGCTGACCCAGGCGTCCGAGGACTATCTCGCTGCGGTACGGAACAGCCGGATGGCATGGCTGAGCAGGGGCATCTCGGTGACGGTGTCCGTGGCGGCAGCGGCCACCGGTGCCCTGCTCACCCCTGACGCGAACTGGATCCTCGGCGCGATCGGCGGCTACGCACTCAACGTCGCAACCCGCGAAGTCCGCCCACTGACCGCCGCGCACAAGGAGCACGACTTCAGCTACCTGCACCGGGTCGAGCGGGAACTGACCTGACTGCCGCGCAGAGGTACCCGCCTTGCACCGGCGGGGCCGATGGCACCCGACGGGGCGGAGAGCCAGTCCTAGGCCGGGATGAGGGGGCGGGACCAAGTGCGCAGTTCCGCCTTGCTGTTGAAGTTTCCGATGCTCGTGTCGATGGGCTGGTCGGTGTACTGGTGGAACAGCCAAGGGGCCTGGATATCGGGCTTGCCCGGCTTGCCGTTGTACTCGGCTATCCACAGTCCGTCCCCGGCGAAGGACGTGGTGTCACGGTGCTTCCAGAAATCCAGGTTGCAGTAGAGGAGCGTCTTGTGGCCGGGGGTGCGCTGCCTCACCTGTTTGATCCAGGAGTCCTTCCATTCATTCGAGACGCTCCGGTCCTCCCAGTCGAGGATGAGAATATCGCCATCGACCAGGTTGATTTTCGAGAGGAAGAAGTCGACCTGGGCACTGACTGACCCCGGACGCGCGAAATGGTAGAAGCCGGTAACCAATCCGGCGTCTCGTGCGGTTTTTCGCTGGGCCACCCACTTGGGGTTGGTATAGGTGGTCGATTCCGTTATCTTGATGAATACGAAATCGCTGCCGGATGTCTTGTACTTCTCCGGCTGGAATGACGACACGTCGATTCCCTTGATGGTCATGGTCGGTTCCTTGATGGTTTGCCTCGGGAGGGGTGGTGAGAGGCATCGCCGGACTGGCAGTCCAGGCCGTCGACGACGCCGGCCGGCGCGAACGACTGCGGGCCCGAAGACGGCCCGCCTTCGACGAGCGGCATTTTCATCGTCTCGCCGTGTCGTGACCGCTGCATCTGGATCATTTGCGACAACGCCCCGGCGCGCCCGCCGGCAACGGGCGTCGATGCCGCAGGATGTGCACCCCGAAACGGTCCCTCGAGGCCTCCGATCTCCACGCTGTGTTGAACCAGCAAATATTGCTCGGTCTGTTTGATCAGAGATCATTGACGCGCGTCGGCGATTTTCTTCCGGAGCAACATCCCCATGGCTCGACACCGGCCGGACACGCGACGCAGGATGGAGAGAGGCAAGGGAAGTCCGGTGGGCACGGCGACACGTGCTCCCGCTTCCCATGGGAGTGTCTGGTGGCCCATCAGGAGATGCGGAGGCGATGAGTCGCAGCACCCGGACGCATTTCGGAACCGTGAGCGGCACCGTCCAGGCGGGACGTCTGCTCGGGCTCGGAGAAACGCAGTACGAGGGACCGTGCAGTCCGCCGGGCTCGCGGAGTTCCCCACTCATGCGCGACCGGCCGGCGACGACGGCCCCTCGCGCCCGCGGCGACGAGCGGCTGGCCGACCGGGTGTCCCCGGTGCCCGCGGGGATCAGGGCCCGTATCGAACTGCTCGGCGGTTTCCGAATAGTCACGGAGAGCGCGCTGGCGAGCGTCCCCGCCGGATCCGAGCGCCTGCTCGCCTTTGTCGCCCTGCACGCCGATTCCGTGCCCCGCAGCGTCGTCGCCGAGAACCTGTGGCCGGACGTGTCCGAGTGCCGGGCCTACGGTGCGTTGCGCTCGGCACTCAATCGGCTGCGCGGTGCGGGCTGCCGCCTGCTCGACGCCGGCCCCGCCGACCTGACGCTCGCGGGCGGTGTGGGAGTCGACTTCCAGGAGCTCAGGCCGCTGGCGCGGCTCCTGGTGGATGTGGCTGCGCCGTCCTCCGGAACGACCGAGGGGCTGCGTCTGGGCGCCACGGAGATCGACGGCCTGTCCCGGGACCTGCTGCCCGGCTGGTGCGACGAGTGGGCGCTGCGCGAGGCCGAGGAGTGGCGGCAACTGCGGATGCACGCGCTGGAATCGCTCGCCGCCCGCTTCATCAGTGCGCAGTACTTCGGTCGGGCCGTGGTGGTCGCCGGCGCGGCCGTGCGTGCGGAGCCGCTGCGGGAGACCGCTCGGGCGGTCTTGATCAAGGCCCATCTCGCCGAGGGTAACCAGTCCGAGGCGCTCCGCGAATTCCAGCGCTACCGGTCGCTGCTCCAGGACGAACTGGGCCTGCGCCCGACGGCCCGGCTGCTCGGCCTGGTGGCCGACCTACGGTCGGCTGCCGCCCGGTGCGCGGGCGGATCGCCGGAGCGCAGGGGGCGGGTCATCCACGGTCAGGAGACCCCCGTCACGCATGACGCACCGGTCACGCCGCGGTGACGGCGGTCTGGTCATGATGAGGGAGAGGCGGTCCGAACGTGCGCCGACCGCTCGGCGGCCGTACTCCGCGCGCTGATCGCCGAGGGGCCGATCCGGCCTGAGCTACTACCCCAGCCAGTCGTCCGGCCGGCCACCGGTGCACCGCGTCATGCCGCTGTACCGCGGTACCGCGTCGCACCGCATCACCGCGTCATACCGATGCACCGCGACACCCCGTACTGCGCATCGGGCCGCGAACGCCCCCATCTGCACCACACCAGAAGAGGCCGACATGTCAGACCGCGACAACATTCTCCACGTGCGCGTGACCGCCAGCGATGCCGAGACGCTGCGCACCCTGCTGCGGGAGCAGCAGATGGACATCGGTGGGCGGCCCCGTCCCACTCCCGGGCCGGGGAACGAGATGAGCATCGAGGCGTACGTACCACGCAGCAACGCCGATCGGCTGGAGCGCGAAGGCGTCTCCGTCAATGTGCTCAGGGACGCGACGGCCACCGGGCAGGCCCGTCAGAAGGAGGTTGCACGCGGCAACCGGTTCGCCGCACCGGACGAAGTGCCGCAGGGGCTCGGGGAAATAGTGAAGGACGAGAGGCCGGGAGGCTGAGATGCCGTATCTCAACATCGCCGAGGTCGACTCCGCACTGGCCAACCTGTCGAGTGCGTACCCCCGTCTCTGCGAGTTGATCGACCTGCCCGAGAAATCGGTCGAGGGAGTCGACTGCCACGCCGTGCGCCTGGGCGCGGGGACCGGCTCCCGGGATTGCGTCGTGCTGATCGGAGGCGTGCACGCCCGCGAGTGGGGCAGCTGCGAAATCCTCATCTACCTGACCGCTGACCTGTTGAGGGCCTACAGCACCGGTTCGGGAATCGCATACGGCGGTAAGAAGTTCACCGCCGGGCACGTGAAAGACGTCCTGGAAAAGCTGGATATCGTGGTCTTCCCGCTGGTCAATCCGGACGGCCGGCGCTACAGCCAGACCGTCGAACCGATGTGGCGCAAGAACCGCAACCCCGCCTATGGTAACGGCCAGGGCGACTGCGTGGGTGTCGACATCAACCGCAACTACGATTTCCTCTTCGATGCCGCGACGGCCTTCTCTCCCACGTCAGGAGTGCGGGTGTCCACCGACCCGTGCGACCCGCAGCTGTACCACGGCCCGACGCCGTTCTCCGAGCCCGAGACGCGCAATGTGCGATGGCTGCTGGACGCCTACCCGCGGACGCGGTGGTTCGTCGATGTGCACAGTTACTCGGAGGACATGCTGTATGTGTGGGGCGACGATCAGGACCAGTCCGCCGACTCGTCGATGACCTTCCTCAACCACGACTTCGACGGGCTCCGCGGCGACGCGGGCGACACCACCTACCGGGAGTTCATCCCCAAGATCGACTTCGACCGTGAGACCGAGCTCGCCCGGGCCTTCCGGGACGGGCTGCACGCCGTGCGCGGCAAGTCGTACACCGCCAAGTCGGCCTTCGACCTGTACCCGACCTGCGGTACCAGCGACGACTACGCGTTCGCACGCCATAGTGTCGACTCGGCCAAGGGGAAGATCTTCGCGTACACCGTCGAATGGGGTACGGAGTTCCAGCCCCCGTGGACCGAGATGGAGAACATCATCAAGGACGTGAACGCGGGGCTCCTACAGTTCTGTGTCGATGCTCCGACGACCGTCATGGCGTCCACCGTCGGGGCCTGAGCGCCGTCGCGGCCTGAGCGCCGGCAGGGGCACCGTCATCGCGTCAGCACCGTTACGACCTGGGCAGGGGAAGGCACATGCGTGCCGAGAAACTCGGATCCGCGGCACGGCGGCTGCTGTTCGACGCCGAAAGCGCAGACGAAACCGCAGCCGGAACGGGGGCCGAAGCGGCCCGTTCGGCCCCCGTCAGAGTGCTGATCCGGTTGGCCGGTGAGCCGGACGAGCAGCAGAGACGGCGCATGGCCGAGGCCGGCGCGCAGGTCCAGACCGTTGCGGGCGACGTGGTCACCGCGCGGATCGCCCCAGGCGACCTGGAGTCGGCTGACGGACCTCGACGACATCCGCCATGTGGAACTTTCCGAACCGCTCGGCCCGGAGAGGAGCACCCGGCCGCCCGGCAGTTGATCAACGGCCGCCACGATGCGCTCTCGTGACTCGCGTGGCATCCCGAGCAGCACACGGCCCGGCGGAGCTGGCGGGTCTGGAGTCCACCGGTCGTTTCGCCGTCACGGTGGAGAGCGTGGCAGCACCACGCGTCCGCATACTCGCCCGACTCGCCGAAGGCCTTGGGGACGAAGAGGGGGCTCTGAACGAGGAGTTCGAGCGCATCGGTGTACACCCGGGCCGGGAACATCCTCAGCGCCGAGGTTGACCTCGACCGGCTCACCGAACTCGACGAACTGGCGGCCGTCGACTACATCGAGCCTTCCTGCCCGACCCTGCCCGAACTGGACGCCTCCGTACCGGAGATCAGAGTCGACAGGGTGCACGCGGGCCCACCGTCGTTCCGCGGCAACGGAACAGAAGTTGAGCCAGAACCCGCTCTCGGGCTCTGGCCCACCTATGCGGAGCTGCTCCGAGGGGCGGTTACCGCCCGGCGTTGTCGCCATTCAAGTGGTCCCGTGCTGCGGTCACGTATGCGGCGATGGCTGTGGTGAGGTGAACGTGCTCATCACGGGCAGCCTGCACGGAGGCAGCGTCGGAATAGTCCCTCTGCCGAGCGGCGAGCCGAATCTGAAAGGCCGCGCTGGCGACTTCTTGGGCAAGGACGGCGACATGCTCGGGCCCTTCAAGCTGGACGACAGGAAGTGTGGCCCGCAGGGCGTCGTCCCCCTCTGCCGCCTCAGCTCGCAGCACGACGGCACGTGCATCGACGACTGCAGGATCGACGGAGCCTTGTACGGTGGCGATCTCCGCGCGCGCCTGGGCGATGGTTACGGTGCGTCGCGTCCCATAGGCGTATGTCTCGGCAGCTTGCAGGAAAGCGGCATAGGCGTCTCGCTGATGTTGCCGCCGCACTGCGTCGACAGGACCGCGATGGGCTCCGCGGGCTTGGTGGCGGCCTGCCATGTAGGCGGCTGCGGCGGCGATCAGTGCGGTGGGGCTGGCGACGACGGCGGCTATCACCTGTGGGTCCATGACCGCGATCATGCCGCAGCCGATCGCTCAAGAGGCGGGCGTGACGGTTCGCACACACCAGCGCCGGCAGCGGAAGCGTGGCAGGCGAGGTCGGTCGATCACGGGGCTGCGAGGCGAAAGGCAGGGTGCCCACCCATGCCTGTTCAAGGCCGGCACGAACGATCCCGCCACAGCTCCATTAGAAGTTGAGCCAGAACCCGTTCTCATGGACATAACCAGTGAGGCGACGAGCGATGGGCCAAGCGCTTCATGGCCGCCGATCATCTGTGTTGAGCCTTCCGTTCACGCTGCGGGGGCCCGATTTTCTACGGATCGGGTCGCGAGTGAGTTCCCTGCGCATGTGGGAGGGCAGGACGCGAACGAACAGCTCTCTAAGGTTGCCAAGGTCGGCTCGGCTACGTCAGTCGTGTACCAGCACCACGACATCTGGCTACCAAGGGGGTGTAGGTGTGCCATCCGGATCCAGTCCGTGAGGCCACCGATCGTGCAGAGGAGTCTTCGAGAAGTAGGGGGATCCACCTCCGCCTGCATTGGCCATCTGTAGAGCCAGCTGCTCGGCTCCTTGCGAACCGCCGGCCTCGTCCCGCTTGTGGACCAGCTGGGCCAGAGCGTCACTGTTCCCGGCTGCGGCGGCAGAGCGCCCCAGCTGTTCGGCTTCCTGCTGGTCCCCGGCCTCCTCCCGGATGGCGGCCAGTCGAGCCAGGACATGAGGATTGCCGGCGTCGGCGGCTCGTTGGGCAACCCTTTCGGCGCTCTGTCGGTCTCCTGCCCACTCCCGCATCGTGGCCAGCAAGTCCAAGGCATGAGGGTTGCCGGCTTGGGCGGCTCGTTGGGCCGTCTGTTCGGCGGCCTGCTGGTCTCCGGCTTTCTCCCAGAACACCGTCAGCTGGTACAGGGCATCAACGTTGCCGGCGTCGGCCGCCTGTTGACGGAGGTGGTGTGCCCACTGGAGGCGGTGCCGGTCATCTGCTGCCCTGATGAGGTTGTCGAGGTCGTCGGGGTGGGTGATGTGGGCGTGGGCGGCATGCCAGAAGGAGGCGGGTGGGCATAAGGGGGTGCGGGTGATGCGGCCGTGTTGTTCGAGGTAGTCGGCCAGCCGAAAAACCGGTCCCGACATCGGCGTGAGGGGGCCCTTCGCGGTCGGAACGCCGGGTGGACGGCGTGTCGGGCGGGTGCTTGCGCGGCGCAGGGGGGCTTGTTTGCCGTGGACGGGACGGGCGAGTTCTGCATAGGCCTGCTCGGCCCAGTCCTCACTGAGGTTGTCGAAGTCCTGGTCGCTGAGGTAGTCGGTGGCGGCCTCGGTGAGGAACGACTGCGGGAGGTTCAGGCCGACGCCGAGGCGGCGAGCGTCCATCGCCGCCTCTAGGACCGCCCGTGCGGCGGGGGTAACGGTCTGGTAGCGGTTGAGGAGTTCGGGGGCACCAGCAAGATCCTGAGCGAGGTGCCCGTGGTCCTGCACACGGGTGAGAGCGTCGGCCAGCAGCCGGTCGCCGCTCGCTGCGAGGGCGGCGGCGGCGCGCAGAGCCTGTGAGTCGAAGGTGTCGGGCACGGTGAGTACACGGCCGGCGAGAAGCTCCCTTGTCCGGCTGTGTGGGTCCGAGCGGCCGGGCGTGGGCAGGGCCATGTACTGGTGGGCGTACTCGGGCCACAGAGTGCCGAGGACCAGGACGGGCCCTCGCTCGGGCCGGGTGAGCACGCTGTGCAGGGCGGCCGCGATCTGTTCGCCTGCCTGGGGGTCGCCAAGGTAGTGCTGGGCTTCGTTCAGCCACACCACCGTCTTCGGCTGTACCCGGTGCAGCTCTTCGAGCGCGGCCTGGGCCCGGGTGGGGTCGAACGGGTGCCACAGCAGCCAGTCCTGGTCGGCGAGAGGCTGTACGGCTTCCCAACATGCCCGGGTCTTGCCGGTGGAGGAGGCACCGACGAGCACCAGCATGCGGCTGTGCCCCCCGGCCGCAGCACCTACGGCTTCGGCAAGAAGCTGGTCATGGGCGCGCGGCACATAGCCGGGCAGCACCCGCCGCGCACCAGCACCGGGACGAATGCCGTCGGTACTGTCCGATGGGCCGGCGGGGTGGACTTCCAGATCGTGGGGATCCCAGCCGGAGATCGGCCGGCCCGGCCCGCGGTCACCCTCGCCGCCTTCGGTGCCCTCGGAGACGGCGTCCGTGGCTCGGCGGAGTTGATCGAGCAGATCCCTGTCCCGAAGGCCAAGTACACGGGCCAGGGCCGCGACGGTGGCGGGCGAGGGTGCCGGCGCGCCATCGCGCAGAGCGTCATGGACGGTGGTGCGCCCCAGTTTCGCCCGGGTGGCCAGCTGGGTCTTCGTCAGCCCTTTCAGAGCCAGGCCGTCCTTCAACCGCGCCCGCAACTGGGAGAGTTCCGCTCCATCCATGCACTGCCCCGATGTCCTGCTGATGTTCGCCGGAGTTCATCATCGCCCGGCCCGGACCCCGGCGAACACCGACTTCGCGAATCTCGGTCACATCAACATCCGCTGATATTCAGGGAGTCCACCGTGACCCGTCTCGCTCTGGTCCTGCTGGCCGCAGCCGTCGTTGTCCTCACCGCGCTCGTGGTTGCCGCCGGAGCTGGCAAGTTGGCCCGCCTCGACGGCGCCTCCTACCCCGCCGCCTTTATGCGCGCCGCCACCGCCTTCGCCGCCGTACTGACCCTCGTGGCCACTCTCACCGCAGCCTTGGGCCAGATCCTGTTGTGAACCCGCAGAGCCAAGCCTCAGTCTCTCGGCCCCGGCCTTGCCCGCCGGGGCCGAGAAGGCTAACGACCTCGGGAGGAATTGACTTCGGGTGCAGCTCCTCCTGAGGGACGGGTCCCGATTCACCGCTGGGTCACCAGGAGCCGTGGTAAGCCAGGTTCACGACCAGGGCGGCCGCAGGCAGGCAGAAGAACACGGCCCAGGGGCCCAACTGGTAGTCATGGACCCGCAGGTGGGCGCAGAGCGCACCGAGGAAGTACAGCACGAGACCGGCGGCGGCGAGCGTGCCGAGGACCGGCACGGCGAATCCGGCCAGCAGTCCCAGCGCACCCGCCGCCAACAGTGTGCCCAGCGGGCGCATCCAGGACCGGGGCACGCGCAACTTGTCTGCTTGGCTCTTGGGGTACTCGTGGCCGATGAAGTTGGCGGTGGCGGCAAGGCCGTTGACAGTCGAGGTGAGCAGGGTGACCACGAGGTAGGTGGCGAACACGAAAGTCTCCTTCTTCTTCGGCGGAACGACCGCTGGATATCCGCCCTCTCGGACGAGGCGGCGCCCCCGAAAGTGACATGTCTGGTCGGAGCAGTCCCTCAGATGGAGCCGCGCCCATTGACTTCCGTGTGTGCGGGCCTGGGGTTCGGCTGGTGGGTGATCAGCAGGCCGTCGGCCGGAGGGGCACCAGCTCGGTGCTGTAACGGTGGCGTGTGGGCCGGCGGGCTGATCGGTCGGAGACGAGTCCGGCGATTGCCAGGTGGGTTTCGGCGTAGGCGTCGCGCCGTCCGGTGAACCGCTGGAGTGGGCGCCCCTGGGGAACTCGTTCGCCAGGCCCCGGTAACCCTCGTCGACCTCGGCCTTCACATCCGGGTGCCGGTGGAACTGCTCGGCGATACCCTCGGTACGGACCGCAGTTTGGTCGTGCATCCGGCCGGGCCGGACAACACCGCAGAAGAGGGTGCGTCCCTGTCGGTCGCTGAAGGTGGTGGTCTTGACGGTGTTCTGCTTCTTCTTTCCGGAGATGAACGCCTTGCGCCCCGGACGGCCGGCGCGAGGGCGCCGTACTTGGACTTCGGTGCCATCGATGCACAGGACGACAGCTTCGTGCTGGGCGTAGGCGCACAGGTCCTCCAGGGCGCGGATGCACAGGCCGGGCTGGTCCGGAACGGCGAAGCCCCGGGCTGCGAGGAGGGGCCTGACCTGGCGGACGGCTCCGGAGACGGTGGAGCGGTCGACTCCGTACAGCTCGGCCATGGCCTCGTGGGGCAGTCCCAGCCGCAGGCAGACCAGGGTGACCAGCAGCCGGTCGGTGAAGACCAGCTGCGGCATGCCGCAGTCGATCAACGCCACCCTCGTTGCCAAGAAGGTCTTCGCCGAGCGTGGCATGCTCCCCCTCACCAACCTCGGCTGACCATCAGATGTCGTCTTTGGGGGCCGGTCAGTCCCAGAGGCGCGCAGTGTCGAGGCTGAGAGCGTAGGCGCCGTTGGGCCCGGCGACCGTGAGACGGGAGCCGGAGGAGAGGGCGAGCGCACGGCACGGTACGAGAAGAGGCACCGGGCGCATGCGGCCGGTGAGGACGTGCCACAGATGGAGCGTCGCGTCGTTCCAGGCGACCGCGAGGACGGGGCCGTGGGGGGTGTGGGCAGCCGTCATGGCGGTGACGAGAGCCGGGCGCTGTTCGACCGGGACCGGCATGGGATCGGCGGAGGTCTCCCAGAGTCGGACCGTGCCGTCCATGGCAGCGCTCATCACCAGGGTGTGCCCGTCGTCGGGGAAGGCCAGGCAGGCCACGGCGGTGACGGGGGCCGCGTGCAGGGAACGGGCGCACGGGCCCGCATAGTGGGCTGCCGGATCCCAGACGTGGACGCTTCCCTCTTCGTCGCCGATGACCGTGATGCCGCTACGGAGGCACTGGCCGATGGCTGAGGGCGTGACGTCCGGGTTCTTGAGAGCGGCCTGTCCGTGGTGGGTCGCGATGTGGTCGAGGAAGCCGGTGGGATCGTCCCCGGTGGGGTGCAGGGCGCCGGTGTCGGTGAGCAGGAGCAGGGACCTGTCCTGGTGCACGGCGATGCCCTGCGGGCGGGCCGAGCTCGGCGTGGGAGAGGAGGCGGGTGCGGTGCTCCGGCCGGTGGACGCGTCGAGCAGGGTGACGTCGCCCAGCGGGTCGGCGGCATACAACTCGCCCTGCTCGGAGGGAACTTGTGCCAGCGCGGTCATGGCCGCGTCCGGTCGGGCCCAGACGGCCGTGAGCACGTGGGCTTCGGCGAGGGGCAGCAGATAGCGGGCGAGGCCGGGGCTGGCGCCCAGCGCCGCGGCGTGGAGAAGGGCGGCACGCTCGCCGGTGCTGTGCTCGGTGTCCGACAGGTGAGGAGCCGCCAGCCGCCAGGTGCGCCGCAGCCCCGGCGGGGCCGGTATGCGCTCGTCGGCCAGGCAGGCCGCGAGGGACACCGACGAGCCGTGCAGCAGGAACCCGGGGTCGGTGAGCAGGGCACGGACGGCGTGCTCGGCGTCGGGGGCGAGCAGCGCCTGGTCGAGGGCGTGTTCGCGGACGGCCTGCGGAGTCTGGTCCCAGAGCGGGCGGCCGTCGGGGGTGCGGGGCACCTGTGTGGTGAGCTCGACCTTCGGCGGCTCTGCGAGGGGGGACGGTGTGTCACCGACGTGGAGGGTCTCGACGGATGCGACTTTCGCCCAGCCATCGAGGAGGTCGCTGTTCCCGACCTCGACGATGGCACGGGTCCCGGGAAGCTCCAGCAGAGGGACGAGGAGGTCCTCGACCAGGGTCGCCGGACGGGCCGGCGGCCGGTCGGCGGGGCCACGTCCGGAGCGGTGGAGGTCCGGTACGAGCAGCAGCAGGGGCCGCTGATCGACCATGAGACGGTCCAGCAGCCGGGCCGGTGAGAGCGGGCCGTAGCCGAGTTGCCGGCTCAGCTCCCAGGCGAAGGCGTCCGTGAACAGCCCCTCCGCCAGGACGGCCGCGTGAACGACGGTGCGGGGGTGGCCGGCCGAGCCCATGAGGAACCAAGCCAGCAACTGGCTCTTGCCACTGCCCTTCGCGCCCCGGACCAGGCAGACCCTGGGGCGCTCCGGAGAGGTGTCGGCCGCCCAATCCAGCAGCGCCGGTCCGTGGGCCGCCGCGACTCCTTCCAACGGCGGCCAGGTAGCGATATCCGGACCGGCCGGCGCTGGGGCAGTGCTCATCGTCCGGCCGCCGATTCGCTCGGATCGCCCTGTCCGTCGGCGTTCTCGCGCAGGCCCTGGATGCCTGCGGCCCGTGAGTCGGCGGACTCGCCGTAGGGGAAACTGTGCGTCATCTCCGCGTGCGGAAAGACCTGCGCCAGCCACATCGAGCAGTAATGGCCTGGCATGAAGCAGGGCTCCAGGTCGGTGTGGACGCGCAGAACTTGTTCCGGCTCGACTCCGGCCGCGTTCAGGCTGTCCCACAGCCGCTCCTCGGGGTGGAGGGCGATGGCGCCGGACCTGGTGACGATCTGCTTGCCGCCGCCAGCGTCGAGGTACTCGAAGGCCGCGTAGTTCTCGACGCTCGCAGTGTCACGGATGTCGTCCAGCACCAAGGGCCACCAGTTCTCCCGTCCCGCGAACGCCTCCGGATCGTTCGCCTTCAGACGCTCCACCAACCCGTCGAAGGCCGAAGCGGCGGTCTGTGGCTGGTCGGTGCTCAGGATGACGCGCAACGCCTCGCGTAGCTCCAACAGGCCGGCGGCGAAGGCTTCGGGGGAGGAATTGACGAATCGGTCGGGTTCCTCGAAGTCCAGCAGCACCGCCCGTATCGAGCCCTCGGTGTCGGCGCACAATTCGAAGCCGTTGTCGCTGCCCAATCGCGCCCAGCCCGCGCATTCCGCGCGGCCGACGAGACGCCCGGTCGTGGCGGCGTACTCGCCCAGCGGCACCGGGTCTTGCTGACGGGTGGCGAAATAGGGGCCGACCCGCCACGGTACGGAAGTTCCGGCAAGGCGGTGTGCCGGCGTGCCGACGGGATCTTCGGGACCAGTCGGCCCGAAGGTCCGCAGGGTTGCGTCTTCAGTCACCGGGGCGGCGCTCCTTGGGCGGGAGTTTTCGTATCTGCCGGACAGCTCATCAGTAGTCGTATTCGGGATCCACGATGGATGTAAGGACATCGAACCAGCGGGATTCCGGATTTTCCAGTGCGCCGGGGTCGACCGACCTCATCGCTGCCTCGGCGCGTGAACGGGCGCCCTCGGGATCGAAGAGCTCGTCGTCGCCTTCCCATTCGAAGTCGAAATGGGGGCGCTCGGCCTGGAGGATGTACAGGAAGTGGACGAAGTGCCGGAGCTTGCTGTTGAAGAGGTAGATTTCCCCGTCCTGGGGCAGGCAGTGGACCTTTCCGGTTTCCGGGTCGAGCACGATGCCGTCATAAGGGATCTCGCCCAGCGAAATCCACGTGTCGGCGCCCAGCGGGACCTCGGAATAGCGATCCGCGAGTTCCCAGTCGTATTCCTCTTCGATCCGCCGGAACCGTTCTCCCAGCTTGTTGTCCAAGCCGAACCACGGGTTCTTCCCCACGGGGAGCCCCAGTGTGCGCAGTACTTCTCTGGCGTCCGGGTCCGCTACGGCGTCCAGTCGACTCTCCGGGACGGTGATGAGCTCGGCCGGGGTGAACACGGTCTCAAGCGCTTGGCGACTGAGGTCAAGAGGGCTGGTGGTCATGCGCCGTTCCTGTCGCTGGGTAGGTGTGTCGAGAAGTCTATCTACTGGCTCTCAGCCCGTCGAGATAGCTCTCCATTGCCGTATTGCCGGCGGCTCTCGATGCTGTGGTATTCCCGTATTCGACGCTGTGTGTGACCTGTACATGGGGGAGTCTTTCGGCCATCCATGCCGAGCAATTTGTTGCCGGTCCGCAGGGCGCCCGTTCCGTATACAGCTCGCGTATTCGACCCCCTTCGCCCTGTCTCAGGAACGGGGTTCCGATCATCCGTTCCGAATGGGCGCCGACATTCACTCCGTCGCTCCGGTGGCTTCGGCCGACGAGGATGAAGTCCCCCTTGCCGTTTGCACCGGTAACCCGGGCTGCCGCGTAGTTGTTGCTCGTGAACCCACCGGGTTTTTTGGTGCCGTAGCTGTTGTCCGCGTGGCGGGCGAGCTGGGTTGCCTGGGCGAGGTCCGAACTCCCCAGCGGTACCTGTGTGGAGGACGATGTGGGCCGCGGGTCGACCTTCCCCTCCTTGTCGTCCTTGAGGCGGGCGAGCCGCTCGCCCTTCCTCGGACCCCCGACCGACGAACTCTGGAGCCCCAGCCGCTCCTTGTCCTCTGCTGTCAGTGGCTGCTTCTTGTATTTTTCCTCCGGGGTCTTGGCATGGGGATTGTGTTCCAGCCGACTGATCTTTCCGGAGTCGTCAAGATGGTATACCGGCGTCCCTTCTGTCCTTGGGCGCTTGGCGATTCTCTCCATCTCCGCCGCATGCTTGGCGTCGTTCTCCAGATGATTGTCAGCGACCCGCTTCAGCCGTTTTCCGGTGTCGTGGTAGAGGTTCTTGATGGCCTTTCCGGCGTCCTCGCCCAGGGTTTTGGCGAGTTTGCTCGCGCCGCCCTCCAGCGCCTTGGCTACAGGATTGGTCATTCGAAGCTGACCCCCGCGGCCTTCGTGCCGAATTCGGCAGCGTGCGAAGCCACCGTCCGCGCGTGGCTGTGCAACTGTTCCACGCGAGCGTGTAAGGCCTCGGGGTGGATGGAGAAGCTCTCCCCCACATGCCCCCCGCCCCCGCCGGCGGAGACGCCCAGGGCGGACTCGGCGGCCTGGAAGACCAGGCCGCCCACCGCCTTGCCGACCGTCTCCACCAGTGGATCGATGGCCGCCTCGATGACCTGGCCGATGATGTACTGCTCCAGCTGCTGCACCAGGTAGTCCATGAGCTTTTCGGCTGCCTCGATGACGAGCGCCTCGGCCGCCTCCGCGATCCCGAGGGTGGCGACCGCGGCGGCCTGGTCGGCGATGAACGTGATGGCCAGCACGGTGAGTTCCGCGATCGCCTCCACCTTCATCGCCACGATCGTGTCCGCCGCGATGTCCAGCGCGTCGGCCACCGTGTGACAGGCGTTGACCAGCTCCGTCATGTGACTGTCGGACATCTGGCCCCACTTGGCCAGCAACGCCTCGTACGACGCGCCCTGATACACGTCTGCCAGCTGATTGATCGTGGCGGTGGAGTCCTTGTGGGTGTCGTCCACCTTCTGCGCGAAATCCCGCACGTGAGAGCCGAATTCGCGGACCTTGTCCTCGTTGATGTTCGGCCAGTTCACCCCGATGAACTGGAGGAACGACACCACTTGGCCGGGCAGTTCGATCGCCAAAATGACCCCCCGTCACATCTCGACTCTCGCCAGCGTCGCGCACGGTCGGTCCACTGACGGCAAGGTGAGGGCAAAGTTTCGTCAAGGAAACACTCCTTCGCTCACCCGGACTGGACTGAGGCAGCGACGGAGCAGGCGCGACTCGTAGGAGCGGGCCATCTTCTCCGGCAGGGAAGGGGCAACGAGCCTTCGTTGGATCAAAGTTGAAGCCGGAACCGGCAGCCTGTTCGGGGCTCGGCTTCGGCCCCTCCTGAGGGACCGAAGCTTCGACAGCCGGCGGGGACTACTCATCAGCGCATCCCGGACTGCGGGCACGTTGTCCATGTGCTTCTCGTCCCCCGGGCGCGCTACCGCGAGCAGAACCGTGCGGAAATCAAGGCGGCCGCGCTTCAGCAGCTCGCCGAGGGCGGCGTCCAGGCCGTCGCGCTCA
>NZ_JBEZIX010000081.1:0-32288 GCF_040651315.1 Streptomyces sp. NPDC048506
CCACTCACGGGAGGGGACGGGCCGGAGGGGCAGGGGTGTGGGACGTAAAGCGAAGCAGTCCCACACCCCTGCCCCGGAGGCCCGTCACCGCACCCGACAACCCACGCCCGCCGCAGGCGCAACGGCGAGCAACACCCACGGCGGGAAAGCCGACAACGTGGGGAGGGCCCGCCGCAGGCGCAACGGCGAGAAGAAGCGCGGCGCCGCAGACGAAAACGTGGCAGGGCCCCCAAGGGCGCAACGGCGAACAACCCCCACGGCGGGAAAGCCGATAACGTGGGAAGGCAGCCAAGCGCAGCGGAAGGGCGGAAGGGCAACGATGGCCGCACAAGCAGCGGGACCGCTCGTCGTCGGGGTGGACAGCTCGACGCAGTCCACCAAGACGCTGGTCGTCGACGCGGAGACCGGTGAGGTCATCGCCCGGGGACAGGCGCCGCACACGGTCAGTGGCGGCGAGGGCAAGGAGAGCGACCCCGGGCAGTGGTGGCGGGCGCTGGGCGAGGCGCTCGCGCAGTGCGGGGACGCGGCCCGGCAGGCCTCGGCGGTGTCCGTCGCCGGGCAGCAGCACGGGCTGGTGGCGCTGGACGCTGCCGGTGCACCGGTGCGTCCGGCCATCCTGTGGAACGACGTACGGCCGGCTCCGCAGAGCGAGCGGCTGATCGCCGAGCTGGGCGGCGCCGAGGCCTGGGCGCAGCGGGTCGGAAGCGTGCCGGCGCCGGCGTTCACGGTCGCCAAGTGGGCCTGGCTGCGGGCGAACGAGCCGGCCGCGGCCGACGCCACCGCAGCGGTCCGGCTGCCGCACGACTACCTCACCTGGCGGCTGACCGGCGAGGCTGTCACGGACCGCGGCGATGCGTCGGGGACCGGCTGGTGGGCCTCGTCCACCGGGTCCTACGACGCGGAGATCCTGGAGCACGTCGGGCTGGACCGCACGGCGCTGCCGCGGGTCGCGCTGCCGGGTGAGGCGGCCGGAACGGTGCACGCCGACGAGTTGCCGCTGCCCAAGGGCGCGCTGGTGGCGGCGGGAACCGGCGACAACATGGCGGCGGCGCTCGGGCTGGGCCTGCGCCCCGGGCAGCCGGTACTGAGCCTGGGCACCTCGGGCACGGTCTATGCGGTCTCCACCCACCGGCCGGCCGATCCGACCGGCACCGTCGCCGGCTTCGCCGACGCCCGTGGCGACTGGCTGCCGCTGGCCTGCACCCTGAACTGCACGCTCGCCGTGGACCGGGTGGCGGCGCTGCTCGGCCGCGACCGCGAGGCCGTGGAGCCGGGCGGCAGCGTGGTGGTACTGCCGTTCCTCGACGGTGAGCGGACCCCGAACCTGCCGCGCGCCGCGGGGCTGGTGCACGGGCTGCGGCACGACACCACGCCCGGCCAGCTGCTCCAGGCCGCGTACGACGGTGCGGTGTTCGCGCTGCTGGAGGCCCTGGACCGGGTGCTGGACGACGACGCCGCGGCCGATGCGCCGCTGCTGCTCATCGGTGGCGGGGCGAAGGGCCGGGCCTGGCGGGAGACGGTGCGCCGGCTGTCCGGCCGCCCGGTGCTGGTGCCCGAGGCTCAGGAGCTGGTGGCGCTCGGCGCGGCGGCGCAGGCTGCGGGGCTGCTGCTGGGCGAGGATCCGGCGGCGGTGGCCCGCCGTTGGGGCACCGCTCGGGGCGGGCAGTACGAGGCCGTGCAGCGGGACGCGGCGACCTGGGAACGGCTGGCGACGACGCTGACCGATGGGGCGGCACTGCTGCGACGGTGACCACGCCGCCCCCGAATTCCGGCACCCCGGCACACTCTCCCTGCCCCGATTCCGCTGAACCTTTCCATGGAAAGTTATTTCCATGCCACCCAATCGAGCGATTGTGTCGATAAAAACAGCACGACTACGGTCAGTTCGGCGGGCTGCCGCGGAACCGTGCCGAATTAAGGGTCTCCGGGCGGGTCACGTCGCACCTTCGAGGAGATAGGCCGCATTGTGACGATTGCCGAAGATTCGCTGCCCGGCACTGCGGAAGAAACCCGTAATTCCAGCCTCAGTACCACCGCGGCGCGGAATTTGGCGACCACCACCAAAACCCCGCCCCAGATGCAGGGCATCACGTCCCGCTGGCTGCTGCGTCTGCTGCCCTGGGTGCAGGTGTCCGGTGGCACGTACCGGGTCAACCGCCGACTGACCTACGCCCTCGGCGACGGGCGCATCGATTTCGACATCAATGGCTCCGACGTCTCGATCATCCCGGAAGAGCTCCGCGAACTGCCCGCCCTCCGGGACTTCACCGACACCGAGGTGCTCGCGGCGCTCGGCCGGCGATTCACCCAACACCAGTACTCGCCGGGCGAGTTGATCGCCGAGGCCGGTACGCCGGACGACCGGCTGGTGCTGATCGCGCACGGCCGGGTGGACCGCATCGGCGCCGGCAAGTACGACGAGGAGACCACGCTCGAAGCGCTGGCCGGCGGTGACCACCTCGGCGACGGGCCGCTCACCGGCGACGAGGGCACCTGGCGCTTCAGCTACCGCGCGGTGACCCGGGTGACCGTGCTGGCACTGTCCCGGCAGGCCGCCCAGGAGGTCATCGACCGCTGCCCCGGGCTGCGCGAGCACCTGGCCCCGGCCGAGCGGAGCGCCACCGCGCACCCGACGAACACCAGCGGGGAGTCGGCGGTCGCGGTCGCCTCCGGCCACCACGGCGAACCGTCCCTGCCCGGCACCTTCGTCGACTACGACGCGGCGCCGCGGGAGTACGAACTCGGCGTCGCGCAGACCGTGTTGCGCGCCCACAGCCGGGTCGGCGACCTCTACAGCGACCCGATGAACCAGGTCGAGGAGCAGCTGAAGCTCACGGTCCAGGCGCTGCGCGAGCGCCAGGAGCACGAGATGGTCAACAACCCCGAGTTCGGGCTGCTGCACAACGCCGACCTCAAGCAGCGCATCCACACCCGCAGCGGTCCGCCCACCCCCGACGACCTCGACGACCTGCTCGCGACGGTCTGGAAGGACCCGGGCTTTCTGCTCGCCCATCCGCAGGCCATCGCCGCGATCGGCCGGGAGTGCAGTGCGCGTGGCCTGTATCCGACCGCGGTCGATTTCATGGGGCATTCACTGCCGTCCTGGCGCGGGGTGCCGATCTTTCCGTGCAACAAGATTCCGGTGACGAAGGAACGGACCAGTTCGATCCTTCTGCTGCGCACCGGCGAGGACAAGCAGGGCGTGGTCGGTCTGCACCAGACCGGAATTCCCGATGAATACGAGCCGAGCCTTTCGGTGCGCTATATGGGCATCGATGACCGGGCGGTCGTCAAATACCTCGTCAGCGCCTACTATTCCGCGGCCGTTCTTGTGCCCGATGCGCTGGGAGTTCTCGAAGACGTGCAGATCGGGCACTGAAGACCAGGCACGGCAGTGACCGCGGGCCGGGGCGCGGAGCTCCTCCCGCCCGGGCGCACCGGCAGTACCCCCGCACGCACAGCACCGACAGAACAGGTGAGCCTTCTCCATGACCACATCGGTGGACCCGACGTCCGGCCCGCAGACCTCCGGGCGTGAGCAGAACCGTTCCAGCCTGGACACCGCGGCCGCCCGCAAGCTGGCGACCACGACCAAGACCGTGCCGCAGATGCAGGGGATCTCCTCCCGCTGGCTGCTGCGCATCCTGCCCTGGACACAGGTCTCCGGCGGCACGTTCCGCGTCAACCGCCGCCTCACCCACACCCTCGGCGACGGGCGGATCGACTTCGCCTCGACCGGTACCGAAGTCCGGGTGATCCCGGCCGAGTTGCGCGAGCTGGCGCCGCTGCGCGGCTACGACGACGGCGCGACGCTGGAGGGCCTGGCGAGCCGCTTCGTCCAGCGGGAGTTCGCCCCCGGCGATCTGCTGGCCCGGAAGGGCGGGCCGACCGACCGGGTCATCCTGATCGCGCACGGCAGGCTGGACCGCACCGGCACCGGCAAGTACGGCGAGGAGACGTCACTGGGCACACTGGCCGACGGCGACGCCCTCGGTGCCGCGGCGCTGCTGTCGCCCGACGCGGAGTGGGAGCACTCCGTACGGGCGACGACCCGGGTGACCGCGCTGACCCTCTACCGCAGCGACTTCGAAGCGGTGCTCGGCGAGTCGGAGTCGCTGCGGGCGCACATCGAGCAGTTCCACACGGCGCTGGTGTCGGCGCAGAACACCCACAACAAGCACGGCGAGGCGGCCATCGAGCTGGCCGCCGGCCACGTCGGCGAGCCGGTCCTGCCGGGCACCTTCGCCGACTACGACCTGACGCCGCGGGAGTACGAACTCGGCGTCGCACAGACCGTGTTGAAGGTGCACTCGCGGGTCGCGGACCTCTACAACGACCCGATGAACCAGCTGGACCAGCAGCTGCGGTTGACCGTGGAGGCGCTGCGCGAGCGCCAGGAGCACGAGATGGTCAACAACCCCGAGTTCGGGCTGCTGCACAACGCCGACCTCAAGCAGCGCATCCACACCCGCAGCGGTCCGCCCACCCCCGACGACCTCGACGAGCTGATCTCCCGGCGCCGCAAGACGCAGTTCCTGCTGGCGCATCCGCGCACCATCGCGGCCATCGGACGGGAGTGGAACGCCCGGGGCATCTACCCGAGCACCGCGGAGTTCGAGGGGGCGGCGGTCCGGGCCTGGCGCGGCATCCCGCTGCTGCCGTGCAACAAGATCCCGATCGCCCCGGACCAGACCAGCTCGATCCTCGCGCTGCGGGTCGGCGAGGAGAACCAGGGCGTGATCGGGCTGCACCAGACCGGCATCCCGGACGAGTACCGGCCCGGACTCTCGGTGCGCTTCATGGGCATCAACGACCAGGCCGTCATCAATTACCTGGTCAGCGCCTACTTTTCGGCGGCCGTGCTGGTGCCGGACGCGCTGGGAATCCTGGAGGACGTCGAGATCGGTCACTGACCGGCGGAGCCGCCGTCCGGGTGCCGCGTCCGCGTTCCGCCGTCAGGGCTGCCGGCGCGGCACCTGGGTGACGACCATCAGGTGACTCTCTCCGTACAGACCTGCTCGCGGTCCTGCCAGGAGTTCCCATGACTCCGCCCCTCACATTGCGGGGGCCGCCAACCCGAGAATTGCGGTCCGGCCCGAACCGACCCCATACGGGGCGGGCTTAAAATTCCACAGGCCAGGGAAGCGATTTCTCACCAGCTGAAGCGGGATCCCCTCTTGAGGAGACTGATGGATGCTTCCCACCCCCACCCGGCCCGCCGGCGCCTGATCACCGGCGCCACCGCACTCGCCGTCTCCGCCGCGCTCACCCCCCTCACCGCCACCGCCGCTGCCGCCCCGTCCCGTCCCCGGCCACGCCGCGGTTCCTACCCCCCGGTCCAGTGGGTCCCGGCGAACCCCGCCAACTACACCGCCGCCAAGCGCCCGACGAAGTACCCGATCAACATGGTCGTGGTGCACGTGACGCAGGAGACCTACCAGGACACCCTCGGGCTGTTCCAGGACCCCGCGCACAAGGCCGCCGCGCACTACGTCGTCCGGTCCGCGGACGGCCACATCGCCCAGTGCGTCCGCGAGCGCGACGTCGCCTGGCACGCCGGCAACTGGAGCTACAACACCCGCAGCATCGGCATCGAGCACGAGGGCTGGATCGATGACCCGACGTGGTTCACCGAGACGATGTACGAGCACTCCGCCCGGCTCACCGCCGCCGTCTGCAACCGCTACGGCATCCCCAAGGACCGCCGGCACATCATCGGTCACGTCGAGGTCCCCGGCAGCACCCACCACGACCCGGGCGAGTACTGGGACTGGGCGCACTACATGGAGCTGGTCACCGGGGCCTCCTGGGCGACCGCGCCCGAGGCCGCCATGCTCGACGCGCTCAATGCGCCGACCGCAGAAAGCGCTCAAGGCCCGGCAGGTCGTCCGAGTTGAGGTAGTCGACCCCGGCGCCGTACAGCGTCGTCCAGACCGCCTCGCGCGCCGGTCCGGCGGCGTCCGGCGTGGCCCAGAACCGCAGCCGGCGCCGCTCGGCGTGCGCGGCGGCGACCAACTGCCGCAGCCGCTCCCGTTCGTCGCCCGGCATCGGGCCCACTCCCTGCCAGCGGAAGGTATCGGTCCAGGAGGCGGAGACCAGCGGCGCGAAGGACGCCGGGGTGGCGGTGCCGAGGTCCTCGGGACGGCCGTCGTAGAAGGCCTGGCGCACCCGCTCGGCCGCCATGGGCACCCGGGCCCCGCGGTCGCCGGAGACCACCGCGGTCACCGGTCCGCGCCGGACCCGGCCTTCCCGACAGACGGTCAGCAGATCCCGGTACCGGGCGAGCACCCGGGACAGCGCACGGTAGGTGGGGTCGCCCGCGGTCTTGATGTCGATGAGCAGTTGGAGGGAGAGCGCATGGCCGCGGTAGACCGTTCCGCCGTTGGCGTGGATCCGGCGGCGCAGCGGGTCGAGGTACAGCGCCTCCAGGGTGCGGGCCGGGTCGAGTTCGCCCTCCTCATGGGCCACCAGCAGCGCACCGTCGACGAGCCAGATGTCCGCTTCCACGCTGCCGAAGCCGTGGTCCAGGGCGTCGAGGAGCGGCCTGGGGTGCTCGTAGTCGTTGTGCGCATGGGCGCGCCGCAGCGGTGCGGAGCCGATGGGGCGTCCGTCGGTGTCACGGGCGGCGGCGCGCGGGGTGAGGGCCGCGGCGAGGACGGCGCCCAGCGACACGACGGCCGTTCTGCGGGTGTACAGATTCATGACATCTCCGGGCGATAGTAATCAGAGCGTACGCAGGCGGCGTGGATCGCCGCGGAGTGAACGTCTTCGGCACCTGGGACAGTTGGCGTGATGTCAGGGGGTCTCGTGAAGCAGCGTTTCGGTCGGGTTCGCGTGGTGCTGACGGTGCTGGTGGCCTGGGGGGTGGTGGCCGGTGGCGGACTCGCCGGCGGGGCTCGGGCCACCGCTGCGGCCTCCACCCTGCACCGCTTCGATGCCGTGCGGGTGGCGCCCGGTGTGGCGTACGGCGAATTCCGGATGACGGTGCCGCGCGGCATCGTGCACGGACATCTGCTGACGGTCGACCTCACCGATCCCCGGGTCACGGTGGACCTGCTGTACCCGGGCGCGGTCGGCGCGCGCGCACCGGTCTCCGAACTGGCCGCGGCGGATGGCGCGGTGGCGGCCGTCAACGGCGACTTCTTCAACATCAGCGAGGGCCAGCACCCGGGCGTGGAGCCGACCGGCGCCTCGGTGGGACCCGCGGTGGTCTCGGGGCGCCAGCTGAAGGCCGCGGTTCCCGACGGGCAGCGGTTCGGACCGGTGCTGCCGCCCGGCGCGACCACCGAGGACGTCATCGGCATCGGCTACGACCGCCGGGCCCGGCTGGACCGGCTGGCGCTGCGCGGCGTGGTGGTGGGCCCGGAGGGCACGCTGCCGCTGCGCGGGCTGAACCAGTACGCGCTGCCGGTGGACGGGGTCGGCGCGTACACCGCGCGGTGGGGCCCGGCGTCCCGGGTGCGCGCCACCTGCGGTACGGACACCGACCGGGCGGCGCCGTGCAGCCGGGACACCGCGGAGGTGACGGTCCGGCACGGTCGGGTGGTGTCGCTCGACGCCCTGCCGGGCGCGGGCGGGGTGGCGCCGGGGAGCGTGGTGCTGCTGGGCCGGGAGGACGGGGCCCGGCAGCTGCGCCGGCTGCACATCGGTGAGCGGGTGCGGGTCGGCTACCGGCTCGTCGGCCACGGCCCGGTGCCGCTGCGGTTCGCGGTGGGCGGCTTCCCGATCGTGCGGGACGCCGCGCCGGTGGCCGGGCTGGACGGCGTCGCGGTGGCGGTGCGGACATCGGCGGGGATCGGGGACGGTGGTCGGGTGCTGTACCTGCTGGCGCTGGACGGGGCGCACGGTGAGGGCCAGACCGGTCTGACGGTACGTGAACTCGCCGATTTGATGGAGGAGTTGGGTGCCCGGGACGCCATGGATCTGGACGGCGGCGGGTCCTCGACGCTGGTGGCCGATCTCGGGGACGGCGACGGGCTGACGGTGCGCAACCACCCGTCGGGCGGGGCCGAGCGGCCGGTGGCGAACGCGGTCGGCGTCTTCTCCCTCAGCTGAGCCCCGGGGTGGTGGTGGGCGTGGCGCCCGCCGTGCGCATCCGGCCGTAGGCGTAGACGCAGCCGGCCAGCGCGAGGTCGGACAGCAGCATGAAGCCGATGGCGTAGGTGCCCTTGCCGCTGTAGATCGCGCCCATCACCAGCGGCGGGAGGAATCCGCCGAGCCCGCCGACGGCGCCGACGATGCCGGTGACGCTGCCCACCCGCTCCTGCGGCGTCACCCGGGAGACCAGGGCGAAGATCGAGCCGCTGGCCGCGCCCAGGCCGGCCGCCATGGACAGGAAGTCGAGGGTGCCGACCAGGGACAGCGCCGGGTCGAAGGCCTGGACGACGGCGAAGAGGGCGACCACGCCGAGTGCCCAGGCGGTGACGACCGCGGGGTGCACCCGGTCCGAGCACCAGCCGCCGACCGGCCGGAAGACGACGGTGACCAGCGCGAACCCGGCGGCCTTGGTGCCGGCGTCGGCGGCGTCGAGGTGGTACCAGGTCTGGAGGTAGGTGGGCAGATAGACGCCGAAGGCGACGATCCCGCCGAAGCCGACGGCGTAGAGGCCCGCCAGCTCCCAGGTGGCCCGCAGCCGGCCGGCCCGGCCCAGCCGGGCGGCGAGCGAGGTCCGGGGGACGGGCCGGTCCGGGTGGTCGTTGATCAGCATGGCGCCGGACACCGCGAAGAGGGCCAGCGCCACGGCCACGACCAGGTAGGGGAGGTTCTCGTCGTAGCGGTGGATGCGCGGGGTCAGGTATCCGGACAGGGCGACGCCGCCCATGCCCATCCCGAAGACGCCCAGCGCCAGGCCCCGCTCGTCCGGCGGGAACCATGCGTTGACGAGCGGGATGCCGATGGCGAACGTGGTGCCGCCGAGGCCGAGGAAGAAGCCGACGACGAGCATCGCGGCGTAGGAGTTCTTGGCGGGGATCAGCAGCAGCACCGGGACCGTGGTGAGCGCCGCGACCAGGGGGAACATCACCCGCGCGCCGTAGCGGTCGGTGAGCGCGCCGACCGGGACCCGGCCCAGCGAGCCGACCAGCACCGGCACTGCCACCAGAACCGCGACCTGGACGTTGGTCAGGTGCAGGGCGACCTTGAAGGCTTTGCCCAGGGGGGAGATCAGGTTCCAGGCCCAGAAGGTGACCGTGAAGCCGATGGTGGCGAGCGCGAGGTTCCGGTAGGCCGCCAGGGTCACGGGCGCACGCTGCTGACCATGTCGGCGGCGCCGGCGAGTCCCTGGTGGATGTCCGGGGCGAGGCTGCTGCTCGCCAGGTAGAAGCCGAGCAGTGCGCACACCAGGGCGTGCGAGAACTTGAGCTTTCCACTGCGCAGGAAGATCACGGTCAGGATCACCAACAGCAGGACGACCGAGATGGACACAGCCATGGGACGCACACCTCCTCGACCGCCGCCCGAACGGGCGGCAATGGGTGGCCAGTTTGGCGTATTTCGAGGTATGTCCGGTTCGATGACCGATGCTCCATCTGGGTGTTCACTGCGGGTCACGGACGGGGGTACCGTCGCGAATAGTGACGTGGATCACATAACCCCCCGCAACGGAGTGTGCGGATCGGCCGTCTTAGCGGCCGACATCGCCGCCCTCCCCCACGCCAGACGGAAAGCCCCCTATGCGCCAGTCCCCCTCCCTCCGCCGCCGGCCTCCCCGGCCGCTGCGCGCCGCGCTCGCCCTCCTCCCGGTGATCGGCATCGGGGCGCTCACCGCCTGCGGGAGCACCGCATCGGCGTCCACGGGCGACCGGGTCAAGGTGGTGCTGGGCGCGGCGAACGGGACCCGGACCGTACAGGCCGGCGACAAGCTCAAGGTGAGCGCCGAGGGCGGGGTGCTGACCGGGGTGACGGTCACCGACCCCCGGGGCCGGCAGCTGCCTGGCGGGCTCGGCGACGGCGGCGCGGTCTGGACGTCCAGCGCGAAGACCGCACCGGACACCAAGTACTCGGTCGTCGCCAGGACGAAGGACCCGCAGGGCGGCGTCGGGGCGACCAAGGAGTCGGTGACCACGGCGAAGGCCGCACAGCTCAACCAGCTGGTCGTCGATCCCGGCGCGCAGAACGCGGTGATCGCCGCCGACCGGCCGATCACGCTCACCTTCGACTTCCCGGTGACCGACCGGACCACGGTGGAGCGGCGCCTGCGCGTCACCACCGATGACGAGGCGACCGGCTCATGGGGCTGGATCAAGGACGACAGCGGCAAGGACCGGGTGGACTGGCGGCCCACGAAGCCGTCGAAACCCGGGACCAGGATCACGCTGCGTGCGGAGCTCGACGGGGTGGACTCCGGCGGCGGCCGCTACTTCGCGAAGGACTATGACCTGAACTTCACCATCGGCCGGACTTGCACCGACTCGGCCGCGGCGCAGGTTTGTGGCAAGGTCCCCGTGGGTGACCGGACCAAGGTCACCGCCTCCTCCCTCGGAGGGCCGGAAGAGAGGACCATCGGGAGCGGAGACGGGAATGTCAGCTGGTCCCGCCCCCCACAAGACAGCGCCCCCCGCGTCGAGCAGCTGACCCCTTTCAGAGCCTAGTGTGACGGAATGAGCACCGTGCAGGACCAGGATCAACTCACGGGGTGGCGGCGCTTCCGGCGCCGCGTCCCCAACGGCTTCGCCATCATCTTCAGCGTGCTGGGGCTCTTCTGTGCCCTGACGGCGCTGATCGGGCCCCTGAGGCGCGCACTCCACCCGGTGATCTACTGGCTGGACACGCTCACCATCCCGGTGGCGCCGAACTTCGCCTATGCGGCGTTCCTCTTCCTCCTCGGCGCGGCGATGGCCGCACGCAAACGCGTCGCGCTGTGGTTCGTCGTGGCCTACATGGTGCTGGTCATCCTGGCGGACGCGCTGTTCCTCGCCGCCGGGTACTGGGAGTTCGCCATCTCGCTGGTGCTGTGCGCCGGCGCGCTGGTGCTGCTGCTCGTCTCGCACCGCGAGTTCTACGCGATCACCCGGCGCGGCGCGTTCCTGCGGGCCATCGGCGTGCTGATCGGCGGGCTGGCCGCGGCGGTGCTGCTCGGCTGGGCGCTGGTGACGGTGACGCCGGGCACGCTGGAGGCCGGTGGCGGCAACCGTCTGCTGTGGGCCGCCAACCGGGTCTGCGGCGGGCTGGTCGGCGGCCGGCTGGTCGAGGGCCATCCCCCGCACTGGACCAGCACCGTCCTCGGTCTGCTGGGTGCGCTGGCGCTGCTGAACGCCGCCGCCGCGCTGTTCCGTTCGCAGCGCATGGAAGCCGCGCTGCACGGTGACGAGGAGGCCCGGATCCGGGCCCTGCTGGACCGGTACGGCAGCCAGGACTCGCTCGGCTACTTCGCCACCCGCCGGGACAAGGCCGTTGTCTTCTCCCCCAGCGGCAAGGCCGCCGTCACCTACCGCGTGGAGGCCGGCGTCTGCCTGGCCAGCGGCGACCCGGTCGGTGACCGTGAGGCGTGGACGCAGGCGATCGAGGCCTGGCTGGAGGTCGCCGGGCGGTACGGCTGGCAGCCGGCCGTCATGGGCGCCAGCGAGAGCGGCGCCAAGGCGTTCGCCCGCTGCGGGCTCGGTGCGCTGCAACTCGGCGACGAGGCGATCCTCCATGTGAAGGACTTCGACCTGGACGGCCGGGAGATGCGGGTCACCCGCCAGGCCGTCAACCGCGTCGAGCGGGCCGGCGCGACGTTCCGGGTCCGGCGCCACTCGGCGCTGACCGACGAGGAGATGCAGGAGGTCATCCACCGCGCGGACGCCTGGCGGGACACCGAGACCGAGCGCGGCTTCTCGATGGCGCTGGACCGGCTGGGAGACCCGGCGGACGGGGAGTGCCTGCTGGCCGAGGCGTTCGACGGCGACGGCAACATGATCGCGCTGCTGTCCTTCGTCCCCTGGGGCGACGACGGCATCTCCCTCGACGTGATGCGCCGCGACCGCAGCGCGCCCAACGGGGTCATGGAGTTCATGGTGGCCCGGCTGTGCGCCCAGGCCGGGTCGCTCGGGGTGCGGCGGATCTCGCTGAACTTCGCGGTGTTCCGCTCCGCCTTCGAGGAGGGTGCGCGGATCGGTGCCGGCCCGGTGCTGAAGTTCTGGCGCAAGCTGCTGCTGTTCTTCTCGAAGTGGTGGCAGCTGGAGGCCCTCTACCGCTCCAACGCGAAGTACAACCCCGAGTGGTACCCGCGGTTCCTGTGCTACGCGGACGCCGGCGCCCTGGCCCGGATCGGTCTGGCCTCCGGCATCGCCGAGGGCTTCGTGGCCGTGCCGAGCCTGGGCAAGCTGTGGGGCAAGGGCCACAAGAAGCGGATGCTGGCCCCGGCGAGCACCGTCGGTCTGCCGTCGCTGGACGAGCTCGGCCTGGTGCAGGCGGCGCCGGCCACCGAGGAGGAGCTGCACGAGCAGGAGCTGGCGGCGCTGCCGGAGCAGGTGCGGGTGCGCCACCGCAAGCTGGAGCGGCTCCGCACGGAGGGCACCGACCCGTATCCGGTGGGCGTCGAGCGCACGCACACCCTGGGCGAGATCCGCGAGGCGTACCCGGACCTCAAGCCCGGGGAGCGGACCGGCACGGCCGTCAGCGTCGCCGGGCGGGTGCTGCTCACCCGCGACCACGGCGGAGTGCTCTTCGCGGTGCTGCGGGACTGGTCGGGCGACCTACAGATCGCGCTGACCCGGGACGGCAGCGGCGAAGCGGTGCTGGACCGCTTCGGGTCGGACATCGACCTCGGTGACCACGTCGAGGCCGAGGGCGAGATCGGCACCAGTGACCGCGGTGAGCTGACCGTGTTCGTCAGCCAGTGGCGGCTGACCGCCAAGTGTCTGCGTCCGCTGCCGGACAAGCGGCGCGGTCTGGCCGACCCGGAGGCCAAGGTCCGCCAGCGCTATGTGGACCTGGTCGTCTCGACGGACGCCCGGGACAACCTGCGGGCGCGCAGCACGGCCGTGCAGGCGCTGCGCCAGGGCCTGATCGACCGTGGTTACCTGGAGGTCGAGACGCCGATGCTCCAGCAGATCCACGGTGGCGCCAACGCCCGCCCGTTCCACACCCACATCAACGCCTACGACCTCGACCTGTACCTGCGCATCGCACCGGAGCTCTACCTCAAGCGGCTGTGCGTGGGCGGTATGGAGAAGGTCTTCGAGATGGGGCGGACCTTCCGCAACGAGGGCATCTCCTACAAGCACAACCCCGAGTTCACGATGCTGGAGGCGTACCAGGCGTTCGCCGACTACGACGTGATGCTCGACCTGACCCGGGAGCTGATCCAGGGTGCGGCGGTCGCCGCGTTCGGCAGCGCCACCGCCCGCAAGGCGGACGCCGACGGCCGGCTGGTCGAGCACGACATCTCCGGTATCTGGCCGGTCAAGACCGTGTACGGGGCGATCTCCGAGGCGCTCGGCGAGGAGGTCGACGCGGACACCGATCCGGCCACCCTGCGCCGGCTGTGCGACGCCTCGGCGGTGCCGGTGAAGCCGGAGATGGGCCGCGGCGACATCGTCCTGGAGATGTACGAGCGGCTGGTCGAGGAGAAGACCACGCTGCCCACCTTCTACAAGGACTTCCCGACGGACGTCTCGCCGCTGACCCGGCAGCACCGCAAGGACCCGCGGCTCGCTGAGCGCTGGGACCTGGTCGCGTTCGGCACCGAGCTGGGCACCGCCTACTCGGAGCTGACCGACCCGGTGGAGCAGCGCCGGCGGCTCACCGCGCAGTCGCTGCTGGCGGCCGGCGGCGACCCGGAGGCGATGGAGCTGGACGAGGACTTCCTCCAGGCCCTGGAGTACGCGATGCCGCCGACCGGCGGTCTGGGCATCGGCGTGGACCGGCTGGTGATGTTCCTGACCGGCCTGTCGATCCGCGAGACGCTGCCGTTCCCGCTGGTGCGGCGGCGCTGACGGCGGTCGTCACGGCAGCGCGTCCGGGGCCCGCCGCAGCGGGCGAAACGGCGGAGGCCACCCCTGTACGGGGGTGGCCTCCGCCGTTTCGTCGGCACCTGCCACGGGGATCTCCTCGGGCCGGGTCAGAACCATGTGACGGTGAGCGGGAAGTGGGCCGTGGCGGTGGCGTTCGCCGCGTCGCCGGCGGTGGCGGTGACCTGGAACGTGCCGGTCTGCCACGGCCTGCCGGTGATCCGGCCGCTCGCCGCATCGGCGGTCAGGCCCAGGGGCAGGCCGGTGACGCGGTAGGTGACCGGGGCCCTGCCTCCGGTGGCGGTCAACCGGACCGTGCACGCCTGGGCCAGTCGGCAGGTCTGTGGGCCGGGGCTGGCGAGGGTGAGGTCGCCGCCGGGCGGCTCGCTGCCGCCGGTGTCGAAGACCTCGGTGACCGGGCTCGCGGTGGCGGCGTTGCCCGCGTGTCCGGTGCCGTAGAGGTCTTCCAACGTCCTCAGCAGGCTGAAGTGGTTGTACGCGGCGCCGGCGACGCCGCCCGGTCGGACGTGAGCGCCGTAGAACACCGTCGCGATCCGGTTGGAGCCCAGGTAGTTGTCCTCGTCCCAGGTCAGCATCAGCAGGCTGTTGTGGGCCGTGGCCCACGCGGCGTACGAGGAGAGGTTGTCCTTGATCCAGGTGTCGCCGCTGCCCACCGGGCAGTCGTGCATGTCGTTGCACAGGTTCGGGATGACGAAGGACAGCGTCGGCAGGGTGCCGAAGTCGTCCTTGGGGAACTGCGCGAAGGTCTTGCCGGTGTTCAACGGCACGTTGCCGAACGCGAACCAGGGGTTGTGCTTCTGCGCGTACTGGCCGCTGGTGCAGGTGGTGGAGCCCTCGTTCGGCAGGCCCTCGTTGTAGCTCGCGAAGGTCTTGCCGGCGGCGATCAGTTCCTGGCCGAGGTTGGGCGCGGTCATCGACCGGGGCGGGTAGCAGCCGTCGCCGGTGATGCCCTGGGTGGCGCCGGAGAAGAGGTTGAAGTAGTTCGGCTGGCTGGGGTGGGTCAGCGCCTTCATATCGGTCAGACTGGCGCCGTCCTGGGCGAGTTGGTTGATGTAGGGCGCGTCGGCGCTGCCGATGATCTCGCCGTACTGCTTGTTCTCGAAGACGACGACCACGACGTGGTCGTAGGTCGGCAGCGCGCCGCCGGTGCTGCCGTTGTGGGCCTCGGCGGTGGTCGCCACGACGATCAGGCCGAGTGCGCCGAGGGCCGCGGCGAGGGCCCTGCGCAGACGGGTCGTTCCGGGTCTTCTCACGTTCCGCTCCTTGTCGTGGGGGCTGCTCGACGGGGGGGGTGGGCCGGGGTGGTCGTCAGTGCGCGCGGTGTGCGGCGTCCGCGAGGGTGATCCGCAGGAAGCGCGGAACGGGCAGCGCGCAGCGGGCGCAGGCGCCGGCCACCGCGGTGCGGATCGCGGCACGCCGGTCCCCGGGCGCCAGCACCAGCACGCTGCGGCCCGGGCGGCGGCCCGGCCACCAGGCGGACCAGGCCCCGGCGCGCAGTGCCTCGCGGAGCACGAGGGCGACACCGGTGGCGGCCGCACCGGCCGGCGTGCGCCCGTCGCCTCCGGTGGCGGCGGTACGGACCGTCACCAGCAGCAGGGACGGCTCCGGGCCACCGTCCGGGGAGTGCAGCGGCTGGTGGACGCTCCCGTCCGCCGCGAGGAGCCGTCCGGGCCGGGCGAAGAGCACGGCCCGGCGCAGCGCCTGGTCACCGGGGACGGCACCGCCGAGGAGGCGCAGCAGCTGCGCGCGGTGCAGCGGGGGCCCGCCCCGGTCGGCGTGTGCGGCCGCGACGGCCAGGGCGGCCGCGCACTCCAGGGGCTCGGCGAGGGGCAGCCCCACGGCCTCCGACAGCGTGGCGTTCAGCTGTAGGTCGGCGCCGCCCCGGCCGATTCCGGCGGCGGCCAGTGCGCGCAGCGCGGCGTAGGGGCGGGCCGCCCAGTCGGGGGCCCGGCCGGCCGGTCCGGTCAGCGGCAACTCGGCGCCCTCGGCAGGGTGGTTGAGCGAGCCGCAGCGGAGCATCCCGTCGGCGCGCGCCGCGACGGCCACCCCGACCCGCCGGTCGGCCGCCGCGACCCAGTCGGTGCGCGGCCCGGTCCCGGTGGGCGCCCGGCCGGGCGGCACGGCGTGCGCGGTGCAGTGGAAGGCGTACGGGGCCTGCCACACCGCGTCGGGCGGGCGGTGGTTGGCTGTGGCGAAGCCGTGGGCGAGCAGGCGCAGCACCGGGTCCGCGGTGAGCCGTCCGGCGAGGTCCGCGGCGCTCACCCCAGCTCCTTGCGGGCGAGCAGCCGGTAGGCGTTGCCGCCGTCGGTGGCCCGGGCCACCGCGGTGCGCAGCGTGTCGAGGGCGAGCGCGGCGACGTAGCAGGGAAGTGCCGCGGTGTGGACGGCCCGTCGGGCGACGCGCCGGGCCGGGGTCGCGGGGACCGTGGCCCAAGGGGCCTGTGGGTCGGGGACGAGCCGGTTGGCGGTGAGGGCGACGGCACCGATGAAGTCGGCGTTGTTCTGGTGGGCGGCGCCGTGCTGTTCGGCGAGGACGGTGAACCCCCGTGCCTCCAGGGCCCGGGTGAGGTTGCCGACCGGCATGAGGTGCTGGTGCTGGGGCTGGAACCAGGGCAGCCAGTGCGGGCCGAGCAGCCGGGCGATCCGGGCCTCGGGGTCGGGGAGCTCGATGAGCAGGTGCCCTCCGGGTGCCAGGACCTTGACGGCCGCGTCGAGTTCGGCGAACGGGTCCCGGGTGTGTTCGAGGTAGTGGTGCATGCTGACCGTGTCGTAGCGCCCGGCGAGCCGGTCGGCGAGGTCGGGGAACTGGCCCCGGTAGGCGGTGGTGATCCAGCCGCGGCGCTCGGCGCCGTGGACGGCTTCGCCCATGTCCAGCCCGTCGAAGCGGGTGTCGGGCCACACGGCGCGGGCGGCGTTGCAGAAGTGCCCGGCGGCCGTGCCGACGTCGAGCCAGGCCCTGGGGGTGGTGAAGGGCTTGAGCAGTTCGGCGCGGGCCCGGTACGAGGTGTTCATCCGGCCCAGGACCAGTTCGGCGCCCTCGCGGCCGAGGCCGTCGTAGAAGTCGCGGTAGTAGAAGTCGAGCCCCTCCGGGGTGAGTCGGGGGTTCTGGAAGACGTGGCCGCACCGGCGGCACCGTTCGAGGGTGAAGCGGCCGGGCTTGCCCTGGAGCAGGTCGGGCATGCGCACCCGGACGACGGGGTCGGGGGCCGAGCACCAGGGGCAGTCGGGTCGGCGGGGTTCGAAGAACCGGTCGGTGCCGTCGGCGAGTTCGGCGGTGTAGGCGGCGGCCCGGCGGCGTGCCGCGGCGCCGTCGCCGTCGCCGTCATCGGGCGCACCGGCGGGTGGGGTCCCGAGCGTCCGCACGGCGGTGGACAGCGAGCGCAGCGGGCGGGCGGCCGTGGCTCCGGCCAGCCCGGCTGGGCGCAGCTTCCGTGTGGGGACGAGGGCCAGGGTCGGCTGGAGCCAGTACAGAGCGGCGGCCACCGCGCCCCAACGGGGCTCGGTGGCGAGGGACTTGGCGAGCAGGACGAGGCCGGCGAGCCGGGCGGCGGCGAGCAGCCGCGGCGGCAGTCCCCGGGCCGCGAGCTCCGCGGCGCGCTGCCCGGGGTCGGGGGCCGGTGCGGTGAGACCGGGGGCGATGGCCCAGCCGGTGGCGTCCGGGGCGTACTCCTTCAGCGTGGCGCACAGCCGGACGAGGTCGGCGACCGACCGCGGCGGCGCGGCGTCCGTGCCGGCGGCGTCCGTGCCGGCGGTGGCGTCGAGCCCGGCGCGCCGGTGGACGTCGTCGGCCACCAGGAGGGCGTGCCCGGCGCCGTGGCCCGGCGCGCACCGGTCCGCGCGGTGCGCCACCGGGTCGAGCAGCCGGAGCAGGCCGAGGGCGCTCTCCGCGTCCAGGTGCGCGGGGATCAGGTCCACCACGCGCAGCCCTTCTCGTTCGGCGTGCGCGACGGCGGCGTGCAGGGTCGCCTGGTCGGCGGTGACACCGGTCGCGGTGAGCAGCCGCCAGCCGGCGAGCGACGGCCGGGCGGGGTCGTACGGTCCGGCGGGGTCGAGGACGGGCAGTGCGGCGAGCCGGCGGCGGGCGCGCACGGTGCCGGCGCCCAGGGCCACCGCCGTGGCGGCCGCCAACCATCGCGTTCCCGCTCCGGTGCGGTGCGCTCGCGTCATCTGCCTCACGGTCCCTTCGTGGGGTGGGGTGCGGACTGGGTGGCGGTGGAGGGCGCTGTCGGGCCGAGCGGCAGCCGCTCCAGGCGGTCGGCGGCGGCGCCGGCGCCACCGGCCGCGGCGAAGGAGGCCTGGATGCGGCGGGCCGCGGTGCGGTGCGCGGGGTCGTCCAGTACGGCGGTCAGGGCCTGTCGCAGCTCGTCCGCACCGGCCCGGCCGAAGCGGACCCGGACCCCGGCGCCGGACTCGGTCACCTGGCGGGCGACGACCGGCTGGTCGTCCCGGACCGGCGCCACGACCAGCGGCAGTCCGTACGCCAGTGCCTCGCAGACGGTGTTGTGGCCGCCGTGGCACAGCACCGCGTCGAGGTGCGGCAGCAGCTGGAGTTGGGGGACGTACTCCTGGTGGAGCACGTTCGGCGGGAGGGTGCCGGTGAGGTCGCCGGGGGCGGCCAGGATCAGCTGGACCCGGTCCGCGAGGGCGGCCGCGGCGTCCAGTACGACGGGGTAGAAGCGGGCGCCCGCCTCGCGGTTGACGGTGCCCAGCGAGACGAGCACACGGGCGCGCACGGGGTCGAGGCGGTGCCACGGGAAGGCGCCGGCGGGTGGGCGGGCGCCGAAGGCGGGGCCGACGAAGGCGTGGCCGTCGCCGTCGGCACCGGGTGTTCCGACGAGGTCGGGCGTGGAGAAGACCAGCACCAGGTGCGGTGAGAACCGGGGGTCCCAGCCGCCCGGCGCGCCGGTGTCGGCGAGCAGCCCGGCGATGCGCTGCGCCACCCACTCCCCCACCTTCGGTACGCCCTGGTACGGCCGGGTGAACTCCGCCGAGGTGGTCGCCGAGGTGGCCCAGGGCAGACCGTGCCGGCGGGCCACGAGGGGCCCGGCGAGCGCCTGCTGGTCGGCGACGAGCACATCGGGGCGGAAGGCCTCGACGGCGTCGTGGACGCCGGGCAGCATGGCGTGCGCCAGCGGGATGAGGACGTCCGCCCACAGGAAGCGCAGGGCCGCGATCCCGCGCAGATCGCGCCACTGCCGGTGCAGCCCGTCCTGGCCGTCGGCCGGGTCCCGGTCGCCCGCCGGGTAGCGGAGGGCGTGTGCGGGGAGCAGTCGGGCCAGGGCGGCGGCGGGGCCGGTCCAGGCGACCTGGTGTCCGCGGGCGGTCAGTTCGGCGGCGACGGCGACGGTGGGGTTGATGTGTCCGGCGAGCGGCGGGACGACGAACAGCACTCTCATCCGGCCACCGCCCCGACCCGGCCGCGCAGTCGTGCCAGCACCGCGTCGCGCAGTCCGGCGGTGGCGTCCTTGAGCACGGTGTGGCCCACGTCCGGCAGCACACACAGCTCGCAGTCCGCCGCCTGGGCGGCCAACTCGCGTGCACCGGGGAGAAGTTCGGAGTGTTCCCCGTAGACGGCGAGGACCGGGCGGTCGAGCCGGGCGAAGTCGCGGGCGGTGAAGGCGCGGCCGGCGGCGATGTCCTCGATCAGGGTGGTGTGGTTGAGCAGGGCGTCGGCGCCGGCGGTCAGCCGGGCCTCCTTGCGCTGCCCGAGCGCGGCGAGCTGCGCGCGGAGCCGGCCGTCCTCCAGGCCGAGGGCGGCGACGGAGAGGGTGTCGGTCATCTCCTCGATCCAGTCGCCGGTCAGCTGGGCCTCGATCAGGACGAGCGAGGCGACCAGGTCGGGCCGGACCAGCGCGGTGTGCAGGGCGAGGGCACCGCCGTAGCTGTTGCCGATCAGATGGACCGGGCGGTGGTCGAGGCCGAGGACGGCGAGCAGGGCGGCGAGGTCGGCCACCGCGGTGTCCCGGTCGTAGCCGGTGGGCGGGCGCTCGCTGCGGCCGTGCCCGCGCTGGTCGTAGAGGAGCACCGGGTGTCCGGCGCGGGAGAGCGGACCGGCGAGGGTGGAGTAGAAGCTCGACAGGTTGTCCATCACGAGCCCGTGGAGCAGGACGACGGCGGGCCCGTCGGACCGGGGGCCGTCGCCTCGGCCCGGTAGCCACTGGGTGTGCAGACGCAGTGCGCCCGCGCGGGTGAGGGCCATGGCGCGCTCAGCCCGCGTGGGCCTGGTCGGCGGCGGTGACCCGGGCGATATGGGTGGCGAGTTCGCCGACCGTCATGGCCAGGATCTGGTCGAGGTCCTTCTCTGCGAGGTAGCCGAGCAGGTCCACCGTGGTGCCGTAGCGCTGCTGCAACAGCTCGGCCAGGGCGACGAATTCGATGCTCTCCAGCGCCAGGTCGTCGTTGAAGGTGGTGGCGGGGGTGATCTCGCCGACGACGAGGAGCTCATCGCCGGCGACCTGTACCAGCATGCCGGTGATCTCCTCCAGGATCGCCCGGATGTGCCGGGGAGCGGGGTCAGCTGCCATGGGTGGCCTCCGTGGGGGTGGGGGTGGCGGCGCCCGTACGGTCGGCGGCGGGCGGCCCGGTCCAGGCGACGACGTGGCGTACCGGCCGGTCGTGGGCGGTGTCGGAAGGGGCGAGATGGACGAGGTGCTGCCGACCGTCCGGGGCGTGGAGCCGGAGGGCACCGCCGGGCGCGGGTGCCACCGTCCACTCCGGTGACGGGTCGCCGGGTCCGGCGCCCCCGGCCCGCGCCGCGGCCTCCTTCGCGCAGCACAGCGCGGTGAGCCGGTCGGCGCGGCCGGCGCTCCCGGGCGCGTCGGGCATCAGGAGGCGGTCGGCCAGGCGGCGTTCGTCCGGGGTGAGGGCGAGCCGCGCCACGGCATCGGGAGCGTCGTCGACGGCCCGGACGGCGATCCCGAGCGGGCCCGAGCGGCGGGCCAGGGCGACCGCTGTCCGGTCCGTGTGGGCCAGCGCGAGGTGGATGCCGTCGGCGAGCGGGCCGGTGGGGCGGGGGTGGCCGCGGTGGTCGTCGACGAGCGGGATCTCGGCCGGGAACACCGGTCCGGCTCCCTCCTCCCACAGCAGGTGGCGGACCGCGTCCTTGGCCGCGATCCGGCCCAGCAACCACGCGGTGCGGGCGCCCGGGGCGCACCGTTCGTAGTGCGGGTGTTCCGCCGCGCCCAGGTAGCGGCGCATGACCAGCTCCTGCGAGGCGGGGTCCGACCAGCGGCGACGGGCCAGGCACCAGCCGCCCGGCCGGGGTTCGCCGATGCCGCACACCTCGGGGGTGAACTTCATCGGCCACACCCGCTCGTCGGCACCGAAGCGCCGGTAGGTCCAGCCCTCCAGGTGCGCCCACACGGCGCCGTCGGTGCCGCGCAGTTCCACGTCGCCGCGCACCGAGCCGGGCCGTACCTCGCGGATCCGGGCGGTGGCCGCGAGCAGTGCGCCCTCGCGGGGCGGGGGCCCGTAGAGCCGGACCCGGTCCAGGGTCGCCGGGAAGACCAGCCGGTCGGTGGTGAGTCGGAGCTGCATCCAGTGGCCGAGGAGTTGTCCGGCGGCGTCCAGGAGGGCGCCGGGTGCGGGCAGTGCGCGCAGCGTCCCGCGGATGCCGTCGGCGGCCAGCGTGCCGACCTCGTGTACTCCGGCGAAGGCCGGACCGTGGAACATCCACCGGTCCCGGTAGAGCGCCTCGGCACTGACCGGCGCCGGACCGGAGGAGGCCAGCGGTGCGGGGTCGGGGGGCGGCGGTGCCGGGTGGCGGGCGGCGAGGTGGACGGTGACGACGGCGTAGCCGCCGAGGCTCACCCGTACCCGGCCGGGCCCGGCGGGGGTGGCGTCGACGGTGACGTCCACGGGCGGGGCGACCGGCAGCCAGCGCAGGGCCCGTACGTCGGACCAGCCGGTGACGGTGTGTCCCGGCAGGGTCTCCCGGGCGGCCTCCGCGGCGAGTTCCAGCAGGGTGGTCATGGGGGCGACGGGGAACCGGTCGGCGGGCTCGGGCCAGTCGTCCGGTTGCTGGTAGATGCAGTGGTCGCGGACGTACGGAAGCGTGTCGAGGGAGAGCCGGCGGACGGTGCGGCGGGGGCCGGGCGGTGGCGGGGCCGCGGCCGCGGCGGCCACCGTGCGGGTGGCGGCGGCGGTTGCGGCCAGCACCGCGTCGAAGGCCTCCTGGACGGGGTCCGCGACGGGCGGGCGGTCGGCGGGCGGTTCGGCGGCGGGCAGGCGGTCGAGGGGCGGTGCGGCGGCGGGCGCGGGCGGTCGGGACGGCGGGGTGCGGGGCGTCCGGTCGCCGAGGCGGACGAGCGGGGAGTCGAGGTCGAGCCGGACCCTCGGCCCGGTCGGTTCGGCGGTGGGCAGCAGCCGGTCCCAGCGGGGGCTGAGCCCCTCGGTCCACAGGGCGGCGGCGAGTCGGCGCAGCTGTGCCACGCCGCCGCGACGGGGGTCGGCGGCCGCGACGGCGAGGTGGTCCCGCCCGTGCAGGGTGTCGCCGACGAAGCCGGTGAGGCTGCCGGCACCGGCCTGGACGAAGCCGCGCACGCCGCTGTCGTACAGCCTCCGGGTCAGCTGCTGGAAGCGCACCGGCTCCAGGAGGTGGCGCAGCACCAACCCGCGTACCGACGACGGGGCCTCGGGGAAGGGGGCGGCCGTCGTGGCCGACCACACCGGGAGGTCCGGGTCGCGCAGCGGGAGCGCGTCGAAGGCGGTACCGACCTGGTCGAGGTAGGGCGCCCACATCGGCGTGTGGAATCCGGAACGGAAGGGCATCTCCTGGGCCCGGACGCCCCGTGCGGCGAGCCGGCGCACCGCCACCGCCAGTTGCTGCGGATCGCCGCAGATCACCGACTGGTGCGGGCAGTTGTCGTGGCTGACCACGACCCGGTCCAGGCCGTCCAGCGCGGCGGACGCCTGCTCGGCGCCGCAGCCCAGGGCGGCGTAGACCAGGTCGGGGACGACGAGCGAGCCCGGCCGCAGCGCGTCGAGGAAGGCGTCGACGGCCGCCGGCGCATACCTGCCGGCGACCACGAGCGCGGTCCACTCGCCGAGGCTGTGGCCGGCCAACAGGTCGGGGACCACACCGATTTCGCCGAGCGCACGGGCGAGGAGGCGGCCGACGGCGAGGGTGTCGACGGCTCGCTCGACCAGACCGCTGCCACCGGTGACCCGGGGGCGGGGCAGCGCCAGATGGTCGGCGACGTCGTCCACCCGGGGCGGTGGCTCCGCCTCCAGACCGGGGAAGAGAACGGCCAGCCCGGCTCCCGGCTGCGCGGCGTACGGGCCGAAGAGGGGGTTCGGGGTGAACCACACCTCGCCGCGGCCGCGCCAGGGCCGGCCCCTGGCGAGGACCTTGGCGGCCAGGGCGCGGCGCTGCGGGGTGGGGTCGAGCAGGGCCAGCCGGCAGGGGGCGTCGGCCACCGGAGCGGGCTCGTCCCCGTGGTGGAGGGCTTCGGCCAGTGCGGCGGGGGTGCGGGCGGCCAGCAGGACGGTGCGCTCCGGCTCGGTCACCCGCAGCGGCGGCGGTGCGGACGGGCGCCGCCCGGGCGCCTCCTCCAGGACCGCATGGGCGTTGATGCCACCGAAGCCGAACGCATTGACCCCGGCCCGCAGCGGCTCCGGCCCGCCGTCCCACGGTTCGGCCTCGGTGACCGGACGCATACGGGTGTCCGCCAGGCCCCGGTGCGGCTCGTCCAGGTGCAGGGTCGGCGGCAGGGTCCGGTGGTGCAGGGCGAGGGCGGCCTTGATCAGCCCGGCGATACCGGCGGTCTGCATGGTGTGGCCGATCATCGACTTCACCGAGCCCAGGCCGACCGGCTCACGGCCCGCCCCGGGCGGCCCGAACACCCGTGACAGGGTGGTCAGTTCGGCTGCGTCGCCGACCGGGGTGCCGGTGCCGTGCGCCTCCAGCAGGCCGAGCGCCGCGGGGTGCTCCGGGTCGAGGCCGGCGGCGCGCCAGGCCTGCGCCAGCGCGGCGACCTGACCGTCGACCTGAGGGCTCATCAGGCCGGCCGCGCGCCCGTCCCCGGCCACGCCGACCCCCCGGACGACCGCGTACACCCGGTCCCCGTCGCGCTCGGCGTCGGCCAGCCGCTTGAGCAGGACCACGCCGGTGCCCTCGGAGAGCAGGGTGCCGTCGGCCCGCCGGTCGAAGGGGCGGATGCACTGGGAGGGGCTGAGCGCGCGCAGCTGGGTGAAGACGCTCCAGAGGGTGGCGATGTGGCAGTGGTGCACGGCCCCGGCGACGACGAGGTCACAGCGGTCGGCGGCGAGCAGGGAGACCGCCTGGTCCACGGCGAGCAGCGAGGAGGCGCAGGCCGCGTCGAGGGTGTAGGCGGGGCCCCGGAAGTCCAGCCGGTTGGCGGCCAGGGCGGCGGTGAAACTGGGCACCAGGCCGATGGCGGCGTCCGGCCGCTCGGGTCCGAGCCCGGCCTGGAACGCCTCCCGTGCGGCGGCGATGCTGGACTCCCCCCACTCCGGGGCGAGTTCGCGCAGGGTGGTGGCGAGCTGGTGGGCGGTGCGGACCCGCTGGTCGAGCCGGGCGGTGGCCACGCCCATGAAGCCGCCGCGGCCGAGCACCACCCCGATGCGCGAGCGGTCGGTGGGCAGCCGCCGCGGGCCGCCGGCATCGGTGACGGCGTCGGAGATGGCGCGCAGGGCGAGCAGTTGATCGGGCTCGGTGCCGGAGACGGTGGTGGGCATGATGCCGTAGCGGGCCGGGTCGAAGGCGGTCAGGTCGTGCAGGAAGCCGCCCCGCCGGCAGTAGAAGCGGTCGCTGCGGACAGGTCCCCGGGCCGCCTGCGGGTCGTAGTAGACGTCCGGGTCCCAGCGGCCGGGCGGCACCTCGGTGACGCAGTCCGTACCGGCCACGAGGTTGCGCCAGTACGCGGTGAGATCGCCGGAGCCGGGCAGGACCGCTCCCATGCCGACGATCGCGGCGTCGGTGGGCCGGGGGCCGGCCCCGGACCGCCGTCCAGGGGCCTCAGGCATCGCCGGCCCCCTCCCCGCCCGGTTCGGCGACCAGCACCACTTGGGGGGCGGTGCCGCGGTCCAGTTCGTCCAGGAGGGCGCCGACCGCGGCATCGGGGTCCAGCAGCGGAACACCCCGGCGGGCGTAGGCGCGCTCCAGCTCGGGGGTGACCATCCCGCCGCCGGCGGCGGCCCACGGCCCCCAGTCGACGGCGAGCACCCGGCGGCCGGTACGGGCCGACCAGGTCCGCGCGAGGGTGTCCAGGGCGTCGTTGGCGGCGGCGTAGTCGGCCTGCCCCCGGTTGCCGAAGACCCCGGAGACGCTGCCGAAGAGGACCAGGAACCCGGTGTCCTCGCCGGCGACCGCGTACAGGTGGCGGGCGCCGTCGACCTTGGTGGTGAAGACCCGGGCGAACGAGGCCGGGTCCTTGTCCCGCAGCAGCCGGTCCTCCAGGGTGCCCGCGCCGTGCACGATCCCGTCGAGGCGGCCGTGCCGGGCCCGGACGTCCTGTGCGACGGCCCGTACCGCTGCCTCGTCGGTGACGTCGGCCGCGTGGTAGCGCACGGAGGCGGCGTGCGGCTCCAGGGCGGCCAGGGTCCGGTCGATCTCCCGCCGGGCCAGTACCTCGTCGGCCGCCGCCTCGATCCGGGCCGGGGTCCGCAGCCCCTGGGCGATCAGCGCGGCGCGCAGGGTGATGCGGTCGTGGGCGTGGGCGAGCGCCGGGTCCTCGGGTGCCGCGCCGAGGGGTGTCCGTCCGAGGAGTTCGATGTGGCAGCCGTGGGCGCGGGCCAGGGCGAGCGCCGTACGGGCGGTGATCCCGCGGGCGCCGCCGGTCAGCAGGACCACGGAGTCGGGGCCGAGCGGCGGCCGTCCGGGCGCGGTCCGGTCGTCCGTCAGCGGTGCCGGAACGGTGCGCAGTGTGGTCCGGGTGCCGTTGGTGCGGCCGACGACCACGGGCTCACCGGGGGCGCAGAGTTCGGCGAGGAGGTGGTCGGCGATGCGGGCGGGGCGGTCCTTGGGGTCGATGTCCACGGCGCGGACGAGGGCGTCGGGGTATTCGAGGGCGGCGGTGCGGGCGAAGCCGCGCAGGCCGGCGCCGGGCAGGGGGTCCGGGGCGTCCTTGTCGGCGGTGTGCCCGAAGGTGCCGCCGGCCGCGGTCGCCAGCAGCAGCCAGCGCGCCCCTCCGGTCAGTGCGGTGCGCAGCCCCGCGTACTGTCCGGGCAGTACGGCGGTGCGGCCGGCCCGCAGCGCGCTGAGGTCCACCACCCCCTCGGCGGTGGTCTCCGCCAGCCGCTCGGCGGGGACGGTGCGCACCCGTGCGCCGTGGCTCTCCAGCAGGGCGGTGAGCGCGAGCGCCACCCCCTGCCCGTCCTCCACCACGACGAGGTCGCGTCCGGCCACCACCTCGGCGGGCGGCCGGCCGACCGGCGGGCCGAGCGGGGCGACCTCGACCAGCAGGCGGGCGGGCGGCCGCCCGGGAGCGGGGGCGGCGGGGTGTGCCGGTTCAGGGCCGACGGGGTGTGCCGGCGCGGGGGCGACCGGCTCGGGCGCGGGCTCGTGGTCGACCGGCTCCGGCCCGGGTCGGGCGCCGGCGATCCAGTCGACGATGCCGCTGATGGTCTTGATCCGGGACAGCTGCTCCACCGCCGACTCCCCGGCCCGTTCGGCGTCCGGGGACAGTCCGACCCGGTCGGCCAGCGCGCCTACGATCTCCACCCGCTTGATGGAGTCCACCGAGAGGTCCGCCTCCAGGTCGAGCCCCGCGTCGAGCATCTCGCGCGGATAGCCGGTCCGGGTGTGGATGATCTCCCGTACGGCGTCCAGTAGTTGGTCGTCCGTCAGCTGCGGAGGTACGTCGGCCGGCCCGGCGTCGGCGGCCGCGGTTGCGGCCGGAGCCATGGCTGGCGGGGCCCCGCCCGCGACGTGCGCGGCGGCGGCGAGCGGTGGCGCCGTCCGCTGCACCTCGGGCGGGGGCTCCGGCGGGTCACCGGCCGTCGCCTCCCCCAAGTACCGCAGCACGACGTCCCGTTGGGCCGCCACCAGCTCACGGGCGCCGCGCAGGTACTCCAGCACCGCGTCCTGCCGGGCGGAGCGGTCGCTCCCGCGCGCCCCGTTCTCCGGCCGTACCGCCACCCGCCGCGCCGGGCGCAGCCCGCCCGGCAGACAGGCGCCGTCGGCGGTGCGCACCAGGTGTCCGTCCACCAGCCACCCCGGACGGCGCGGCGGGGTGGCCGGCAGCGTCCGGGTCCGCCCGCGGAACAGCGCCTCCGGGTCGATCGGGACGCCGGCCGCGGCCAGTTGGGCCAGCACCAGCGGCAGCCGGGCCAGTGCGGACTCGCCGGGGACGTCCAACGGGACCGCGGTGTGCGGTCGCTCGCCGAGGATGCGGTGGACCAGGCCGGTGAGGACCCGGCCGGGTCCGGCCTCCACGAAGGTGCGCACCCCGGCGGCGTACATGTCCTCGATCTGCGCCACGAAGCGCACCGGCTCGGCGAGCTGGCCGGCCAGGGTGTCCCGCAGCGCGGTGGTGTCCGGCCCGTACGGCCGGGCGGTGACGCCGGACCAGACCGGGAAGCCGGGTGCCGACAGCGCCGTGGCGGCCAGCTCGTCCGCCAACTCCACGCTGGCATCGGCGAGTTGAGGACTGTGGAAGGCGCAGGCGACCTGGAGCGGGTGCGCCTCTGCGCCGGCCGTCCGCAGCGCCTCCACGGCCGCCGCCACGGCGCGCGTGGGACCGGAGACCACGGTCTGTTCGGGCGCGTTGTGATTGGCGACGACCACCGCGCCGGCTCCGATCAGCTCCCGCACCCGGTCCGGAGCGGCGGCCACGGCGGCCATCGTCCCGGGGTCGTCCCCGGCGGCGGCGCGGATCGCCCCGGCACGCCGGGCGCTCAGCCTGAGCAGCGCCTCGGTGTCATACGCTCCGGCGGCCCACAGCGCGGTCAGTTCGCCATACGAGTGGCCCGCCGCGCAGTCGGGGCGGACGCCGAGGGCGGTGAGCAGCCGGTGGGCGGCGGCCGAGGCGAGGCCGAGGGCCGGCTGGGCGACGCGGGTGTCGGTGAGGGCGGCGTGCTGGGCGGCGCGCTGCTCGGGGGTGAAGGCGGTGGGCGGGAACATGGCGGCGACCCACTCCGGGTCGGCGCCGTCCAGCAGTCCGCGCAGGGCGGGGAAGGCGAGGAACAGCTCGCCCAGCATGCCGGTCCGTTGGCTGCCCTGCCCGGGGAAGAGGAAGCCGACCAGCCCGGGGTCGGCTTCCGCCGCGCGGACGTGGACACCGTCGGCCGGGGTTGCCCGCCGGGCCGTCGCCAGTTTGGCGGCGAGATCGTCGAGGTCCTCGGCGACCACGCAGATCTGGACCGGTCCGTCGGTCGCGGACGCGGTCTCGGCGGCCAGGTCGCGCAGCGGCCAGGGCCGTCCGGCCGCGTCGTGCTCCGTCAGCCGTGCCAGGAGGCGGTCGACGGCCCGTACGGCGGCGGGGCGGTCGGCCCCGCGGAAGCAGAAGAGTTCGGCCGGCCACTCCTCCAGGGTGTGGGCGGGCTCGGGTGCGTCCGGGTAACCGGCCAGCACCGCATGGTAGTTGGTGCCGCCGAAGCCGAAGGCGCTCACCCCGGCGAAGCGCCGCTCGACGGGGACCGCCCAGGGGCGAGCCGCGCCGGCCGCCTCGAAGCGGAACGGGCCGGCGTCCGCCCCCGGCCGGGTCAGATGCAGGGTCGGCGGCCGGACACCGGCGTGCACGGCACGCGCGGCCTTGATCAGCCCGGCCAGGCCGGCCGCGCACTTGGTGTGCCCGATCTGCGACTTGACCGAGCCCAGGGTGCAACTTCCCGGCGCGGCCCCGGCGGACTCGAACAGCTCGGTGAGGACGGCGAGTTCGGTGGCGTCGCCGACCGCCGTGCCGGTGCCGTGCGCTTCGAGGAGGCCCACCTGTGCGGGGCTGATCCCGGCACGCCGGTAGGCGCGCTCCAGGGCGCGCCGCTGCCCCTCGGGCCGGGGCGCGGTCAGTCCGAGGGACCGGCCGTCGCTGGAGGTGCCGACCGCCTTGACGACCGCGTAGATCCGGTCGCCGTCCCGCTCGGCGTCGGCGAGGCGCTTGAGGACCAGCGCACCGACGCCCTCGCCGAGCGCGATCCCGTCGGCCGCCGCGTCGAACGGCCGGCAGCGGCCGGTGGGCGACAGGGCCTGGACGGAGGCGAACATCAGGTAGTCGTTGATGCCGTTGTGCAGGTCGGCGCCGCCGCAGAGCGCCATGTCGCTGTCGCCGTCACGGAGTTGCCGGCAGGCCAGGTCGAGTGCGGCGAGCGAGGAGGCGCAGGCGGCGTCGACGGTGCAGTTGGCGCCGCCGAGGTCGAGTCGGCCGGCGATCCGTCCGGCGACGACGTTGGCGAGCACACCGGGGAAGGAGTCCTCGGTCAGCCGCGGCAGTTCGGCGTCCAGGGCGGGCGGCAGGTCTCCCAGGTAGGCGGGGTGCAGGGCGCGCAGGCCGTAGGCGCCGGCCAGTTCCGTGCCGGCCTCGGCACCGAAGACGACGCTGGTGCGGGACCGGTCGAAGTCGCGGTCGGCGTACCCGGCGTCCGCCAGGGCCTTGGCGGCGGTGTCCAGCGCGAGCAGCTGGACCGGTTCGATGCCGGTGAGGGAGGCCGGGGGGATGCCGTGGGCGAGGGCGTCGAACGGGACGGCGGGCAGGAAGCCGCCCCAGCGCGACGGGGTGCGCTCGCCCGCGCGGGCGGGGTCCGGGTCGTGGTAGGTGCCGGCGTCCCAGCGTTCGGTGGGCACCTCGGTGACGGAGTCGACGCCGGCCACGACGTGCGACCAGTAGCGGGCGGTGTCGGGCGCGCCGGGAAAGCAGCAGGCCATGCCGATGATGGCGATGTCCAGCGGCGCCGCGTCCCGGTCGGGCGGTGCGGCGGGCGGCCGGAGGGCCTCGGCCCGGGCGGTGAGCTGGGCGGTCGCCCCGTCGGTGACGGCGGTGTGCAGTGCGGCGACGGTGGTGGTGGCGTCGCGGGCGGTGGCGGCCTGGCCCAGCATGTACAGGCCCTCCCGCAGCTGTTCCGGCTCGCCGACCGGCGCCGGCGGCCCGCCGTCGGTGTGCCGCAGCCCCTTGCTGGCGATCCGCAGCCGTCCCAGGTTGCGGCGCTCCAACTCCTCCCACCGGGCGCGCGGATCGTCGCCGCGCTCGGCGAGGCGGCGCCCGGTGGCCGCGAACTCCTCGGCGTACGCGGTGTCGGCGCAGCGCGTGGCGTGGCCGGGCGCGGTCCGCAGCAGTACGGTCCGGTCGCAGGCCAGCGCCGTGCGCTGGAAGCCGGGGAGGACGGCGCCGGTGGCCACGGCCTCCTCGGTGAAGAGGTAGGCGGTGCCCATCAGGACGCCGATCCGGGCGCCGCGTTCGGCGAGCGGGGCCGCGGCGGCCGCGGCCATCGCGGCCGAGCGGGCGTCGTGGATGCCGCCCGCGAAGAGGACGTCCAGGTCCGCGGCGGTCCCGCGGTACTCCCGGTCGTGGGTGAGGAGCCGCTCGATCTGTTCCTCCCACAGCGGGAAGCTGGCCCGGGGTCCGATGTGGCCACCGCACTCCTGCCCCTCGAAGACGAAGCGGCGGGCGCCCTCGGCGAGGTAGCGCTCCAGCAGGCCGGGCGAGGGGACGTGCAGGTAGGTACGGGTCCCGGCGGCTTCGAGGGGCGCGGCCTGGTCGGGCCGGCCGCCGGCGATGATCGCGTAGTCGGGGGCGAACTCGGCCACCGCGGCGAGCTGTTCGCGCCGCAGCGCGGGCGGCGCGAAGCCGAGCAGACCGACGCCCCACGGTCGTTCGCCCAACCGCTCGGCGGTCTCGGCGAGGAGGCGGCGCACCTGCCCGCCGTCCATGACGGCGAGGGCGAGGAAGGGCAGCCCGTCCGCGGCGGCCACCGCGGCGGCGAAGGCGGCCTCGTCGCTGACCCGGGTCATCGGCCCCTGGGCCACCGGCAGGTGGCGGGCACCGGGGCGGGGGGCCAGCGGACGGGTGCGCGCCGCGGCGTCGAGGTGGCCGACGACGGCGGCCCGCACGGCCTGGACGATGCCGCCGGTGGTGCGGTGCCGCGCGGCGAGCCGGGCGGCGAACGCGCCGTCCTGGCCGAGGGGTACCGAGCCGCCCAGGTCGGGGCGGCTCAGTACCCGGTGGCCGTCGACGACCGTGGTCTCGCTGCCGTCCATGGCCCGGAGCGCGGTGGCGAGCGTACGGGGCAGCCGGTCCTCCCCCTCGGCGGTGAGCGCGAGTTGGGAGTCGAGCAGCACGCCGGCGGCTCCGCCGGCGACGGCCGCGGCGGCGGTGTGCGCGCCGATGCCGCCGGCGGCGAGGACCGGGACGGTGACCTCGGGGTCGGCCAGCAGGCGCTGCAACAGGACGCAGGTGGTGAGGTCACCGACCCGTCCGCCGGACTCATGGCCCCGGGCGACCAGCGCGGTGGCTCCGGCGGCCGTCGCCGCGGCGGCCTCCTCGGGAGTGGTGACCTCGGCCCATGTCCGGCGACGGCCGCCGTCGGACCAGTCGGCCGGTCCGGGGACCGTGCGCCGGTCGGTATCCGGCTCCTGTGGTGCGTACCCCGCCGGGTCGGCGAGCAGCACGGTGTCGACCTGGTCCGGCAGGTCCGCGGGGGTGAGCGGGCAGCCCGCGGGGACGCGGACGCCGTACGGACGCCGCAGCCGACCGCCGAGCAGGGTGAGGGCCCGGCGCGCGGCGTCGGCGTCCCGGCCGAGGTCCAACAGACCGAGGGCGCCTGCCCGTTCGGCCGCCGCGACGATCCGCTCGTGCGGTTCCTCGAAGGGCGAGAGCACGACGACGAGGTCCCGGTCGGTGGTGTCCACGGTCGGGGGCCCGGGCAGCCCGCCGGGCGACGGGCCGGGCCCGGGAGTTGCCGGGAAAGCGGTGCCGGAGAGAGGGGGCCGGGGGACCACGGGCGCTCCTTGTGCTGCGTGGGGGACGGACACGCTGACCACTGCCACCTGCGGTAACCAGCGGTAGCCCGCTGATGTGAGGTTGCATCGTGGAGGCACCCCTTTGCACTGTCAACGCACCTGCACCAGGGGGTGGTTGATTCCGCCAAGGTCATCAACGCAGTGCCGTGGCCTGGCGGCCGGCGTTCTCCCCACGTTGTCGGCCTTCCCACCGTGGCGCCTGCGGCGGGCGGTTGCCGCTGCGCGGGGCTGTTCGGCTGCGGCTGCGCCCCTCCGGACTTCGTCCTGCGGTCCGCCCCCTCCCGTGGATGGGTGGAAGAAGACCGGTGGGGGTCCCCGTAGACCGTCGCCCGCGCGCACCAGCCCACTCACACCCGCCCCCACGACCGTCTTTCCTCCCACTCACGGGAGGGGACGGGCCGGAGGGGCAGGGGTGTGGGACGTAAA
>NZ_JBEZIX010000082.1:0-31789 GCF_040651315.1 Streptomyces sp. NPDC048506
GCCCGGTTACATTCCGAACCCGGAAGCTAAGCCTTTCAGCGCCGATGGTACTGCAGGGGGGACCCTGTGGGAGAGTAGGACGCCGCCGAACAATCTTTCAAGGACCCTTGGTCCCAGCGTTCATGCTGGGACCAAGGGTCCTTTTGTTTTGCCGAAGCGCGCCGAACCGGTCGGTGCGTGAGAATGAATGCAGTACCGAAGACAGGAGTCACGTCGATGTCCACCAACTCTTCCGACGATCGTTCGGAGCGCCGGCCGCAGCGGCGTGACGACGGCGACCGCGGTGGTTTCCGGCGTGATGACCGGGGGCCGCGACGCGACAGCCGTGGTGGGGACCGCGGGGACCGTGGCGGCTTCCGGCGGGACGACCGTGGTGGTGACCGCGGCGGGTTCCGGCGCGAGGAGCGGCGGGACGACCGCGGTGGGTTCCGCCGCGATGACCGGGACCGGCCCTACGGCGGCGACCGCGGGGGGTTCCGTGGCGGTGAGCGTCGTGACGACCGGCGCGATGATCGGCGTGACGACCGTCGTGACGAACGGCCGCGTGGTCCGCGGCGTGACGACGAGCGCGGTGGCGGGTTCCGGCGTGACGAGCGGGGTGGGGAGCGTCCCTCGTTCCGGCGTGACGGTGGCCGGCCCTACGGCGGCGACCGTAACGACCGCGGCGACCGGGGTGGGTTCCGGCGGGATGACGAGCGCGGTGGTTTCCGTCGCGATGATCGCGGTGGCGAGCGTGGCGGCTTCCGGCGGGACGACCGTGGTGGTGACCGCGGCGGGTTCCGGCGCGAGGAGCGGCGGGACGACCGCCGGGACGACCGCGGTGGGTTCCGTCGTGATGACCGTTACTCCGGTGGTGACCGGGGCGAGCGCGGCGGGTTCCGGCGGGACGATCGCCGGGATGACCGTCGCGACGATCGGCGGGATGAGCGGCGTGACGACCGTGGTGGGTTCCGGCGGGACGACGAGCGCGGTGGTTTCCGTCGCGATGATCGCGGTGGCGAGCGTGGCGGCTTCCGGCGGGACGACCGTGGTGGTGACCGCGGCGGGTTCCGGCGCGATGACCGTCGTGACGAGCGGCGGGACGAGCGGCGGGACGACCGTGGTGGCGCCCGCGGTGGTGGTTTCCGGCGCGATGACCGGGGGCCGCGGCGCGACGACCGCGGTGGTTTCCGCCGGGACGACGAGCGCGGCGGGCGGCGCCCCTACGGCGGTGGCCGTGGCCGGGACGACCGTCGTGACGAGCGTCGGGACCGGGACCGGGAGCCGATCAAGCGGCTGCCGATTCCGGAGGACGTCACCGGTGAGGAGGTCGACAAGGACGTGCGGCAGGAGCTGATGAGCCTGCCGAAGACGCTCGCCGGGGACGTGGCCAGGAACCTGGTGATGGTCGCCAGGCTGCTGGACGAGGAACCGGAGAAGGCGTACGGGTACTCGCGGGTGGCGCTGCGACTGGCGTCCAGGGTCGCGGCGGTGCGGGAGGCCGCGGGCTTCGCGGCGTACGCGGTCGGCAAGTACGGCGAGGCGCTCGCGGAGTTCCGGGCGGCGCGGCGGATGACCGGCAGCGTGGAGCTGTGGCCCGTGATGGCGGACTGCGAGCGCGGTCTGGGCCGTCCGGAGAAGGCACTGGCGATGGCCGGTGAGCCCGAGGTGCAGAAGCTGGACCGGGCCGGGCAGGTCGAGATGCGGCTGGTCGCGGCGGGGGCCCGTCGGGACATGGGACAGGCGGACGCGGCGGTGGTGACGTTGCAGAGCCCGGAGCTCGCGTCGACCGCGGTGCACCCGTGGACCGCGCGGCTGCGCTACGCGTACGCGGATGCCCTGCTGGCGGTCGGGCGCGAGGAGGAGGCGCGCGACTGGTTCGCCAAGGCGCTGGAGGCCGACCAGGGCGGTACGACGGATGCCTCGGACCGGCTGGCGGAGCTGGACGGTGTGGAGTTCACCGACGTGCTGGAGGAGTCCGGCGAGGTGGACGAGGAGAACGACGCGGAGAACGACGCCGAGGGTGCCGGCACGGACTCCGGTGAGCGGCCCGAGAAGGGCTGAGCCAGCGCTGAGCCAGCGTTGAGCTGAGAGACGGTGAAGGGCGGGACCCCGAGGGGGTCCCGCCCTTCGGCGTTGGTGGCGGCGGGTCAGGCGGACGGGGTGTGGCGGGCGATGGGGTTGCGGAGGGTGCCGATGAGCTGGAGGGCGCCCGCGGGGTCCTGGAGGTCGACCATCTGCTGGTTGTTGCGCAGCTGGAGGCGGTTGAGGCAGGAGAGCGCGAACTCGTCGGTGAACATGTCGTACTGGGCGAACTTGTCGGCGAGCTGCGGGTTCGACGTCTGGTAGTCGGTGACGCACTCGGCGACCGTGCGCCAGAAGGTGTCCTCGTCGAGGACACCGCGGTCGGCGAGGGTGCCGGACAGGAAGCGGAAGAAGCAGTCGAAGACGTCGGTGAAGACGGAGAGGAGCTTCTTGTCCTCGGGGACGTCGGCACGGATGCGTTCGACCGCGGGCGGCAGGACCGCGTGGGGGTCCATGACGGCGATCTCCTCCGCGATGTCCTTGAAGATCACCCGGGCCACGGCGCCGTCCTCGATGACCAGGATGGCGTTCTCGCCGTGCGGCATGAAGACCAGGCCGTAGGCGTAGAAGGCGTGCAGGACGGGGGTGAGGTAGGCGTCGAGGTAGCGGCGTAGCCAGACCGCCGGGTCGAGGCCGGACTCCTCGACGAGGGCGGCGGCGAGGGAGCCGCCGTCGCGGTCGAGGTGGAGGAGCGAGGCCATGGTGGCCAGGCGCTGGCCCGGTTCCAGGGTGGGGACAGGGCTCTCGCGCCACAGGGCGGCGAGCATCTTCAGGTACGGGGAGCCCTTCTCGGTGGCGGCCTCGTACTGGCGGTGGTGGTAGCCGATCGCGGCGCGCTCGCGGATGATCGAGAAGCGGGCGGCCTTGAAGGTGTCGTCGGCGTCGATCAGGCGGGCCAGCCAGTCGTTGATGGCCGGGGTGGCCTCCATGTACGTGGCGGACAGGCCACGCATGAAGCCCATGTTGAGGACCGAGAGGGCCGTTTTGACGTAGTGCTTGGCCGGCGCGGTGGTGTTGAAGAACGTGCGGATGGACTGTTGGGCGAGGTAGTCGTCGTCGCCGGGGCCCAGGCACACCAGGTGCTGCTGGGCGACCTCGGCGGCGAAGGTGACGGAGAGCTTGTTCCACCACTGCCAGGGGTGGGCGGGGAGGAAGTAGTAGTCGTCGGGGTCGAGGCCGAGGCCGGTGAGGGTGCTGGTGAAGCGGGTGCGGGTGTCCTCGGAGAGCTCGTCGCGGATGAGGGTGTCGTAGTCGAGGCCGGCGCCGGCGGTGAAGGTGGCGCGGTCGCGGCGGGCGGCGAGCCAGATCAGCTTCAGGGGGCTGGCCGTCTCGGGGGCGTAGGCGTGGTACTCGTGGATGCCGAAGCCGAGGCGGCCGTTGTTGGCCACGAAGCAGGGGTGGCCCTCGGTCATGCCGGTCTCGATGGCCTGGAAGTCGGCGGCGGCGAGCTCGGCGGCGGTGGGGTGCTCGGCGGCCAGTTTGTAGGCGGTGCCGGAGAGGGTGGAGCTGATCTCCTCCAGGTAGACCGGGAGGATCTCGGCGCCGAGGCCCAGGGCGTCGCGTAGTTCGATGAAGAACTCCAGGGCGTCCAGCGGGAGTTCGGCCTGGCCGCGGTGGCGGGTGATGCTGTCGGGGTCGACCTGCCAGTGGTCGAGGGCCTGTCTGCGGGCGGCGAAGCGGTACTCGGTGCCGCCGTCGTCGCTGCGGACGGCGTAGTGGCCGTCCTGCGGCAGGCGCTGCGGGGTGAGCAGCCGCTCGTGGGCGAACTCGGCGAGGCCCTTACGGATCAGCAGCCGGTTGGCGCGGGCCCACAGCTCGGGGGTGAGGTGGGCGACGGCGTCCTGGGCGGTCGGCGGGGTGCCGGCGGTCATCGGTGTACTCCTCGGGTGGCCAGGAACTGGTCGCGGGTGCAGGTGCTGAGGTACGCCTCTTTGGAGGGGAGCGAGACGGTGCGCTGGACCTCGAAGCCGACGGCCCGGTTCAGGGCGTGCACGGCGGTGTTGCGGGCGTCCGGCTCGACGACGACGCGGCGGTGGGCCGGGTCGGCGAAGAGCATCTCCATGACGGTGGTGATCACGGCGCGGGTGAAGCCGTGCAGCGGGGTGTCGGTGGGGGCGCACAGGAAGTGCATGCCGACGTCGCCGGGTTCGGCGGTGTGGATGCCGACCAACTCGCGGTGGGCGGGGTCGTAGCGCTCCATCAGGAAGGCGGGGGTGCCGTTGCGCAGGCCGAGGAAGGCGTCGTGGTGGGGGTCGGCGTCGATCCGCCGGAACTCCTTCTCGACGGCGGCGCGGTCGCAGTCCTGCATCAGCCAGAAGACGGCTTTGGGGTGGGTGACCCAGGAGTGCAGCAGCTCGGCGTCGGCGGCGGGGTCCACCGGCCGGAGGGAGAACTCCCCCAGGGCGGGGTCGGTGCGGGTGAAGAGGGGGGCGGTCATGCGGGTATCTCCGTGGTGTGGTGCGGGCCGGCCGGGGCGGCGAACTCCTGGAAGGCGATGGCCTTCTCGACCGGGTAGTACTCGCGGCCGAGCAGCTCGCGGATGATGCAGGCGTTGCGGTACGCGGCCATGCCGAGGTCGGGGGTGACGAAGCCGTGGGTGTGCAGCTCGGCGTTCTGCACGTAGATGCCGTGGCCCGTGGTGTCGATGCTGTAGTTGCGGGCCACGTCGTAGCGGCCGGCGTCGTCCCAGACGATCCGGTCGCGTACCGGGGTGAGGAAGTCCGGTACGCGGTAGCGGTAGCCGGTGGCGAGGATCAGGCCCTGGGTGTCGAGGGAGAAGTCGGCGCCCTGTTCCTCCTGGCGCAGGCCGAGGGTGTAGGTGCCGGTGGCCTCGTCGTACCGCGCGGTGTTCAGCGCGGTGTTGGTGAGCAGGCGGGTGGGGACGGGGCCGGCCAGGTTCTTCTGGTAAAGCAGGTCGAAGATGTCGTTGATCAGGGCGGAGTCGATGCCCTTGTAGAGGTGCTTCTGGGTGGCGTTGAGCCGGTCGCGGGTGGCCTGGGGGAGGGCGTGGAAGTAGTCCACGTACTCCGGTGAGGTCATCTCCAGCGTGAGCTTGGTGTATTCGAGGGGGAAGAAGCGCGGGGAGCGGGTGGCCCAGGTCAGGTGGTAGCCGTGGCTGTCGATGTCCGTCAGGAGGTCGAAGTAGATCTCCGCGGCGCTCTGGCCGCTGCCGATGACGGTGATGGACTCCTTGGCCTGGAGGGCGGCCTTCGCGTCCAGGTAGCCGGCGTTGTGCAGCATGTCGCCGCCCAGGCCCTGGCAGGCGTCGGGGAGGTGTGGCGGGGTGCCGGTGCCCAGGACGAGCCTGCGGGCGCGGAAGGTGCGGCGTTCGCCGGTGGGGAGGTGCTCGGCGTGGACGGTGTAGAGCTCCTCGCCCTCGTCGTACTCGACGGTGGCGACCCGGTGACCGAAGCGGACGGAGTCGAGTTTGGCGGCCGCCCAGCGGCAGTAGTCGTTGAACTCGGCGCGCAGCGGATAGAAGCTCTCGCGGATGTAGAACGAGTAGATCCGGCCCGATTCCTTGAGGTAGTTGAGGAACGAGAACGGCGAGGTGGGGTCGGCGAGCGTGACCAGGTCGGCCATGAAGGGCACCTGGAGGTGGCTGCTCTCCAGCATCATGCCGGGGTGCCAGTCGAACGAGGCCCGCTCGTCCAGGAACAGGCCGTCGAGCTCGTCGATCGGCTCGGTCAGGCAGGCCAGGCCCAGGTTGAAGGGGCCGAGGCCGATGGCGATGAAGTCGTAAGGGGCGGACACACGGGTCTCCGGGAAGGGGGTTGACGGGGGCCGGTCAGCGCGTGCTGAGCGCCGGCTGCTGCTGCGCGGCGAGGAAGGCGCCGGCGTGCTCGGCGATCAGGTCGAGGACGGTGGCGATGTCCTCCAGCGTGGTCTCCGGGTTGAGCAGGGTGAACTTGAGGTAGTGGCGGCCGTCGACCTTGGTGCCGGCGACGATCGCGTCGCCGGAGGCGAACAGGGCCTCCCGGGCGTGCAGGTTGACCCGGTCGGTGAGCTCGGGGTCCAGGCCGGCGCCGGGGACGTAGCGGAAGACCAGGGTGCTCAGCTGCGGCTCGACGACGACCTCGAAGCGGGGGTCGTCATGGAGGGTCTTCCAGGCGTCCGCGGCGCGGTCGATGACCTCGTCGAAGAGTTCGCCGACGGCCTGGGCGCCCATGATGCGCAGGGTGAGCCAGAGTTTGAGGGCGTCGAAGCGGCGGGTGGTCTGGATCGACTTGTCGACCTGGTTGGGGATGCGCTGCTCGGCCATCCGGCGCGGGTTGAGGTAGTCCGCGTGGTAGGTGACGTGCCGCAGGGTGGACCGGTCGCGGACCAGGACGGCGCTCGAACTGACCGGCTGGAAGAAGGACTTGTGGTAGTCGACGGTCACCGAGTCGGCGCGTTCGATGCCGGCGAGCAGGTCACGTCGGCGGGAGACCAGCAGACCGCAGCCGTAGGCGGCGTCGACGTGCATCCAGGCGCCGTAGCGGGCGCACAGGTCGGCGGTCTCGGTCAGCGGGTCGATGGAGCCGAAGTCGGTGGTGCCGGCGGTGGCGACGACGGCCATGGGTATCAGACCGTCGGCGTGGCAGCGGGCCAGGGCGTCGGCCAGGGCGTCGGTGCGCATCCGCTTGTCGGCGTCGGTGGGGACGGAGATGACGGCCTCGGCGCCCATGCCGAGCAGGGTGGCGGCCTTGCGGATGCTGAAGTGGCTGCATGCGGAGGTGAGGATGCGCAGCCGGGGCAGGACGTCGGTGAGCCGGGACGGGGGTCCCCCCTGTTCATGGGGGTCCCCCTGCTCGAACGAAGTTGAGAGTGGGGGAGGAGTCGAGAACTTGAGGGAGGCGGGGGCGCCGTCGCGGCTCAGTTCCCGGCGGCAGGCCTCGTCGCGGGCGAGCAGCATGGCCTGGAGGTTGGACTGGCTGCCGCCGCTGGTGAAGATGCCGTCGGCGCGGTCGCCGAGGCCGATCCGTTCGGCGGTCCAGTCGATCAGCCGGCGCTCGATGAGCGTGCCGCCGACGCTCTGGTCCCAGGTGTCCAGGGAGGAGTTGACCGCGGAGAGCACCGCCTCGCCGACGAGGGCGGGGATCACCACCGGGCAGTTGAGGTGCGCGAGGTAGCGCGGGTGGTGGAAGTAGACGGCGTCGCGGAGGTAGAGCTCTTCGAGTTCGTCGAGCGCGGCGGCGGCGTCGTGGAGCGGTGCGTCGAGGTCGACGCCGGCGACCGTGGGCGTCAGGCCGTCGACCGAGATGCCGGTGAACGGGCGGGCGGTGCCGGCGATTTTGGCGCTGATCCGCGTGACGCTGTCGGTGACCGCGCTGCGGTAGTGCTGGGCCGTGCCGTTGTTGAGCAGATACGTCCGGCTGTCGGCCGGGTCCTCGGCGGAGTGCGCGAGGAGACTCATGAAGGGGTCCTCCCTGGTGCGGAGTTGACCACGTCCTGTGCAGGGCGGGGTGTGCACAGGGGCAGGGAGACCCGACCCGGCGACGCGGTGAGGTAAGCCTAACCTAACCGCGCTGCCGGGGTGTGTCGAGGTGTCGGGCGACGGGCGGACGCCCCGCGGGATTCAGTTGTCGATGTCGTCCAGGGTGCGCAGGACCAGGCCGGTGGCCGGCTTGGGGCCGAAGGAGGTGGACTTCCGAGGCATCGTCACACCGCGCTCGGCGAGTTGACGGACCGTCTCCTCCGAGGTGGCGCGCATCAGGACGGCGCTGCCGCCGAGCCGCGCGGCGTGCTCCACGGCGGCCTCGGCGTGGTGCAGGTAGCCGATGTCGGACGGGCGGTCGGGGATGTGCCAGACCTCGTCCAACAGGACCGAGTGCAGCACCGTGGCGTCCAGTCGCCGCCAGGCCTCGGGCCGGTCGCGGCGGATCGTACGGTCCAGCAGCCCGGCGTCGGGACGGTCCAGGAGGTGGAAGGAACCCCGCCCGCCGGCCAGGACGAAGGCGGTGCCGGGCGTCTCCTCCAGGGCCTCCAGGGCGGCGGACAGCTCGCCCGGGAGGGCGCGGGCGCGGAAGACGCCGTCCAGGTCCGCCAGCGCCTTGGCGGGCGGCAGGTGGGGCAGCACGCGGTGGATCGCGCGCACCTGGAGCGGATAGCGGGCGGTGTCGACCAGCAGCACCAGGCCGGAGGCCCACGGCGAGCGCGCGCCGGCGCCGGGCTGCTGCTCGTACAGCCGCTGGTAGGTCGCCCAGCGGTGGTGGCCGTCGGCGATCAGCGCCTGTCGGTGGGCGAGGTCGGCGTCGATGGCCGCGAGGTCGGCGGGGTCGGTGACCGCCCACAGGCGGTGCCGGAAGCCGTCCTCCGTGGTGGTGGCGAGCAGTGGGGTGCGCTCCACCACGCGCTCGATGACGGCCGTGGCGCCGTTCGCAGAGTTCCGGCCACGGTAGGAGAGGAGCAACGGCTCGAAGTTTGCGGCCGCGGCGCGCATCAGCGCGGCCCGGTCCTCGACCACCTCGGGGATCACGTCCTCGTGCGGCAGCACCGGGCCGTCCAGGCGCAGCGCCCCGATCAGCCCGCGCTGGAGCACCTCACCGGCCCGCTGCTCGTAGACGTACAGCGCGGGCTCCGGGTCCTGGGCCAGCACGCCCTCGGTGCGCCAGCGGCGCAGGGTGTCGGCGGCCTGCCGGTGGCGGGTGGAGGGGTCCGCGGCGTGCGGGAGGATCAACCGGACGATGTTGTACGGATCGGCGGTCTCCAGATGGCGCACCCCCTCCGGCCGGACGACCACGTCGTACGGTGGCGAGGTCACGGCGGTGAGGCTGCTGACCCGGTCCGGGGCATAGCGCAGTCCGCGGAACGGGAGGAGGCGGAGGCCGTCGGTACTGGTCATTGAAGAATGCTATGCCGCGGGGCCGATGAGGGAAGATCGGGGGACGGCCCGAGAGTGGCTGGAAGTATCGGATGTGCACCGCGGAGCACGGCGCGCCCCAGGGGAGCCCGGAGCGCGCCCCGGGAGCGAGGAGCGAGACGGCATGGACGAGCGGATTCGCGGGCGGGCGGGCGGGAGTGGGCGGCGTCGGCCCGACGGGAGCCGGCGCGCGCTCAGCGAGGCGTACGACACGGCGCTGCTGGATCTGGACGGGGTCGTCTACGCCGGCGGACAGGTCATCGCCCATGCCGTGGAGTCGCTGACCGTCGCCCGGGACGGCGGGATGCACCTGGCGTATGTGACGAACAACGCGGCCCGCACCCCGCAGGCCGTCGCCGACCAGCTGACCGGTTTCGGACTGCCGACCGGCGCGGACGACGTGATCACCTCGGCGCAGGCGGTGGCGCGGCTGATCTCCGAGCAGGTGCCGGCGGGTGCCCGGGTGCTGGCCGTCGGGGGCGAGGGACTCGTGGTGGCGCTGCGCGAACGCGGTCTGCGGCCGGTGTTCTCCGCGGACGACGAGCCGGCGGCGGTGGTGCAGGGCTACGACCCGACGCTGGACTGGGGGCGGCTGGCGGAGGCCGCGTACGCGGTGCAGCGCGGGGTGCCGTGGTTCGCGTCCAACACCGATCTGACCATCCCCAAGGAGCGCGGGATCGCGCCCGGCAACGGCGCGCTGGTGGAGGTGGTCCGGATCGCGGCCGGCGGGACGCCGCAGGTGGCCGGCAAGCCGCAGCCGCCGATGCACCGGGAGACGGTGCTGCGGACCGGCGCCCGGCGGCCGCTGGTGATCGGGGACCGGCTGGACACCGACATCGAGGGCGCCTTCAACGGCGGGGTCGACGCGCTGCTGGTGCTCACCGGCGTCACCACCGCCGCCGAACTGCTGGCGGCCCCGCCGCAGCACCGGCCGGCCTACGTGGAGGCCGATCTGCGCGGGCTGCTGGTGCCGCAGCCGGAGGTGACCGAGGACGGCGGCGGCTTCCGCTGCGGCGGCTGGCGGGCCGAGCCGGCCGGGGACGCGCTCGCGGTGACCGGCGAGGGCACCCCGCTGGACGGACTGCGGGCGCTCTGCGCGGCGGCCTGGACGGCCGCGGGGAGCGGCAGTTGCACGGCGGACGCGGGCAAGGCCCTGGCCCGGATCGGGATGTGAGGACCGGGGCCCCTCGTGGCGGGGCCCCGGTCCTCGGGGCGGGGCCGGGTGCGCTGCGGAGCCCCGGTGCGCTGAGGGGCTCCGGTGCGCTGCGGGGGCCCCGGTGCGCTGCGGCGGCGGACGGCCCGGTCCTCGCCGGCGTTTCAGTCCTCGTCGGGCGCCGTGCCGGCCGTCAGCTCCGCGATCAGGTCCTCCTCGGTGGCGCCGCGCCGCCAGTAGCCGGTGAACTTCACGGCCCTGCGGTCGAATCCGCGCTCGCGCACCAGGTGCCGGCGCACCGCCTTGACGGTGCCCGCCTCGCCGGCGACCCAGGCGTACGGGGTGCCCCCGGGCAGCTCGGCGGCGCGCAGTGCGTCGAGCACCGGCTCGCCGCTCCCGGCGGCCGCCCGGTCCCGGACGAGCCAGGTGACCTCGGCGTCCGCGAAGGTCGGCAGCTGCTGCCGGTCGTCCTCGTGGTCGACCTCGATCCAGACCGCGGCCCGGGTGCCGGGGGAGAGCCAGGACAGGATGCCGGCGATGGCGGGCAGCGCCGTCTCGTCGCCGGTGATCAGGATCCAGTCGGTGCCGGTCGGCGGGCGGAAGTCGACCCCGCCGTTGTCCTCGACGACCGGGGCGAGCACGGTCAGCCGGTCGCCGGGCCGGGCGCCGGCGGCCCACCGGGAGGCCGGCCCGCCCGCCGTCACCGCGGCTCCCGGCTCGGCGCCGTGCAGCGCGAAGTCCACGTCGAACTCCCCTGCGTGGGGCCGCTGTTCGCGGATCGTGTACGAGCGCATCACCGCGCGCTCGGCCGGGTCCTGGGCCCGCCAGGCGGCGTACCACCCGTCGCCGGTGTCGTGGAAGACGGGGCGGTCCTGGTGGGGCTGCGGGAGGAAGAGCTTGAACCGTTGGTCGCGACCGCCGCAGGCCAGTGCGTCCAGCCGTTCGCCGCCGAAGGTGATCCGCATCAGGGACGGGCCGAGCCGCCGGGTGCGTACGACGTGCACGTCGAAGAAGCGGAACGGTGCGGTGGCGGGGGCGACGGTCGTGGTCATGCGGGAACCTCCCGGAACGGTGGTGGGGGATGGGACCGCGGTGGAGTGCGGTGGCGGGTGCTCCACCGCGGCCGGGGAACGCGGCGTCAGTTGACCTTCTTGGCGCTTTCGATCGCCTTGGCCAGCGACTCGATGAGCGGTGCGGAGCCCGCGTAGGAGAAGCGCGGCTCGCTCGACCACGGGGTGATCTGGCCGGCCTTGACTGCGGGCAGCTTGGCCCAGGAGGGCTTGGCGGCCAGGTCCTTGGGCTGGAGGGTGGCGGTGCGGTTGTCCAGCAGGAGCACGTCGGCACGGTACTTGTCGGCGTTCTCCCAGCTGAGGCCCTCGAAGTAGCCGCCCTTGTCCAGGTGGTCGGGCACGATCAGGTCGACGCCGAGGGACTTGTAGTACATGAGGTCGGCGTTGATGCCGGGGTTGGAGGCGTAGAAGAGGTCGGGGCTGCCGGAGCAGGCGAGCACCTTGACCGGACGGGACTTGGCGGCCCGGCGCAGCTTCTCGGAGGCCTGCTCGAAACGGGCCTTGGCGTCGGTGACCTTCTTGGCCTTGAGGTCGGCGCCGAGCGACTCCGCCAGTTCGGCGTACCGCTCGATGATCTTCACGAGCGGGACCCGGGACGAGGTGATGGCCACCGACTTCGCCAGCTTGGTGATCTTGTCCTTGCTGTCGTCCGGGACGAACCACAGTGCGTCCGGCTCGTACATGTTGGTGACCAGCAGGTCGGGGCGCAGCCCCGCGTACTTCTCCACGTTGAACTGGTTGTAGGCGTTGCCGATGATGCTGACCTTGTTGACGTCGAGGTCGCCGGCCTGCGGATCGGGCTTGCCGTTCTTGAGCTTGGTGGGGCCGAAGACGCCGACGATCTGGTCGTCGATCCCGAAGTCGTGCAGCGCGGCCGCGGTTCCGGTGAAGGCGACGATCCGCTGCGGGGTGCTCGTGAGGGAGACCTTCTGCTTGCGGTCGTCGGTGAAGGACCACGGGCCGCCCTTGGAGCCGCCGTTGGCGCCTTCCGAGCCCTTGCCCCCACCGCAGGCGGCGAGCAGGGCGCCGATGCCGATGGCACCGCCCGCGGCCAGGACGCCACGGCGGGATGGAGTTACGCTTCGGGAGGTGCTCATGGTGGGTGTGCTTCTCTCTGGGAGGGCCGGCAAGTCGAATGTGAGGGTAGGCTAACCTAACCTTCGTGTTGGTTGACAGTCCCCCCGAAGCAACAACGGCCCCGGCCCCCGCGGCGCTCCGGAGACGGCAGGTCATACGCTCCGCGGGGCTGCTCGCCTCCGTGGCCGTGCTCGCCGTCGTCACCGTGCTGGGCATCGCCGTCGGCGCCAAGCAGATACCCCTCGACCAGGTCTGGCACGGGGTGTTCCACTACTCCGGCAACGACACCGACGTGATCGTCCACGACGTGCGCGTCCCCCGCACCCTGCTGGGTCTGATCGTCGGCGCCGCCCTCGGCCTCGCCGGCACCGTCATGCAGGCGCTGACCCGGAATCCCCTGGCGGACCCGGGAGTTCTGGGCATCAACGCCGGCGCCTCGGCCGCCGTCGTCTCCGCCATCAGCTTCCTCGGCGTCACCTCGCTGACCGGCTATGTGTGGTTCGCCTTCGCCGGCGCCGCGGTGGTCTCCGTCGCGGTGTACGTCCTCGGCGGCACCCGCAGCGCCACACCCGTCCGGCTCGCCCTCGCCGGCACCGCGCTCACCGCCGTCCTCGTCGGCTACCTCAACGCCGTGAACCTGATGGACACCGCCGCACTGGACAAGATGCGCTTCTGGACGGTCGGTTCGCTGGCCTCCGCCACCCTGCCGACGGTCACTCAGATCGCGCCGTTCCTGGCGGTCGGCGCCGTCCTCGCGCTGTCCATCGCCCGGCCGTTGAACGCCCTCGCGCTCGGCGACGACCAGGCGCGGGCGCTGGGCACCCGGCTGACCCGCACCCGGGTGACGGCGATGCTCGCCATCACCCTGCTGTGCGGCGGGGCGACCGCCGCCTGCGGCCCGATCGTCTACGTCGGCCTGATGGTTCCGCACGTCGTACGGGCCATCACCGGTCCCGACATGCGCTGGATCCTGCCGTACTCCGCGGTGCTCTCGCCGGTCCTGCTGCTGGGCGCGGACGTCCTCGGCCGGGTCGTGGCCCGCCCCGGCGAACTACAGGTCGGCATCGTCACGGCCGTCGTCGGCGGCCCGGTCTTCATCTATCTCGTACGGCGTCGGAGGATGGCCCAGCTGTGAGGACGATCGACAGGCCCGGGCAGGGCACGAAGCAGGTGCGGGCGGTGCGCACCCGGGGAGGGCTCTCGCTCCGGCTGGACGTCCGCTCCGTCGTCGTCGGACTGCTGCTGCTGGCCGTCGCACTGGCCGCCGCGGTCGCGCTGATCGGCTCCGGCGACTACCCGATGACACCGGCCGAGGTGCTCGGCGCGCTGACCGGCGGCGGCGATCCCGGCCAGCAGTTCATCGTCCAGGACCTCCGGTTGCCGCGGGTCCTGGTGGGGCTGCTGGTGGGCGCCGCGTTCGGGATCTCCGGGGCGGTCTTCCAGACCGTCACCCGCAACCCGCTGGGCAGCCCCGACGTCCTGGGCTTCGCCCAGGGCTCGTCCGTCGGAGCGCTGGTCGCCATCGTCTACTTCCAGGCCGGGACGGTCGCGGTCGCCATGGGGGCGGTGGCCGGCGGGGTGGTCACCGGTGTCGCCATCTTCCTGCTCGCCTGGAAGGGCGGCATCCACGGCTACCGCTTCGTGCTCGTCGGCATCGGGGCCAGCGCCATGCTCTACGCGATGGTGCTCTACCTGATGACCAAGGCGAACATCGTCGAGGCGACCCGGGCCACCACCTGGATGACCGGTTCCCTCAACGGCCGCGACTGGGACCAGGTCTGGCCGCTGGCCGCGGTCTGCGCCGTCTGCCTCCCCCTGGTCCTGCTCTACGGGCGGCCGCTGCGCATGCTGGAGATGGGCGACGACGCCGCCTACGCGCTGGGCGTACGCGTCGACCGGGTCCGCATCGTCGTCCTGCTGGCCGCGGTCGTGCTGGTCGCCTCCGCCACCGCGGCGGCCGGGCCGATCGCCTTCGTGGCGCTCACCGCACCCCAGCTGGCCCGGCGCCTCACCCGGTCGCCCGGCCCCAACCTGCTGCCCGCCGCAATCATGGGAGCCGTGCTGCTGGTGGCCGCCGACTGGGCCTCGCAGCAGCTCTTCGGCGCCGACCAACTGCCGGTGGGCGTGCTGACCGGCGTCCTCGGCGGCGGCTATCTGCTGTGGCTGCTGGTCACCGAGCGGAAGGCGGGACGGATGTGAGAGGCCGACGGACACCGCAGGCACCGGCCCGACCCGTCCCGGGCGGCAACCGCGACACCACGACCCCAGGAGCTTTTCAGTGAGCCGTCTCACGGCCGAGAACGTCACCCTCGCCTACGACCAGCGGGTCATCGCCGAGAACCTCTCGGTCGCCGTCCCCGACCACTCCTTCACGGTCATCGTCGGCCCGAACGCCTGCGGCAAGTCCACGCTGCTGCGCGCGCTCTCGCGGATGCTGAAGCCGGCCGCGGGCGCGGTGCTGCTGGACGGCTCCGCGATCTCCTCGCTCCCGGCGAAGAAGGTCGCCAGGACCCTGGGGCTGCTGCCGCAGTCCTCGATCGCGCCGGACGGGATCACCGTCGCGGACCTGGTGGCGCGCGGCCGCTACCCGCACCAGGGGCTGCTGCGGCAGTGGTCCGCCGACGACGAGCGGATCGTCCAGGAGTCGATGGCGGCCACCGGCGTCGGCGAGTTGGCCGACCGCTACGTCGACGAGCTGTCCGGCGGGCAGCGGCAGCGGGTGTGGATCGCGATGGCGCTCGCCCAGCAGACGCCGCTGTTCCTCCTGGACGAGCCGACGACGTACCTGGACATCCAGCACCAGATCGAGGTGCTGGACCTGTGCGCGGAGCTGCACGAGGAGCAGGGGCGGACGCTGGTCGCGGTGCTGCACGACCTCAACCAGGCCGCCCGTTACGCGACCCACCTCATCGCCATGAAGGACGGCGCGGTCGTCGCCGAGGGCGCACCGGGCGATGTCGTCACCGCGGAGCTGGTGCAGCGGGTCTTCGGGATCGGCTGTCAGGTCATCGACGACCCGGAGACCGGAACACCGCTGGTGGTACCGGCGGCACGGACGCCGCGCCGGCAGCGCACGGACGATGCCGCCGGGGCCGGAGCCGGGGCCGGGGCCGGGGCCGGGGCCGGGGCCGCTACAACAGCGTCCTGAGGCGCAGCAGGTCGCGCAGACCGGCCTCCAGCTTGACCCGGCCGCTGCCCCAGGCCCGGGCGAAGTTCAGCTGTCCGTCGACCAGCGCGACCAGGTCGTCGCCCGCCATGGACAGCCGGATCTCGGCCTTGTGCGGGGGCGGGCCGGGCACGCTGGTGACGTCCCGGATGGTGCCGCCGGCCAGTCGTCCGAGGAACGTCACATCGAGGTCCGTGATGTGGCAGCTGAGCGAACGGTCGAGGGCGGCGGCGCTGCGCACGCTGCCGTCGGCGGAGGACAGGTTCTGGGCCAGCCGGTCGAGCGCGGCACGGCACTGGTCGAGGGTTGCCATCGGAGGCGACGATACGCCAGGTCGCGGGCGGCTCGTTCGCCCGTGTCACTGCCCGCCGAGGTAGCGTCGGGGGCATGGAAGAGCCGATGTCCGGCCCGGAGCCGGAGGCGCCCGGGGGAGCCGCGGACGCCGCAGGGACCGCACAGGCCGTGGGGGCGCGGGAAGCCGCCGGGGCGGTGGCCGATGCCGGGGCCGTGGCGACCGGCGAGCCCGTGTCGGGGGAGCCCGTGCGGCTCCGGGAGTCAGGGAAGTCGGGGGAGCCCGGTGAGCCCGGTGAGCCCGTGCGGTTCCAGGAGCGCGGGGAGTCCGGTGCGCGCCCTGGGCCCGGGAGTCCCGGCGCGCAGGGGGAGCCGGCCGCGCCCGACGGGCCGCGGCCGCTCGGGGTGGGCGTGACGCCCACCGGACAGCCCGCGGTCGACGCCGGGCTGCGGCGCCTCGCCGATGCCGACCACCTGCCGTCGAGCGGCCACCTCCAGGTGTACGAGGATGTGCACCGTGGACTGCGCGATGTGCTGGCCGGCCTCGACCAGCACCCCGGGCCGCCCGCACCGCCCCCGGCCTCCCCGAGGGCGGATTCCGCCACGCCGACTTCCCCGGCGGCGTACGACAACAGGAGCTGAACCACAGGTGGCAGGAGTGGCACGACGCCGACTCGACGCGGAGCTGGTGCGCCGCAAGCTGGCCCGCTCGCGCGAGCACGCGAGCCAGCTGATCGCCGCGGGCCGGGTGACCGTCGGCGGTGCGACCGCGACCAAGCCGGCCACTCAGGTGGAGACCAGCGCCGCCCTGGTCGTCCGTGCGGACGACAGCGACCCCGACTACGTCTCGCGTGGCGGCCACAAGCTCGCCGGGGCCTTCGCCGCCTTCGTCCCGCGCGGCCTGCGGATCGAGGGCCGGCGGGCGCTGGACGCGGGCGCCTCGACCGGTGGCTTCACCGACGTGCTGCTGCGGGCCGGCGCCGGTCATGTCGTCGCCGTCGACGTCGGATACGGACAGCTCGCCTGGTCGTTGCAGAGCGACGAGCGGGTCACCGTGAAGGACCGCACCAACGTACGCGAGTTGACGCTGGAGCAGATCGACGGGCAGCCCGTCGACCTGATCGTCGGCGATCTCTCCTTCATCCCGCTCGGGCTCGTGCTGCCCGCGCTGGTCGGCTGTGCGGCACCGGACGCGGACCTCGTGCTGATGGTCAAGCCACAGTTCGAGGTCGGCAAGGAGCGGCTGGGCAGTGGCGGGGTCGTGCGCAGCGCGGCGCTGCGCGCCGAGGCGGTACGCGCCGTCGCGAGCCGGGCGGCCGAGCTGGGACTTGGCGTACTCGGCGTGGTGGCGAGCCCGCTGCCTGGACCTTCCGGCAATGTCGAGTACTTTCTTTGGCTGCGAGCCGGGGCGCCTGCACTCGACCCGGCGGACGTCGACCGTGCAGTGGCGGAGGGGCCTCGTTGACCACAACCCAGGCAGTTGAAGGCAGCGCAGCACAGGAGAACACCGGAGCCGAGCGGACGGTGTTCCTGCTCGCACACACCGGCCGCCCCGCGGCCATCCGGAGCGCCGAACTCGTCGTCCAGGGACTGTTGCGCAGCGGGATCGGGGTGCGGGTGCTGGCGGAGGAGGCCGCGGACCTGCCGCTGCCGCCGGAGGTCCAGCGCGTCGAGTCGGAGCAGTGCGCGGCCGAGGGCTGCGAACTGCTGGTGGTCCTGGGGGGCGACGGCACGCTGCTGCGCGGCGCGGACTTCGCCAGGACGTCCGGGGTTCCGATGCTCGGCGTCAACCTCGGCCGGGTCGGCTTCCTCGCCGAGGCCGAGCGCGACGACCTCGACAAGGTCGTCGACCGGGTCGTCACCCGCGCCTACGAGGTCGAGGAGCGGATGACGCTCGACGTCCTCGTCCGCAACAACGGCCATGTCGTGCACACCGACTGGGCCCTCAACGAGGCCTCGGTGGAGAAGGCCGCACGGGAGCGGATGCTGGAGGTCGTGACCGAGGTCGACGGCCGGCCGGTCTCGCGCTTCGGCGGCGACGGGGTGGTCTGTGCGACCCCCACCGGATCGACCGCCTACGCCTTCTCGGCCGGCGGCCCCGTGGTGTGGCCCGAGGTCGAGGCCCTGCTGATGGTCCCGATCAGCGCCCACGCCCTCTTCGCCAAGCCGCTGGTCACCTCGCCGCGCTCCGTCCTGGCGGTCGAGGTCCAGCCCAAGACCCCGCACGGCGTGCTGTGGTGCGACGGCCGCCGCAGCGTCGAACTCCCCGCGGGCGCCCGCGTCGAGGTCCGCCGCGGCGCCATCCCCGTACGCCTGGCGCGGCTCCACCATGCCTCCTTCACGGATCGTCTGGTCGCCAAGTTCGCCCTCCCGGTGGCCGGGTGGCGGGGGGCACCGCACTAAACCGCACTAAGGAGTGCCTCCTTTGCCTCCCCGAGGCGCGTCGCTCCCCGCGGCCCCCGGTCCCCGCCGATCGCCGGCCCCCACCGCACCACCGCCGAGGAGCTCCTTGGCGCGGGTGAGGGCCGTGTCGCGGCTGGCGGAGAGGTCCTGGTCGGTGAAGACGGGGGCGGGGACGGTGGGGGGTATGCCGGTGCCGTCGAAGGTGTGGCCGTCGGCGGTCAGGAACTCCTCGTTGGGGAGGCCGAAGGTCCAGCCGTTCGGGAGGGCGCGGCCCAGGATGTCGGAGAAGACGCCCTGGGTGTTCTCGCCGATGCGGGTGGGGGCGGGGGAGCGACCGATCAGGGACTGGGTGAAGGTCTCGCCCGCGCTGATCGTCAACCGGCCCGTGAGGACCGCCACCGGGCCGGTGTAGACCGGGCCTCGGTACGGGCGGATTCGTATCGGCTGGGGCGTGGTGAAGGCGCCCGGGTCACCGGGGTCGTTCCGCGCCCGCTTGCGGTAGGCGAGGTACGGGCGGTCGGTGAGCCGGGAGGCGATGCGCAGCCCGAGCGGGTCCGCTCCGCCGCCGTTGAGCCGTACGTCGACGATCAGGCCGCGCAGGGCCGTCGGGCCCTTGGTGCGGGCCGTGGTGAACACCGCGTTCAGGGCCCGGTCGAGCTCGGCGACGTCTCCGGCGTAGTCGCCCTTTCGGGTGTAGTCGGCGAACTGGGTGATGCGGAAGTAGCCGATGCGGCCGGGCAGATCGGCGTAGGCCAGCTTGCCCTGGGCCCAACGGTGTTGGACGGTGCCGGCGCCGAGGGTGGCGGCGATCGCCCGGTCGATGCGGGCGGTGGACTCCGCGGTGGGCAGGACCGTGCCGGGCCGCTTGCCCGCGAACCACCGGTCGGGGCCGGCGACGACCCGGGTGTGCGCGTCGTGCAGCGGCTCGATCATCGAGCGGAGTATCGCGAAGAGCTCGTCGTCGCTGGTCCGTGCCGTGATGCGGGGGCGGTAGCGGTCCCGGACCGCCGCCCAGTCGATCTTCTTCGCGCGGAAGAAGGGGTAGTTCTCGGCGTAGGTGTGCCAGAAGACGTCGAAGACCGCGCGGGGGTCGCGGGCCGGGCGCTGGATGCAGCGGTGCGGGAGTGCGGCGATGCGGTGCAGCGTCCGCCGGCCGACGTTGTCCTCGATGGCCAGTCGGGCGCGCCCGGCGCCGTCCGGCGTCACCGTGAGCGGCGCCGAGTCCGGGACCGTGAAGCGGCGCCCGCCGTGTGCGTCGGGGGTGCCGGAGCGGGTGCCGGTGAGGGAGCCGGGGAGGCAGCTGACGGCGGTGGTCTCGTACGTCCGCAGAGCGCGGCCCCGGATGCTGACGAGGGTGCCGTAGCCGTCCATCCGCCAGACGCCCTCCAGCGCGCCGACCCCGTCGCCCGGGGCACGGGTGGCGCCGGCACTGGCGTCGGACGCGGGGTGGCCGGTGGCGCCGGAGCGGTCCGCGCGGGCCGGGCCGGCGCAGGCCGTGGTGGCGGTGAGCGCGGTGGCGGCGGCCAGCGCGAGGAGCAGCAGCGGCGCGCCACGGCGCGGGCGGCGGGTGCGGTGCGGAGGATTTCCGGGGTCGTTCACGGTGCGTACCTCGTAAGGGGTCAGGCCGCGGTCAGGGTTTCCGTGGCGCGGCGGCGCAGGTTGAGGTGGACGGGCAGGCCGGTCGCGAGCAGCGCGAGCAGCAGGGTGCCGCCGGCTATGGCGCCGGCCGTGGTCCAGGGCAGATACGGCAGTGCGTCACCGAACGCCTGCTGGAGGATCGGGGCGAGGGTGAACAGGGCGATCGCCGCGCCGAGGACGAGGGCGGTGCCCGCGACCACGGCCGCCTCCCAGGCAGCCATCGCCCGCACCTGCCGGGGGTGCGAACCGACCAGGCGCAGCAGCGCCATGTCGCGGCGGCGCTCGGCGGTGATCATGGCCAGGGTGTTGGCGGCGGCGATGGCGGCGAAGCCCGCGTACAGCCCGGTGCCGATGTAGTCCAGCCACACCTCGCCGGTCGGACCGGCGGAACCGGTCCGGTGCTCGGCGGTGGTGTGCAGCGCGATCTTCGTGGTGCCGAACGCCACGACCAGGACCAGCGGGACCACTGCGGCGGCGAAGCGGCGGGACTGCGTCGTGACGTTCTGCATCGCCAACTCGGCCGCGCTGCCGAACCGGCCGATCAGCCGGGACACCAGCCAGGCGGCCGGGCTGACGATGCGCGGCCCCAGCAACCCCACGCCGACGCAGAAGAGCAGCAGCACCAGGAAGGCACCCTGGCCGGCCTTCTCGGCCGGCTGCCCGGCGAGCAGCCGGGAAACGATCACACCGCCGGCCGTCGCCGCCAGCCCGAGCGGCAGCCGCAGCAGGCCCAGCCTCCGGCGGCCGGCCGCCGCCTCCTCCAGGGCCCGCGCGGGGCGCAGCGCCGCGAACCGGCTCGCGGCCAGCAGCCCGGCGAGCGCGGAGGTGACCACCGCCACCGCCAGGCACACCGGCAGCGCCAGCCAGCTGAACCGGAAGGGCACCTCGCGGGGGACCAGTCCGTGGTCCACCATCCCGGCGAACCACCAGCGCGCCAGCACCGCCCCCAGCCCGCACCCGGCGAGCGCCGACGGGACCGCGGCCGCCACCGCCTGCACGGCGGTCGCCCGCCGGATCTGCCAGGGCCGGGCTCCGATCGCGCGGAGCATCGCGAATTCGCGGTGCTGCTGGGCGACGGCGGTGCCCATCGTGGAGGCGACCACGAAGATCGACATATAGAGGGAGCCGAGGAGGAGCACGAGCGCCATGTCCCCGACGCCGTGCGCCGCCATCGCCCGCCGCGCGCCGGGCGGGACACCGTCCGCGCCCGTGGCGACCAGCATCGTCGTCGCCGCGCCGACCACCGTCGCGGCGAACAGCGCCGCCACCGCCGTCCCCGCGAACGCGGGCCGATGGCCGCGCAGCGCCGCACGCGCCAATCCGCTGGACATGAGCACACCTTTCGTTTCGGACCGTGATCAGCGTGACGGCCGAGGGCGACCACGCACCATGAGGTATCCCTCCGACTTGGGGTGGGGTTTTCCGCAGTACCGCACGCGGAACAGGCGATAACGCACGCGGAACAGCCGGTACCGACCGCGGAACGGCTGGTACGGGGAGTTCGAAACAGCAGGTACGTGGAGCTCGCAAGCGCCGGAACGTGGAGCCCGGAACAACCGGTACAGGGCGCCCGGAACAGCCCGAGCCGGGCGCCCGGAACGGCAGTGCCGGGCGCAGGGAACAGGAGTGCCGGGAGCTCGAGACAGGGGAGGCCGTCGCGGGGCGCCCCCCGGACCTCGTAAGGTCGTATCCGTGTTGGAGGAGATGCGGATCCGGTCCCTGGGCGTCATTGACGACGCCGTAGTCGAGCTGTCCCCCGGCTTCACGGCGGTGACCGGCGAGACGGGCGCGGGCAAGACCATGGTCGTCACCAGCCTCGGCCTGCTGCTCGGCGGGCGCGCCGACCCCGCCCTGGTGCGGATCGGCGCCAAATCGGCGGTCGTGGAGGGCAGGATCAGCGTCGGCCCCCACGCCCCCGCCGCGGTCCGGGCCGAGGAGGCCGGCGCCGAGCTGGACGACGGCGCCCTGCTGATCAGCCGCACCCTGTCCGCGGAGGGCCGTTCGCGCGCCCACGTGGGCGGCCGCTCCGTACCGGTCGGCCTGCTGGGGGAGTTGGCCGACGACCTGGTCGCGGTGCACGGCCAGACCGACCAGCAGGGCCTGCTGCGGCCGGCCCGCCAGCGCCAGGCGCTGGACCGTTACGCCGGGGACGCGGTGGCCGTTCCGCTCGCCAAGTACACCGCCGCCCACCGCCGGCTGCGCGCCGTCGCCGCGGAGCTGGACGAGCTGACCACTCGGGCCCGCGAACGCTCCCAGGAAGCCGATCTGCTGCGCTTCGGCCTCGACGAGATCGCCGCGGTCGAGCCGCAGCCCGGTGAGGACGTCGAACTCGCCGCCGAGGCCGAGCGGCTCGGCCACGCCGAGGCGCTGGCCTCCGCCGCCACCGCCGCGCACGCCGCGCTGGCCGGCAACCCCGAGGACCCCGAGGCCGTCGACGCCACCACCCTGGTCGCCGGTGCGCACCGTGCGCTGGAGGCCGTGCGCAGCCACGACCAGGAGCTCGCGGGGCTCTCCGAACGGCTCGGCGAGATCGGCATCCTGATGGCGGACGTGGCGGGCGAACTCGCCAGTTACGCGGACAATCTGGACGCCGACCCGCTACGGCTCGCCGCGGTCGAGGAACGCCGCGCCGCTCTGCACCACCTCACCCGTAAGTACGGCGAGGACATCGCCGCGGTACTGGCGTGGTCCGAGCGGAGCGCCGCCCGGCTCGCCGAACTGGACGGCGACGACGACCGGATCGGTGAGCTGACCGCCGAACGGGACGCCCTGCGCGCCGAACTCGGCGAGCTGGCGCAGACCTTGACCGACGCCCGCACGGACTCGGCGAAGCGGTTCGCGGACGCGGTCACCGCCGAGCTCGCCGAACTGGCCATGCCGCACGCCCGGGTGACCGTCGAGATCCGCCAGACCGAGGTGCCCGAGGACGCCGACGGCATCGAGGTCGGCGGCCGCATGGTGGCCTACGGACCAGCCGGTGCCGACGAGGTCGAACTCCTCCTGGCCCCGCACCCGGGTGCCCCGCCCCGTCCGATCGCCAAGGGGGCGTCCGGCGGTGAGCTCTCCCGGGTGATGCTCGCCGTCGAGGTGGTCTTCGCCGGCTCCGACCCGGTACCGACCTACCTCTTCGACGAGGTCGACGCGGGTGTCGGCGGCAAGGCGGCGGTCGAGGTCGGCCGGCGGCTGGCCAGGCTCGCCAAGTCGGCGCAGGTCGTGGTCGTCACCCACCTCCCGCAGGTCGCGGCGTTCGCGGACCGGCAGCTGCTGGTGGCGAAGACGAACGACGGGTCGGTCACCAGGAGCGGCGTCACCGTCCTGGAGGGCGAGGAGCGGGTCCGAGAGCTCTCCCGCATGCTGGCGGGCCAGGAGGACTCCGAGACGGCCCGTGCCCATGCGGAGGAGCTCCTGGAGACGGCGCGCACCGGTAGGTAGCCGGCAGGTATCCGGCGGGGTCGGGAGTTCGGTGTGCGGCAGGGTGCCGTGTGGAAGGGGAGCGACATGGTGGCGGGCGGCACGGTGCTGGGGCGGATCTCGACGCTGCTCGGCGCGGCGGGGACGACCCGGGCCGCGTACCGGGCGCTGCGGAGCCGGCCGCCGGGCGGTGCCGTCCTGTGGGAGCGCACGAACCACGCCGGCCGGACGGTGCACCTGCACGCCGGCCTCGCCACCACCGCCGGGACCGCGCTGGCCGCCGCCGGCGCCCCCGGACTGCCCGCCCGGGCCCGTACCGCGACGGCGCTGGCCGTGCTGGCCGCCGGCGGCTGCGGGGCGTACGACGACGTCTTCGGTGCCGACGACCCCCGGCGCGGCTTCCGGGCGCACCTCGGGGCGCTGCGGCACCGCGAGGTCACCAGCGGCGCGGTGAAGCTCTTCGGGATCGGCGCGGCCGGGCTCGCCGCCGGGGCCCTGCTGAAGGAACGCCCCGTCGACAAGCTGCTGGCCGGTGTGGTGATCGCGGGCTCGGCGCACCTGGTGAACCTCCTGGACGTCCGGCCGGGCCGGGCGGCCGGCGCGGTCCTGGCACTCGGTGGGCCCGGGCTGCTGCGGCGCGGACCGGCCGGGCCGCTGTCCGCCGCGCCCCTCGGGGCGGTGTCCGCGGTGGTCGGCGACGACCTGGGGGAGCGAACGATGCTCGGGGACGCCGGGGCGCATGCGCTCGGCGCGGCCCTCGGCCTGGCCGTCGTCACGGCGAACGGCCGCACGGGGCTGGCCGCACACGCGGTCGGACTGGTCGCCGCCGCGGCGGCGGGGGACCGCGTCAGCCGGGCGGCAGCGGCGTTCTGAGGCCCTCCGGGGTCCGGTCGACGGGACTGGGGGCCGGGGGCTGGGGACCGGGGACTCCGCTCTCTCCTCCTCCAGGCCTCCCTCCTCCCTCCTCCCTCCTCCACTCCTCCACTCCTCCGCTCCCCGGACCGCAGGCCCTCCCGATCCCCGATTCGGACAGTCACCGGGTGCGCGCCGGCCAACGGCGTACGCGCCCCGTGCGGCGTCGGCGGGCGTGCTCCGGGGGCCGGCTCACCCGTAGGGACCGTTCACCTGCGCGGGCGGTTTGTCGCCCATGTGGGTGATCCGGTAAGCGCTGGAGTGAGACTTCCCACCGGAACGGCGTGCGGACGGTGCCGAATTGACGTCGCCGGGCTGGCATCCTGGGCGCGGTGCGCAGTTCCGGGTGCGCCCGCCGTACCGCGCCCGCATCAGGCGGTCCGACGGCCCCCGGCCCTGCGCCGCACGACCCCGCGATGCCCGGCAACACCCGCAGAAGTCCACGGCAACCGCAGTGCCCCGCAGTCCGCAGCAAGCAGACCGACCTCCCGGTACGGTCCGCTCCGTCCCCCGACCCAGGAGTCCCGGCCACGTGATCAGCACCCCGACCTCGACGCACGGGCTGTCGCCGCTGCGCACGGTCCAGGTGCTGGGGCACGGCAGCGCCGGCAGCGCGGCACACGTCCGCTCGCTGGCCGAAGGGCTGGTCGCCCGCGGGGTGCGGGTGACCGTCTGCGCGGCCCCGGAGGCGGAGGAGGCCTACGACTTCACCGGTGCCGGCGCGCGCTTCGTGCCCGTCCCGCCGCGGGCGGACCCGACGAGCGTGGCCTTGCTGCGCAGCGCCTGCTGGGACGCCGATCTGGTCCACGCGCACGGACTGCGGGCCGGTCTGCGCGCCTCGATGGCGCTGCGCGGACTGCGTCCCCCCAGGGGAGGGCGGCGGGTGCCGCTGGTCATCACCTGGCACACGAAGACGCACACCGAGGGTGCGCGGGCCGGGCTGGTGCATCTGATGGAGCGGAGGGTGGCGCGGGCCGCCGCCGTGGTCCTGGGGGCCTGTTCCGATCTGGTGGACCGGGCGCGCGAGCGGGGCGCACGTGACGCGCGGCTCGCGCCGGTGGCGATCCCGCGGCCGCGGTCCGGCGGTTCCTCGGCCGAGCCCGAGGAGCAGGACCGGACGCGGCACAAGGAGCGCGCCGAACTGGGCGCGGTGGACCGCCCGTTGCTGCTCGCGGTCGGCAGTCTCGACCCCGGCCAGGGGCACGACCTGCTGCTGGACGCGGCGCACGCCTGGTGCACGCTCGACCCGCGACCGTTGGTCGCCATCGCCGGGGAGGGCTGCCGGCGAGCCGCGCTGCAACGGCGGATCGACCTGGAACAGCTGCCCGTCCAGCTGCTGGGCCGCCGCGACGACGTGTCCGAACTCCTCGCCGCCGCCGACCTCGTGGTGTTGCCCAGCAAGTGGGAGGCCCGCTCGCTGATCGCCCAGGAGGCGTTGCGGGCCGGTGTGCCGCTGGTCGCCACCGACACGGGCGGCACCCGGGAACTGGTCGGCCGGGCGGCGGAACTGGTCCGCTACGGCGACGCCACCGCCCTGGCCCGTACCGTGCTCGCCCTGCTCGCCGACCCCGCGCGCCGGGACGCCCTCGCCGAGGCCGGGCGCATCCAGGCGGCGGGCTGGCCGACCGAGAACGACACGGTGGCCCAAGTCCTCAGCGTGTACGACGAGTTGACGCAGCCGGTGCGGTCGACGCCGCCCTTCTAGTGCTCGCGTCGCATCGGAGCGCCCAGTGCGGTGTCCGGAGCTCCTGTGCGGTGTCCGGGCCGCGCGTGCGGTGTCCGGGGCCCGGGCACCCCACGGGCGATAAGGTCACCCGGATCGGACCCGTGTACGGCTGGAGGCCGCCGTGACGATTGCCGTAGCGAGCTTCGCGTTGTTCGCCCGGCTGGTGACGATGGCTCCGGGGCCGGACACGCTCCTCGTGCTGGGGGGTGCTGGTCGCGCTCGCCATGGGAACGGCGGCCGGGACGGTCGCGGGCCAGCCGGGGCGGTCGCGGGCCAGGGGGCGTTGCCCGCCCGTCCCTACGGCTTGTCCGTGTGCCGTCTGGCGCGCAGGGCCAGCCGCAGGCCCAGGACGGTCTGCGGGTCGTCCAGGTCGGTGCCCAGGAGCTGGGCGATGCGGGCCAGTCGGTCGTAGAGCGTCTGCCGGTTGACGTTCAGGTCGCGGGCGGTCTCGGCCTTGCGCCCGGCGCTGGCCAGGTAGGCCTCCAGCGTGGGCAGCAGCGGTTGGCGGGCGCCCCGGTCGTGGGCGAGCAGCGGGCCGATGGCGCGCTCCACGAAGTCGGTGAGCACGCCCTGTTCGCCGTGTTCGCGCATCCGCCACAGCAACAGCTCGATGTCCAGCCGGCGGGCGTCGTACCAGGGCTGTTCCGGCAGGCCCTGGGCCGCGGCCGCCGCCTCCGCCGCGTGCTGCAGGCCGGGGCCCGCCGCCGTCCAGTCGCCGGCCGCACCGACGACCACCACCGGACGGTGCGCGGTCGGCCGGTCCAGGCCGGCGCGGACCACTCCGGCGCGCAGCGCCTCGGCGATCCGGTCGGCGAGCGCCGTGCGGTCCTGACCGGCGCGCAGCGCGACCAGCATGGGGACCCGGCCCTCCACGGGGCGTACGCCGAGCAGCACCGGCGCTCCGGGGGCGGCGAGTTCCTCGCGCAGCGTCTGGGCGAGCAGCGCCCAGCTGCCGGGGGTGGGGAGGCCGGCGGGCAGCCGCATGACCACCGGGAGGACGGGTTCCTCGCCGGGGCGGAAGCCCAGCAGACGGGCCTGGGCCGGTGCTTCGGTCGCGGAGATCCGGCCCTCGGCGAGGTCGGCGAGGAAGTCACCACGGCCCCGGGCGGCGAGCACCTCCTCCTGGCGGGACTGGAGCATCACGACGGCGAGCAGGTCGGCGGCGCGTTCGGCGGCGATCCGGTGCACCGGCGCCACGGGGCCGTTGACCGGCAGCAGGACGAGTCGGGCGCGGACCGCGTCGGGGCCGGGACCGCCGCCGGGCACGTCGATGCGTACGCCGGTGTCGCGCAGCCCCTCCCAGGCCAGCAGCGGGTCGGCCGCCTCGGGGCCGCCGCCGTTCTCGGTGTCCGGGCCCGCGGCGTACAGGGGGCTGCCGTCGGGGGCCTCCAGGCAGAGGGGGTTGCCGGTGAAGACGGCCAGCAGGCGCAGCACCTCGGGGGTGCCGCCACCGCGCAGCAGCACGTCCGTGCAGCGCCGGAGGATCTCGTCGGCGCGGCGCAGCAGGGCGTAGTGGCCGTTGATGATCTCGGTGTGGATCGCCTCGGTGACCGTGACGTAGGGGACCTCGCGGTGCAGCTGGATCAGGGGCAGACCGCAGTCCCGTGCGGCGTCGACCAGCGCCGGGGGCAGTGCGCTGAAACGCGACCCCAGCTCCACGACGAGAGCGGCGATCTCGCGGTCCGCGAGCTTGCGGATGAAGGCGCGCTGTTCGGACGGCCGGGCGCCCAGGCCGAGGCCGGTGGTCAGCAGCAGCTCGCCGCCCTTGAGCAGCGAGGCGATGTGCGGGACCTCGCCCGCGTGCACCCAGCGCACCGCACGGTCCAGCCGGTCCTGGCCGGCCAGCACCTCCGGCAGCCCGCGCCGCAGCGCGGGCAGCTCCAGCGCCCTGCGCACCGTGATCTCGGCTTCGATCGTCCTGTCCTTCGCTTCCGGCCCCATGGCCAGGAACGGTACCCGTAGTCCGCTATCCGGAGCGGTGCGGTCCGGGGCCCGCACGGTCCCCGCGGCGCCGGGTCGCCCGACCGGGCGCAGCACGGGCACCCGCTGCGCACCGGCGGCCCTCCCCGGCCTGCCGGGCCTGCTTACCCTCCCTGGTCTGCCTGCCTTTCCCGGCCCGGCCGCCGCCCTGGCCCGGCCGCCTCCCCGGCCGGGCCGGCCGCCCGGCACCGGCCGCCCGGGTCAGGGAGGCCGGCACCGCCCCGCTCACCCCGACTCCCGCACCACCAGCCGTGCCTCCGTGATCACCGGCGCGAGTTCCGGGACCGTGCCCCCCGCCGGCCCGTTCGCCCCGTCCGTGCGCCGCGGATCCAGCAGCCGCAGCAGCAGCCGGGCCATCAACCGCCCCATCTCCTCCACGTCCTGTCGCACCGTGGTCAGCGGGGGATCCGCCCAGGCGGCCGGCTCCAGGTCGTCGTAGCCGACCACCGCCACATCGTCCGGGACCCGGCGTCCGCGCGCCCGCAGGGTGCGCAGCGCGCCGTTCGCCATGAGGTCGGAACAGGCGAAGACGGCGTCCAGGTCCGGTACGGCGTCCAGGAGTTGGGCCATGGCGCGCTCGCCGCCCTGTGCCGTGAACCCGCCGTCGGCGATCAGTCGCGGGTCCGGCTCCGCCGTGCCGAGCGCCTCGCGGTAGCCGTCGAGACGGTCGAGCGCGGAGGTCTGGTCGAGCGGTCCGGTGATCACCGCGATCCGACGGCGGCCGCGGCCGAGCAGGTGCCGTACGGCCTGGCGGGCGCCGTCGCGGTTGTCGGTGTCCACGTACAGCGGTCGCGGGGCGCGCTCGGCGCCCGCCCAGCCGGGCCGGCCGCCGTAGACGGTGGGCAGCCCGGCGCGCTCGGCCATGGCGGGCAGCGGGTCGTCGCGGTGCAGCGAGAACATCAGCGCCCCGTCGACGTGCCCGGCGGACAGGTAGCGGCCGATCCGGTCGTAGTCGGCGCGGTGCTCGACGAGCATCAGCAGGAGCTGGGTGTCGGCGGCGGCCAGTTCGCGGCTGATGCCGCGCAGCTGGCGACCGAAGAACGGGTCGGTGAAGACTCTCGTCTCCGGCTCCGCGATGACCACGGCGACCGCGCCGGTGCGGCGGGTGACGAGGGTGCGGGCCGCGCTGTTCGGGACGTACCCCAGCTCGCGCACCGCCTGCCGGACCCGGTCCTGGACCGCCTCCCGCACTCCCGCCCCGCCGTTGACCACGCGGGATACCGTCGCCCGCGAGACGCCGGCGCGCGCGGCGACCGCCTCCAGTGTCGGTCGTGTGCCCTTCGGCTCGGACACCATGCAACTCCTTTTTTCACGCGGCGACTTGACGGTGTGCCGTCGAGTCGGCAGGGTTCACTGGGCACCTCGTGAGAGCGCTCTCATTCCGCATATCCCCCATGGAACTCCTCACTACCCCCCACTGTGCCGAGGAGAGAATGTCATGAGCACGAGAAGGAGAGCGGTGCTCTTCGCTGCGAGCACCGCCATCGTCACCGCGTACGCCCTCGCCCTCCCCACGGCCACCGCAGGGCAGGCGGCCACCGCTGCCCGCACCCCCACCGCCTTCCAGGAAGTGTGGCGCACGGACTTCGACGGCGCCGCCGGATCCCGCCCGTCCGCCGACGACTGGATCATCGACACCGGCACCGGCTACCCGGGCGGCCCGCCGAACTGGGGAACCGGCGAGCGCGAGACCTACACCGACCGCCCCGAGAACCTCCGACTCGACGGTGCCGGCCACCTCAGGATCACCGCGCAGAAGGACGGCACCACCTGGACCTCGGCCCGGATCGAGACCCGGCGCACCGACTTCGCCGCCCCGGCCGGCGGCACCCTGCGCATCGAGGCGAGCATCCGGATGCCCGACGTCTCCGGCGACGGCGCGCTCGGCTACTGGCCGGCCTTCTGGACGCTGGGCGCCGACTACCGCGGCAACTACCAGAACTGGCCGGGCATCGGCGAGTTCGACATCATGGAGAACGCCAACGGCGTCAACACGGTGTGGGGCACCCTGCACTGCGGCGTCAACCCCGGCGGTCCGTGCCACGAGACCCAGGGCAAGGGCAACTCCCGCGCCTGCCCGGACACCGCCTGCCAGGCCGGCTTCCACACCTACGCGCTGGAGCTGGACCGCACCGACCCCGCCGCCGAATCGCTCAACTGGTACGTCGACGGGCAGCGGTTCCACACCGTCCGGGCCTCCGAGACGGACGCCGACACCTGGGCGAGGGCCACCCACCACGGCCACTTCCTGCTGCTCGACCTCGCGATGGGCGGCGCGTTCCCGGACGGCGTCGCGGGCACCGTCACCCCCACCGACGCCACCCGCCCCGGCGGCTCGCTCCTCGTCGACCACATCGCGGTCTCGGTACGGCAGCCCGCCGGCGTCCGGTTCGGCCGGTCCGCGGACCCCACCGCTCAGCCCGCCCCGCAAGGAGCCACCTCATGATCACTCGTCGCGCCCTGCTCGGTGGCCTCGCCGCCGGCGCCGCCACCGTCTCCACCGTCTCCGGACTCGCCCTCGCCGGCCGCGCGATCGGCGCCCCCGGAGCACCGGCCGGCGCCCCGGCCCGCACCGCAGCCCGGGCCGGCCGCTCCGCCGCCGGCATGCCGCTGCACGTCGTCAACGACTCCGGCGCGTACGCCAACTCCTCGGTCTGGCTCTACATCGTCGGCAACGACGGCACCCAGCAGGTGCACGTCACCCCGGACGGTGAGCTCAAGCCCGTCGCGCAGGCCGACAACGGCCCGGACGGCTACACCGACTACGCCATACCGCTCGCCGCGAGCGGCACCACGACCCTCCAACTGCCGCGGATGTCCGGCCGGATCTACACCGCGCTCGGCAGCAAGCTCAAGTTCAAGGCCGTCCAGGACGGCAACGGCAGGGCCGCCCTCGCCTACCCGGCCGGCTGGGTCGCCGGCGACCCCAACTACGACGTGCTGCACGACTGCGCCGAGTTCACGTACAACGCCGGCGGGATGTACTGCAACACCACCATGGTCGACATGTTCAGTGTGCCGCTCGCGCTCACGCTCTCCGGGGCGAAGCAGCAGACCACCGGCACCCTCAAGGACGGCGCCCGCGCGAAGATCTTCTCCGACGTCAAGGCCGCCGAGGGCTTCGACCGCCTGGTCGTCGGCGACAAGCGGGTGATCGCCCCCGGCCACGGCCTGGACAGCGGGCTGTTCGCCGGGGACTACCTCGCCCCGGCCATCGACGAGGCCTGGTCCGCCTACGCCGCCGAGGACCTGACCGTCACCACCGACGCGGGCACCTTCATCGGCCGGGTCGGCGGCGGCAGGCTCACCTTCACCGGCCCCCGAGGCCGCAGGGGCCGGGCCGGCGCCGCCGCGGGCACGGTCTCCTTCGACAAGCCCGCCACCCGTGACGTCCTCTTCTGCGACGGCACCCTCGCCGCCCCCAACGACGGGACCCGCGGCCCGATCGCCGCCGTCCTGGGCGCGGCCCTCAACCGCTCCACCCTCACCACCCAGGCCCACCAGCCCACCACCGACCCGGCCACCTTCTACCAGCAGCGGCTGACCAACCACTACGCCAAGGCCATGCACGCCGCCACCCAGGACGGCAAGGCCTACGGCTTCGCCTTCGACGACATCGCCGGCTTCGCCTCGTACATCGAGGACGGCGCGCCCAAGGAGGTCACCCTCACCCTGACCCCGTTCTGAGCCGCCCGCCCGAGCGCCCACACGCCGAGGCCGCCCCCGGGAGCCTTCGGGGGCGGCCTCGACGTGCCGTGTCGGATCTGCCGTGTCAGATGTGCCGTGTCGGACCGTGCCGTGTCACCGGCTACCCGCCGTACGCCCCGCTCGCGGTCAGCCGCAGCGCGGTGTCGATCAGCGGAACGTGGCTGAACGCCTGCGGGAAGTTGCCCACCTGGCGCTTGGCCTTGGGGTCCCACTCCTCGGCCAGCAGGCCCAGGTCGTTACGGAGCGAGAGCAGCTTCTCGAAGAGCTTGCGGGCCTCGTCCACCCGGCCGATCATCGCCAGGTCGTCGGCGAGCCAGAACGAGCAGGCCAGGAACGCCCCCTCGTCGCC